>NZ_CP118108.1:4595000-4737500 GCF_028747985.1 Paenibacillus urinalis
CTGAGCTGAGTCCATCCCAATGGCCTTGGAAGTAATCCCGCTGTCCTCTCCTGATTCCTGTATAGACCATACTCTTGTATAGGATGGAATACCCAGCAGCAGCTTGTCCGCTGGCACTTCATCTTCTACCATGATCTTGTTCATCGCCGCGGTCACCCATGGCAACGATGCAACAGATCCCGCCGTCGGGCTCGATGCCCAGTGTTCATCATAAGTCATGACCATCATGTAATCTGCAATTTCGCCTAATGCCCTGCGATCTAAAAATAAGGACCACATCTCACTGTTTGACTTCGGTGTAACGGCAATCGACAACACGAGGTCATTCTGCTTGGCGTAAGGACGGAGCTCTCTCATGAACTGAGTCACCAACGGCCCATCCTCTGTATACACATTCTCGAAATCTATATTAATCCCGTCGAGCTGATAGGCAGCAGCATATTCGATCATCTTCTGGATAATAGCCGTTCGTCGATCATAAGTAGAGAGTGCTTCTGCAGTCATATCCGGATCAAAGCTATTGCTGAGCAGTCCCCATACTTCCATCCCCAGCTCCTTGGCCTTATGAACGTATTCCAGATCACCTTTGCTCTCCACCAAGCCATTGCCATCAGTAATATCAAACCATGTCGGACTCACCACATTGACGCCCTTCATCGTCTGCAGGTTGGCCGGATCAGCTGCTCTATTGTATACGGCTTCCCATGCCAGATTAATTGTCTTCCCCTTCCAACGCTGTTCGGCTGCGGTGGGTACTGATTCAAGTGCCGGAACTGTCACCTTTTCTGTCGGCTTTATTTTGCCAGCAGTTGTATACCCCGCATAACCATCATCCATTTGAACATAATGCCAGTCTTCGTTCGAGGACCAAATCCTCACCCGATCCCCTGGATGCATCTGCGCGGTGATAGCGGAGCTGTTATCTGGCTCTTTATAGAGCGGAATTTCCTGCTCAGGATCTTTCCCTGCTGCTGAACCGTATTGAATCACTTCGCCTGCGTTCATTAGAAGCACAGCACCGGTCTCCATATCTTCGTGTACGGTAACGCCATACACTTCTTTTACTGCCTGCAACGGTACATAAGGTATTCCCTGTTCTTCAAAAGGTGCCGTATGAAGCTCATATTCCTTCGTATTCAGCTCTGCTTCCTCTTTACCGACATGCAGTCTCAATACTTTATCCGGTGAAGTTAATATAATCGCGCCATCCCCATCTTCATATCGCATTGCCGGATCGACAGCCTCCTGTAAAACAGGAAGCGGGAGCTGCAAGCTCTCGCCCGAGCCTACAGCTTCATAATCCATCAGCTCTCCATGTACAAAGATCGGTTTCGTAAAACCTCTCCAGTCTGCGTCTTCATATATATTTTGTGGATTAAATGTCGTGATCAATAAATAGATACCTACGCCAATAAATCCGATAGCTGCGATTCTTTTAGTAAAACTGGGCTTTCGCCTTCTCTTTTTGCGATAACCTTTTGCCAACTTGATGCTCCCCCATCCTATAGCAATTGCTTCTTAACTAATTCATAGCCGTTAGCCGCCGATCCCCAAAAATTTAAAAAGCGTGAGATACTCCCATTAAAGGAATTTCTCACGCTTATTGTATACACCTTTTACGATGGCCTGCAACTCTCGCATACACCGTACAATTCCAACCGTAAGCCGTTTACCTGAAAACCTGTATCCAGCCCGGCTCGTTCTTCCACATCAGCAAGCGAAGGATAATTGAAATCCCGAATGGTTCCGCAAGCTTCACAAATAATATGATAATGGTCTGTGACATTGGCATCAAACCTGCTCGCATTATCACCATACGCCAGCTCTCGTACCATACCGGCATTTGTAAACATCTTCAAATTATTATATACGGTCGCTACGCTCATGCTTGGAAACTGAGGCTCAAGAGCTCGATAAATCTCATCAGCTGTTGGATGTCCCATGGATTCCATCAGATAATTCAGTATCGCATGGCGCTGAGGCGTTATACGAACACCGGTCGTTTTTAATTGTTCTAATGCATGTTGGACACGTGTTGACATATGGCCCACCGCCTTACCTTTAATCATGCGCCTATAAAAAGAAAATAGATAGTCTCATAAAAACACAAAAATTACAGTAACCTTCATCACACAAATATATTGTAAAGTTTAATTCTAATTGTTGTCAACGCATGTAAGGCCAGCAATTCAGGGAATCTTTAATGAAATTCTAATAAAACAAGTGATCATTGCAGCATTTGATTCGTCCGATTCGTCTCCGTGTTCTCCCGGCTGGTCTCATCCTCCAATGTGGAGCGCTGGATTGTTATATCACTATTACCCTCTACTTGAACCTTATGCTCTCCTGTACCTGAGACGCCTGTAATCATCCTATTCTCAATCGTATAGGGAAGTTCGACGTTAAGATTACCGTAAGTGCTTGAGCCCGATACTTCGTAATCTCCTGTCTCAGGAATGGTTAACAAAATATCGCCGACAGCACTATAAATGTCCCAGTCTCCGCCGATCTGATTCGTATGGACTTGAACCGCTCCGTTCAGTGTCTCTAATCTTAACTTAGCTACCGGTTCATTTACGGTAATATTCCCGTTGCGTGTGCTGCCTGTAATATCCCCAACTATATCTGAGGCCTGTATTCGTCCGACAAGCGTTGTAAGATCTACACTGCCTGTCACTCCCTCTGCTCGAAGATCCCCGCGATTGGTATTCAGTACTGCACTTCCGATTACATCAGCTACCGATATATTCCCATTAAGGGTCTTAGCTTGAACATCTCCAATCGCATTATGAATATAGATCTTTCCATTCCCGCTCTCGACATCAATGCTGCTAATTGCCTCTGGCCGGTCAAGATATACAGAGCCATTAGAGGTTCTCACTTGAAGATCAAAGCGCCGGTCATCCGGGATCGTTATGGTCAGATTCATTCTAGGCTGGCGTTTAGATTCACTCCCATACCCTTGAGGGTCGGCGGCAATTTGGATCGTTTTCCCTTCTTGGGTATTAATCTCGGATGCATCTGCAATGGCCTGGGCTTCAACAGGCTCTACTTGATCCACCCATGCAATCGTCTTGACGACGACCGACTCTACATCGCCCCGGTTAATTCGAATGTCACCATTCACATTTTCAACGACAACGGCACCTGTTTCCATTTCAACTGGAATAGAAATCATTTCTTTTTCAATTTGGTTGTCAGCTGCCTCACTGTAATCCAGCGAAGCGGCACTTAAATTGAGACTCACTCGGTTCCACAGATGTGCGTAATGATCCTGCTGAGTCACAATAAAAATACAGCAGATCATAACACTTGCCGATAATATGCCTTTAAAATCGGGTCTGAATCTGTAGCGTGATTTCCTTTTTGCCTTGGGCCGTAATACTTGATTGAGCAGGAAGGCGATAATAAACTCAATCCCCCAAATGACCAGAATAAACGGCCAATAGTTAACTAGGCTGAAAACATACTCGGTCTGATAGACCTTGTCTATTATGAGCAGAATGCCAACGACAATGAGAAGGATCGATGCTGTATATCTCCCAATTCTTATTTTTAAGTAAGAGCCTGCACTCTTATTCATACGACGTTTCTTAAAAGTTAAGGACAATATCAGTTCTCGATTTAACAATAATAACCCTGCGATAACAAGGGCAGCGCCTACAGCATATAACCCATACTGGGCCAAATACAATTCAAGCCAGCGTGGTTTCTGTACAAACAGTACCATTAATCCACCGCCAAAGATCAGCAGCATACCAAAGGATAAGCCTCGCTCCCATCCCATAAAACCGATGCCTGGACGCAATATCGACGAGTCCTCACTTGGCTCCCCCGCTGTTTGTATACGGCGTTTCTTCATAAGCACCCAATCTGCTAATTGCAGAACATCATAAATATTGATGAAATAAATGACGGGTATGACGAGCGACAATAAAATAATTAACGGAACATTGATCTGAATCCCAATCGACGAGAAGTATAATAAGGCCGTTAAATCCAGCAGCAACAAGAAAATAAAAGTGAGGCCTTTAATGTACAAACCCAAATAAATATGACCCAAGCCAGGGAACAACGCAGACAATAAACCTGCAATAAACTTGTGCCAGTTACGCTGGAGCCGCCTTTTTGGACGCTTCGGGTTCGGATCGATATTCATCTGCATTTAAGGTGCTCACCTCCAATAGAACAATCGCATAATCTGCTTTTCTTTTGATACTACCCTATTCTTCTTCTATAGTAACTGGAAAGCTTATGTTGTTTGCAGCACAAACTTCCAAATTCCAAATATATTTTGTCTACAAAAAGACACCTTACTTCTCAAGTAACGAAAAGTAAAGTGTCAAAAATTTGTTTATTCCACTGATATGGACCTGAACTGATGACAGCTCTGCAGCTTGGTAACCAGATCCACGGTACTAAAATTGTTAGGAACAAGTACGTGCAGGGATACTTCCACATGAAGATTCAATTCAGATCGATAGCCGGGAGGACCCACTTCCAGATCACTCACCGTCATTTTCCGTATAATAATCTTCTCAGCCTCCATAAAGGCGGAAATCTTCTCAATCAGATTGGGAGATGAGTCTCCGCTTAGTGTTATTAAGTGCTGCTTGTTAGTTTTAAGGTATCGGCGTTCAACTTTATTAAATACCCACAGGTTCAGAAGTACCAGCAGCGTTGATATTACAGCGGCAAAATAGAAGCCTGCCCCTACAGCAAGACCTATGGCTGCGACTACCCATATCGAAGCTGCCGTCGTAAGCCCAGTGATGGATTTACCCGTAAACAGGATCGTTCCTGCTCCCAGAAAGCCCACGCCGGTAATAACGGCTGCCGCCAAACGTGCAGGGTCCATACGAACATTAACCTCATTTACAAAATCACCAAAGCCATAGACCGATAAGATCATAATTAATGATGAACCCAAACATACCAAAATATGAGTTCTGAAGCCTGCCGCATGGTTGGAGCGCTCGCGTTCAAGTCCGATAAGCCCTCCCATAAGCATGGCAAGGAGCAATCTAAGAAGTATGCTCCATTCACTGATATACCAAGGATCGTTCATTTGCATCTCTCCTTCCGTCAATCCTGTCTGAATTAAGAACGATCGTACATCCTATTCAAATGGAACGTCGTTAATTCCACATTCGGCGCAATCTCACAGCTCTGTACCGGCTCGAAGCCATACTTTTGATACAGCATTACAGCAGGTGTATTCTTCATGCCTGTCGACACAATAAATTTACGCACTTCTGAATACTGATCCAGCACATGCTGAATAAGCTGACCGGCAACACCTCTTCGAAAATGATTCGGATGAACCATCATTCTTGAGATCGTCAGGCTGTCTTCCCATTCCTGCTCCACCGAAATCGCCCCGATAAGCTCCATATCTTCATTTATATACCCATAAAACGTCTCTCCGCATTCCTGAAGACTGTCAATGGTATCAAGCAGTGGTGGAATGTCATGAAAGCCGATCAGCTCGGCCTCCAAGCGATACGCCATCTGCTGCAGTTTCCATACTTCCAGCATCAGGTCCCTGTCTTGCAAAGAAATATTTAGTATCATTTCCCTAACCAGCCCCCTAATTCAAAAAGAAGCCCGCCGCAATGGACGAGCTTCCGTGTTCAACGATCTTAAATCTATACTTAAAGGATACTACCGGTTCAAGACATCAGCAAGCAGCTTGTTTACCATACCCGGATTCGCCTTGCCTTTACTTTCCTTCATTACTTGACCCACAAGGAAGCCGATTGCTTTTTGCTTACCTGCTTTGTAGTCCTCAACCGATTGGGGGTTCGCAGCAACGACTTGCTCAACAATGCCAAGAATGGCTCCCTCATCACTGATCTGGACAAGACCTTTCTCCTCAACAATCTGCTGCGGCTTCTTGCCGCTCACAAGCATTTCCTTGAATACGGTCTTCGCGATCTTCGAGCTGATTGTGCCTTTCTCAATCAATCCAATCATTTCGCCAAGACCTTCACCCGTGATCGGAACCGCTGACAGCTCCTGATTCTCACTGTTCAGATAGCCAAGGAGATCTCCCATAATCCAGTTGGATACGGCTTTGGCGTCCGAAGTGTGCTTAAGACTCTCTTCGAACAGATCAGCTACCGCTTTGGAAGCTGTAATGACATCGGCATCATAGGAAGGCAGGCCGTACTCTGCCGTGTAACGCGCTTTACGCTCATCAGGAAGCTCTGGAATCGTAGCCTTTACCCGATCCTTCCATTCCTGATCAATATGAAGTGTGACAAGGTCTGGGTCTGGGAAGTAGCGATAATCATGAGCCTCTTCCTTGCTGCGCATGGACAGTGTCTTGCCCTGCGACTCATCCCAGCGGCGAGTTTCCTGAACGACCTCGTCTCCGTCATTCAACAGCTCAGCCTGGCGGTACTCCTCATATTCAAGACCGCGCTGTACACCACGGAAGGAGTTCATATTCTTCAGCTCAGCTTTGGTACCGAACTCTTTCTGTCCGTATGGACGCAAGCTGATATTGGCATCACAGCGCAGGGACCCTTCCTCCATCTTCACATCGGATACATCACAGTATTGCATGATGGAACGGATCTTCTCCAAATAAGCACGCGCTTCTTCCGGCGAAGAAATTTCTGGTTCTGATACAATCTCAACCAGTGGCGTACCTACTCTATTATAGTCCGCAAGTGTACCATAACCGCCATCCATATGAGTCAGCTTACCCGCATCCTCCTCCAGATGGAGACGTGTGATTCCGATACGCTTGGTTTCTCCGTTCACTTCAATATCTATCCAGCCATTCTCTCCAACAGGCTGATCATATTGAGAGATCTGATAGGCCTTAGGCGAATCAGGATAAAAATAGTTCTTGCGGTCAAATTTGCTTATATCTGCGATCGTACAGTTCAGAGCCATGGCTGCTTTCATCGCGTATTCGACCGCCTGACGGTTCAGCACCGGAAGAACCCCGGGATGTCCCAGGCAGATCGGACATGTATGTGTATTCGGCGGTGCACCAAACTCCGTGGAGCAGCCGCAGAAAATTTTAGATTTGGTATGCAGCTCTACATGGACTTCAAGCCCGATGACTGTCTCGTACTTGGATGTTGACATGATTCATTCTCCCTCTCTTTCCTTTAGGCCCTATAGCTGTGGCTGCTGTTTGTGATATTCCGTATGCTGCTCAAATGCATGGGCAACACGAAGAACGGTCGCTTCATCAAAAGCCTTGCCGATAATTTGCATTCCGACAGGCATTCCATCAGCAAAACCGCAAGGAATGCTAATCGCAGGCACACCTGCAAGGCTGACAGGAATCGTAAGGATATCGTTCAGATACATCGTCAGCGGATTGTCTACTTGAGAACCGAGCTTGAATGCTGTCGTAGGCGCTGTTGGTCCAATAATGACATCATAGTTCTTAAACACTTCGTCAAAATCATTCTTAATCAGCGTGCGGACTTTTTGAGCCTTCAAGTAATAGGCATCATAATAGCCTGAGCTGAGTGCGTATGTCCCGAGCATAATCCGGCGTTTCACTTCACTGCCGAAGCCCTCACTGCGGGATTTATGATACAGATCAAGCAAATTGTCAGGGTTGTCGGCACGAACGCCATAACGAACGCCATCAAATCTGGCAAGATTAGAAGATGCTTCAGAGGAAGCTAGCAAGTAATAGCTGGCTACAGCATACTCTGTATGCGGAAGAGATACCTCTTCCCAAGTTGCTCCAAGTCCTTCGAGGACTTTAAGCGCAGACATTACCGTCTCTTTCACGGAAGGATCTACGCCTTCGCCGATATATTCCTTAGGAACCCCGATCCGCAGACCTTTCACATCTCCGGTTAAGCTGCTCAGAAAATCAGGAACTTCGACATTGGCTGATGTCGAATCCATGGAATCATATCCGGATATCGCTTGAAGCACATAAGCAGAATCCTCGACATTCTTCGTAACCGGACCGATCTGATCGAGGGAAGAAGCAAATGCAACTAAGCCGAAACGGGAAACACGACCATAAGTCGGTTTCAAACCGACTACGCCGCAATAAGAGGCAGGCTGGCGAATCGAACCGCCCGTGTCGGAGCCGAGTGTGAAGTAGGCTTCTCCTGCTGCCACTGCCGCAGCTGAACCCCCGCTGGAGCCCCCGGGCACCCGATCCAGATCCCATGGATTACGCACCGGATAGAAGCTTGAGTTCTCGTTCGAGCCGCCCATCGCAAACTCGTCCATGTTCAGCTTGCCAAGTGTTACGATATCCGCTGCCTTCAGCTTCTTAACGACAGTCGCATCATAAACGGGAGTAAAGTTCGATAGGAACTGACTTGCACAGGTTGTACGAAGTCCCTCTGTCGAAATATTGTCCTTGATTCCTGCAGGCAGGCCAAATAGGAGTCCGCGGGCTTCGCCTGATACAAGCTTGTCATCCAGCCTTCTTGCAGCCTCCATTGCTCCTTCCTCATCAAGGGTGAGATACGCACGTACCTGCTCCTCAACTTGTCCTATTCTTGCATAAGATGCTGCAGTCAGCTCGGAAACCGAGATCTCTTTGGCATGCAGCTTATTATGTATCTCAGGTAGTGTAAGTTTAAGCAAACTCAAGATTATTAACCTCCCTAAAAAATAGCTTATTCAAGTACAGCCGGCACTCTGATCTGGCCATCTTCCTCATCAGGCGCGTTCAGCATTACTTTTTCAATCGGCAGGCTCTCCCGAACCTCATCTTCACGCATTACATTCGATACATGAAGCACGTGCGTAGTTGGTTCCACACCTTCTGTATCAAGCTCGTTCAGCTTCTCTGCATATTGTAAAATGGCATTCAGCTGCTCCGTCATCTGCGCTTCTTCTGCCTCGCTGAGATTAAGACGGGCCAGCTTGGCCACATGCTGCACATCCTGCTTCGTAATACTCATGCCTTCAAATCCTCCCTCTAAAAATACCTATACTAGTCATATTGTGTCCATTTTAACACGTCCATGCGGTGAATCAAATGAAAATACAAGTGTTACCCGATTATACCCAATACGCCTATCAATTCCAAGAATACAAAAAAGAGCCGGCAAATGCCGACCCTTATCATTCAAATCCACGCACGAAGATTGACTTGTTTTATAAAATCTGCTGTTGACATCGGTTCGCTTGCGGCCTCTTCCTCTTCCACGAGTTCCACTTTGTCGCCATTCATAAGCTGACGAAACAGTCTTTCGTTATGTGTCGCCAGAGCGTAATCAATCAGAGCTTCCCGCTCGACTCGCTCCGCCTCCTGCCTCAAGATCAAAGCTTCCGGCTCGACATCGCCGGTAGGTACGAAATAATTGCGGTTTACCTGAGGTACACGAATCACATAGTCAAAAGCGTTATCCGGGTTCCGGTCATATGCGATCACATAACCATACTCCCCTACAGGAAGATTCTGCTCAAAGGCGTCCGCGACGATGATAATTTTCTCCCCTAATTGTAGCATCGTCTACCTCCTGATTGTTATTGTCTGTCTAGTCTACTAAAAATAAAGAATGCTGTCTATGGAAAGAATGGGCTGAAAATGCACACAAAATAAAAAGAACGCAAACCGGGACTCGTCCGCAGTCTGCGTGCTTTGCAAAGTTAGTGGGTGTTTCAATAAAGATAATTGTAACCAATAATAAAAAATTTGTCTATATATTTTGAAGCATTTATCGACAGGATGTCCCAAATTAACGTCCAGGACGAACATAAGGATTATTTTGTTTCTCAAAACCAATCGTCGTCCTTGGGCCGTGGCCTGGATACACCTTAACATCATCTTCCAATGTATAAAGTGTATTCTGGATGGAGTGAATCAGGTCCCGCTCGCTTCCGCCTGGCAGATCGGTTCTTCCTACGCCGGCTCTGAACAGAACATCACCAGCAAACAGATCCTTACCGCATAAGAGACTCACGCTTCCTGGTGAATGCCCAGGTGTATGATACACGTGAAAGGTCTGTCCTACAAGCTCCAGCTTCATACCCGCTGCAAGATCATATTCCGCCGGACTCGCCGTAATCTCTCCGCCAAGCTCCGGCCAGCGCAGTGAACCGTTCCACTTTGCCGACGTAAGCCATTCGGCCTCAGCGGTATGCACATATACCGGACAGCCTTTCAGCTTGCGTATCTCCTCGACACCGCCAATATGATCAAAATGAGCATGGGTCAATATAATAGCCTCAATCTCCAAATCTTCGATTGCTCTGATCAGAGAAGCCGGATTCATCCCCGGGTCAATGATAAAAGCCTTGCCGCTGTCTTCTCCCTGCACCAAATAGGCATTGGTTTGCAGGGGACCTAGACTGAAAGTTCGTATGTTCAGCATTCTAAAAACCGGATATCAACTCATGCAGCTCCTTGACGATGACTGCTTGATATTCCGTTCCCTCCCCATAACGTCGTTTAATCTCCTGACGCGTCTCTGCCAGATTATTTTGATAATCCGCAGCCTCGCGGTCTGGATTATTCTCCTTGAAGGTAACCATTGCCTCCTGGACATGCTCAGGACGTGGGCCCCAGGTTCCCAGAACAGCACCGCCCGAGTCTGTAAAAATAACGACTGGAATCGAACGTCCACCCATGGTCAGGAACTGATCCATGATCTCCAGATGGTGCTCCATAATGAGCATGTCTACCGGCATATCCGTCGTTTCCAATGCCCGGAGCACGACAGGAATATTTCGAACGACATCACCGCACCAATCTGCAGCGATAATGACTGCTCGCAGGTCATCACGGTATTTCAAGCTGTCAAAGAAGGATTTATCTTCTTCGTTCGTCCACTCGAAACGGTTATACCAATCTAGAAAAGCTTCTTTATTCTGTGTCATACCCTCTATAAATTCTTGGGGGGACAATCCTTTACCGAACTTGTGTGATAAATTAGGAGCCATGAAAAGCACTTCCTTTCCCGTATTAGCATGATTTGAATTATTGATTACATATAAACTAATTCGGCTCTTAACAAACAGCAGCTGCCAGGAATGATAGGAAAACAAGGTCAAGCTGTTATCCTGCATCACAACGTTGCCTCTTATTGCAGCTCCATCTTCAATAATAGCTGATTTTTCGGCTGGGAGAAAGTCTACCGGAATCCGCAGCTATGCCCTGTGCTTGAGAATGGTCAAAAGTGTATCCGCCCTTCCCTCATCCGCATATGGTACCTAAAGAGGAGGTCGATCAGCATGAAAGAGCATTCCCGCTACGGCAAGCAGACAGCCCCATTCTCCAAGGGACCGGCACCCAAGCTTCCGTCCGCAAGAAAAATAAGACGTGCCTGCAGCAAGGAGCTGTACCGGACTGTAAAACGGATGAAGCTGTATATTGCCCCGGATTTAGTATCGCAAGGAGAGGACCTGTATTACCGCAAGGTCATCGCAAACCTGCTCTGGGTTACAGAGCATCAGGATAATCGCAAAGCCCAGTGCGACTGGTGGGACACCGAGGTGCTTCCCGAGCTGTCCGAGCTGTGGAACGTGCCTGCTGCCAAGCTGTCCAGCGCCTTCCGAGACGCTTACGGCGGTTAGAACTTATGTAGAGCGGCCCAGACTATGCCAATTTCTTCTCTCCATCCGCTAGGCTCAACAAACAAGATACCCGCCCGGTACAAAATAGCGATGCAAGATGTTCGGCTAGTGACTACAAGCGCTCCACCGGCAGCTTCCAGGCTGCGATTAATACAAGCAGCATCCAAAATAAAGGATAGCTGAAGTCGAAATCGACTGCGCCATGAAGCATGACAATCAAGCACACGGGAATGGTCTCCCGACTATGACGTAACAGCAGGCGCAGGATGTAAGCGAATAGGAGCAGCATGAGCATAAGCCCCATGACACCGGTATCGAGGAATAGATCCAGATATCCGCTGTGCACTTCTGTGCCAATATACGGTGAGGATTGGACCGTATATACCGCATGCTTCCATGCGTCCCCGCCATGCCCAAGCCAAGGGGAGCGCACACCATATAGCACCGCATCACGCCACATCGCCTCCCTCGCAAACCAAGTTGCGCCGGAGGTGATTCTGCTGATGGCGGTATGGTACACCAGCCCCGCTGCACCCGTCAGTGCAGCAAGGGCCACGCACGCGGCAGCCACGCGGTGTCCGCGTGCCAGCAGGGCATGGAGCAGCAGCGCGAATACGAGCGCTGCGATCTCGCCCCCGGCCAGCAGCATGAGGCCGGGGAGTGGAGCCGGCGCGAGTGCAGCGCCGGCAAGGGCGTGATGTGCGAGCGCGGCGCATAAGAGCGGCGGCGCACTCGCACAGAGCAGCGGCAGGCGCCTGCCTTGCCGCTGAAGCAGGAGCAGTGCGAGTGCGCTCAGCAGCAGCGCGAGCCATGCTCCGCGCGACTCGCTGATGAGGAGCGCGGTCGCAGCTGGGAACAGGCCGAGGGCCGTTTCTGCCACCTTCCTCAGCTCGCCTGCCGGGGAGCTGGAGCATGCCGAAGCGGCTGAAGCCAGCCGCTCCAAGAAGAACATCCCGACCAGCACGCCGTACGCGTTAGGGTATTCGACCAAGCCCGCAAGTCTGGCACCATAGGCACTCAGCAGAGGATCATCCGTCCGCATTACTGCATTAGGAAGGACAAGCAGACCGCATACGGCCAGTAATCCGCTTAGCGTCATCAGCCAGCCCATCAGCTGAAAGCCTGCAGAGATCCACTTTTTTCCTCTTATAGAATGTCCAAGAATACAGCAGCCTGCGGCGAACACACTAATGACAAAAAATTGCATGAGGCTGTCTCTTGTTCCATTGAGGCTTACCGGATTTCCAAAGAGCAGGTGCCACGCATAGATCAATGCGATGAGCAGCGGTATCAAAACAAGGGGTGTATGATTGTACATTATTTTTGCTGAATTTGAAGACGTATTAATGGTGAACAGCCACAATCCAAGCAGCACAGCCGGGAACCAGACGCTGATCCCTTCCCATGTGAAAGAGAAGAACAACCCCTGATGCAGACAAGCATACACGAGCACTGCCGTAACGAGCAGTCCGATTGAATCTAAGGCATGAATGGCCAACCCTTTATCCGATTTGCTCGTTCGTATTGAATCTGTATGCTGCATTTAAGGAAGCTCCCTTTTCTACTAGAATTCATTCACTGGAATGTTCTCCTATTACTATTGCCTAACCCAAAAAAGCCCAACCCTTCCGGGCTGGACTTTTGAAACATATGGCAGGTAGGTTGTGAGATTACAATTGGAGAGGACAAGATCCCCTTACTTTGCTGCTCCCACCGGTAACCGATCTGCGCATGCTCTTTCCAAGTAAGGATTAACATGCAAGAAATCACGATATGCCGTATACTCATTCCACAACTGATCTGTATCTCCAGCATTTCCCTTTACAGCGCGAATCAGAATATTCTTGGGTGTATGCTCCATATCGATGAATTCCAGCAGCTGTGTACGGTAGCCCATAATATCAAGCAGCTTGGCACGAATGGCATCTGTAGCAAGGGCAGCAAACCGTTCCTTGAGAATCCCGTGTGATAATAAAGGATTCATGACATTTGCCTCCATCTGAGCAAACAGCTCATGCTGACAGCACGGAACTGATAATATTACGGATGCGCCCCAGCGCACCGCCTTCTCAAGAGCAGCATCTGTTGCTGTATCGCAGGCATGAAGTGTAACGACCATATCCACCTGTTCAAGCTCATTGTATTCTGCAATGTCCCCTACCAGAAATTTCAGCCCAGTATAGCCCAGATTCTTGCCGATTTGGCTGCAATGCTCGATCACATCTGCCTTCAAATCCAGACCTACGACCTGAAGCTTCCTGCGCTGCTGCACAGCCAAGTAATGGTATAGAGCAAAGGTAAGATACGATTTGCCACAGCCAAAATCGACAATCGTAATCGGTCGTCCCTGCGGCAAATTAGGCAGTACATCCTCCACCATTTCAAGGAAGCGATTGATCTGCTTGAACTTATCATATTTACGGGCATGCACCTTGCCTTCATCGCTCATAATACCGAGCTCAATCAGGAAGGGAATCGGCTTGCCGTCCTCTAGCACATAACGTTTCTTCCGATTATGAGACAAATCCGCCTCCTGCTTGGAGGGAGTTTTGGTCAAGATCGACACTTTGTACTTCTTGCTGATCAAGATCTGATAGTCGGCTTCAGGAGTACAAATCATGCCTTGCCGAAAAGTCTCCTCAAATAATTGCTTCATCCGCTCAGCAGCTTCATCCGGGATCAAATTATCGTGAGTTACTTTATTGTTCTGATGGTATGCAAATTGGTAATGGAGTTTGTTTTTAAGCAGAACCGGCTTAACCTGCACTTTAGTGAAGGTCTGTCCTTCTTTCTTGCGAAGCTGACTTAGTGTAGCCGTAATCAGTCCCTGCTCTTCAAAAATACCTTCAATTAATTTTCGTAATGAATCCAAAGGGTACATCTCACTTTCTATGGTTAACATTGTTCTTTGAGTAACAATAACATATCAGAACACATTGTCCAGCTCAGCTTGTCTTATAAAGCCAGCACCGGCAGGTCTATCCTACTTATCTGCCCTGCAATTCCCGAAGTCCTTCCTCCACTTCTGTGCGAGGCAGACCTCCCGCTTCAAGCTGTACATCCTCTTGCAGCAGCAGACGCTTGTAGAACTCAGCCGCCTCCTGTGCATATTGCTCCTGCCTGCTCAAGCGATACCAGCTGTTCTCCGCCTCGTCATATCGTCCCGCTTTCTCGTGATATAACGCCTTTAGTCTTTCCGTCTTCTCAGGCAGCTCATACCCTTTAATTTCCTCCAGCAATGCCGCAACGCGTTCAGGTGCACTTAAGATCTCTCTGTTTGCCCCATGAAGCAGGCTATATAAATATAAATGCAGAGCTTTCATCCAGCGGACAAGTGCTTGATCAGTCGACCCTTGATCCATGTACACTCGGCCTTCCTCTTCCATAATTCGTGCCACTTGCTGGACCTTGTCTACTTCCACACCGTCACCAAGCCGGAACAAATCGATGATATCTTCAACCGGAAGAGAGTTCAGCAGCTGAGAATTAAGCCGGAACTGGCGTTTAAGCCACTCATC
The DNA here is from genome assembly GCF_028747985.1 of Paenibacillus urinalis. Taxonomy (NCBI): domain Bacteria; kingdom Bacillati; phylum Bacillota; class Bacilli; order Caryophanales; family Paenibacillaceae; genus Paenibacillus; species Paenibacillus urinalis. The sequence continues at coordinate 4,610,042 of NZ_CP118108.1, forward strand.
CAGCTCCCATAAGGCATCAATATGCATTTTCTTCTGCTTCAGCTCAAACACTTTACCGATCATTTCCGTCATTTCCTCCACCATGCGGAGGAGATAATCTCTTCTAAACATCAGCGTCTCTTCTCCTTTGGCCGTCTGTCCGAAGCACGGAGCGGCTTATCCGTGAGTTCTGAGCGTTCCAGCACTCCATTTAAATTGTACCCGGAATATAAGGAAAAAGCCAAACATGAAAGACTTTGTTGTAAGAAGCTGATTGTAAAATATGAGGCTCTTTGATTCCACGAAACTGTGCAAGCAATATAAAAAGCAGGCCCGGATAATTACCCCAAGCCTGCTGTCTAACCATTTATATAGATACAGCACTTATTTTACATTATTATTCATAAAGCTGGTAAGCGCACGAAGGAATTCATCCGGCTGCTCAACCATACTCATATGACCAGCATCTGTGATAAGCGACTGCGTTACTCTCGGGCTGTCTGAAGTAAAGGTCCGATCCGGCGGCACAACGGCATCCTGTTCTCCCGCTATTAACAGCACGGGAACACTCGCTTCATCCAGCACATGCCGCAGGTCAGGACGTTCCTTCATGGCGATGGCCGTATTGGATGCTCCCTGAGGAGAAGTCCGATAACCAATCTCCCGGACTCGATCTATCTTGGATACCATCGTCGTCTGGTGCTCTGCTGCAAACAGATTAGGAACCAAAGCATCCACAAAGGGTTGAATCCCTTCCGTTTGAATAGTGGACACTGCTCTGAGACGCTTTTCTTTGGCCTCGTCACTGTCTGGATAAGCCGTTGAATGGATTAAGCCAAAGGCATTAAGCCGATCAGGATATCTGTCTGCAATAGATAGTGTGAGGTATCCTCCTAAGGAATGGCCGAAAACACTAGCTTGCTGAATACCCAAATGATTGAGCAGCTCCACGATATCATCTGCCATATCGCTAATACTGCAGCTGTTGTTAGGCGTCCCCGATTCCCCATGACCTCTGAGATCCGGTACGATACAGCGATATTGCTTCACTAATTGAGGCAATACCTCTTCAAAGTAGTCAGAGCTTCCGCAATAACCATGCAGCAATACCACCGGTTGTCCTTCTCCATGATCTCTATAAGCGATAACATGATTTCCTAATTGTACTTTTTCCATTACATTCGCCCTCTTTCTGTTAGCATGGATCATGAAATCCAGTATTACATACATTAAGCAATTCAGACTCTGCTGAACCAGTTTGCAATTGAAATCCCTCATGAGCAGCCAACGCAAGCTCACGCGCCATATTCATTACCCGATGTAGAGAAGTCATCTGAAGCAGCGTATACGGCTTGGGGCCATTCACGTTAACAATACCGGCAATGCTGTAATGACCGACAGCAGGCAGGTCTCCTTTTACCGATTCAGCAGGTACCAGTGAACGCTCCCGGCAGAGGTAATCACCAACGTCAACTGCAGAGCCCAGGCAAGCATCAATCGCAATGACTACATGGTCAGCGGGAATTGTGCGGATCATTTGCTTCAATGTTGCAGCATCACAGGGGTTCGGCAGCGTACCCATCACGTGCTGAAATCCGTACTCTACTAAATAGCTTCCGGTAAGCGGACCCAATGCATCACCTGTGGAACGATCTGTTCCGATACATACAAAGGTTAATTTATCTATAGAATGGTGCGCTGCAATCTGTTTGAAGAATGAAGCAAGAGCTCCTTTTCCACTTCTTTTGTGACCAGAGGCTGTTGTCCTGGATGTTGTCGATGTGAATTTGGACAAGGGTTCACGAACCTCCTCTTTATCTCTTTATCTTTCTATCCTGATGCTTACATGATACAATACGAACAAACTTTAATGAAGTCGAAAGGAATGGACGGAACATGGATTTAACCCAAAAAAATCAGCAGAACATCGAGTTTATGATTGATGCCATCAAGTCTAAACTAAGAATGGCGAGTGCCTCTGCGCTCCAGTCATCCGCGTTCACAGTAGCTCAGTACGACGATATCCTGGATATTTACGAAATCGTTAATTCCAAAAGCAATCTCAGTATTTCCGAAGTAGAGGCGCTCGTATCCGAACTCGGCCGTCTCCGCGCATAACGAACAGCCCCTTCCTGCCTAATGGCAGAATAGGGGCAGTTTTTTTATTGGTCTTTGAATGATGGTTCTAATCCAGATGAATTCTCATGTTGAAGAACAAACACAGGCTGTGCGGTACCCACAACGGTTCCGGCATCATTACGAATGTCCTGTGAGAATTGTTTCCTTAATGCGTTCAAGGTTGCCTGATTACGATAACCGATTTGCTCAAGTATCGATGCGGTGATCAGTCCCCACTCCTCTTCGGAGCCATCGAGAACCTTGAAGCTGATCCCCAGCCGCTCCTCCCGGAGAGCAAAACAAAACACGCCTTGAAATCCGCCCTTGGCAACGATATTCGAATCCTGAAGCAGAACCGTATCTACTCTGCCTGTTCCTCCCACCATTTCTGGTGCTGTATTCATCGCTGCAGTAATAAGCTGCGCAGCCTGCCGGGTAGATTCATCTGCAATCAAATCCGGACAAGCCAGTTTAAGAAAGGCTCTCGCCATTCCTGAAATAGGCAGCGCATAGACCGGAAATCCGCAGCCATCGGTTCCTGGAGACAGCTCCTCCTGTGATACCTCTGTAAGTTGTGAAATCACTTCTTTGATTTCCTGCTGCACAGGATGAAGCGGATCGGCATAAGTACTAGCGTCAGCCCCCTTCAGCTTCGTATAGGCAAGTACCCCCATATGTTTACCTGAGCAGTTATGAAGAATTCTTCGTTTATGCCCTTCCTTCTTGATATACTCCGTTCTGCTCTCTTCATGGAGCGGATAACTCGGAGCACAGACCAGCCCTGTCTCATCTACTCCGATCTTATTTTTCATCTGCATCAATACACGCTGGTGAAAATCCTCCGAGCGATGGGAGGAGACCATCAGGGCAATTTCCTCGGAAGTGAAGCCATATTTCTCTTGTATACCAGCCCTAATGCCCGGTATGGCTTGAAGTGGTTTGGCCGCAGAGCGGGTAAAGGTCTTAAAATGGGGGTCACCTGCGAAATAGACAACTTTTCCTTTTTCATTCACTATTGATATATGACCGCGGTGTGCGCTTTCCATTACACCACCCCGGAATTCGGTTAATAATAATGCATCTAACATGTTTTTCTCTCCTTCTCAAGGAACTTGCTAGCCGCTTGGTTTGTACCAAAACGAACACCATAGTACAGTATAGTACAAAGAAACCATTTTGACAGAGATAATGGATAGACTAGAAGAAAATTAGCTGAATACATACGATCTACCTCTATCCCACATAAATCTGCAAAATCCACAACCAATTCAATCAAAGTCAGGAGTTACACATCAATGACGAATAACAGCAAAAAAAAATTCTACTGGACAACTATTGGACTAGCTGGCAGCCTGACCTTTGTTCTCATCATCGTACTCTTATTTATGCTAGTTGGAGTCGATCAGGTTCAAGCGATTGATGAAAATATCCAGTTTTACCTTTTTCCTCATGCTGACAGCTGGTACTATTCCTTACTGCCGATTATTAAAGGAATTACCGAGTTTGGTTCTTTTAATATCACTGCCATTGTTGCACTTGTATTTGTGAGCTATTATGGGATCTTTCGTAAACTTTATGTAAACGCATATATCGTAGCGGTCAGCTTCATTAGCATGTGGAGCATTAATTATGTGCTCAAAATTCTTCTTAGACGAGAACGACCTGAGCTTGAACAGCTGATGGCCGCCCACGGATACAGCTTTCCAAGCGGTCATTCTATGATTGCTGCCGGGTTCTATGGCGTTATCTTCGTCCTGCTCGTGCAGACAATCAAAAATAGAGGTGGGTCTGGATCTCTTCTTGCCCTCTTTGGCGCTTTATTTGTTCTATTGATCGGGTACAGCCGTATTTATCTCGGCGTTCATTATCCAACGGATGTTGTGACAGGTCTCTTGTGCGGAGCCATATGGACCTTCTGCATGCATCGCCTGCTTCAGGAAGCTTCTCCATAAAAGTCAGTGCATATCGCCTCCTCCTGCATCCTTTGTTTCAACCTCACTGCCGATAGTTTATATACGAAGTAAGCAAGGCACTATAGCAGCATAGGAGGCGATTGTTATGTGGGGGATCATCATTAGTATCGTGATGGCGATAATCATTGGACTCATTGGTGATGCTCTCGTTGGCCATAACATGCCGGGCGGAATTCTAGGTTCAATGATTGCGGGATTTGTCGGCGCATGGATTGGTTCGCTGCTGTTTGGTGACTTCGGTCCGATCATCGCTGATTTTGCCGTTGTCCCCGCCATAATCGGTACAGCCATATTTGTCTTTATCTTAGGACTTATTGGTAAACTGTTTAGAAGAGCAGCTTAACGGGTTATTAGTAAAAAAGAGTTAATCATTACAATTGAAGGAGTGATCAATCATGACTCATAATGCGACAGATTATACTAAAAACATGACGGACTACAGAAACGAAGAGACAGGCAGTAGTAATAACTTCGCTAAAGGCTTGTTCATCGGTGGACTTCTTGGCGCAGCAGCAGCCTTGTTGTTTGCACCTAAGCCAGGCCGTGACTTAAGAGGTGATCTATCCGATAAAATGGTTGTTGTCTCCGACAAAACCAAAGAAGTAGCAGGTGTGGTAGGAAGCAAAGCATCGGAAATTGCTAAAACCGTATCTGGTAAAACTAGTGAGTTGGCTAAAACTGTGGGCGATAATACGACTTCCGTCGTAGCAAGCATCAAGCAGGCGAAGGATGATGTGGCTAGCGAAGCTAAGAAAGCATCCGAGGAAGTTGCGGCAACGACAGCCAAAGCTGCCAATGAAGCAGAACATGAGCTGAACTCGACCACATCCTCCAATAACAATAGCAGTACATCCCAAGGTAGTTACTCAACCCCATCAGCTTCATCAACTACGACAACCAAACTGCCTTAAGCATTGAAGTTGCTTTCGTAATAGCCAGCTGCTTGCAGCTGGCTATTTTTATAGATCATTCGAGTAATATAATTTCTTACAGAAGTGGAGGCGTTTCTGATGAGTTCTGTCGAGCTGAAAACCAATCGGAATATCAACTCCGAGCGCAATACTAACAAAGAAGAGGTTAACGAACACCCATTTGAACTCCGGCATGAGGTGAAGAATTTGAACCAAAGGCTGGAGGGAATTATACAAGCAATGGAGAGCGCGGAATTCAAAGATATTCTTGAGAATTATACCAGCCCCAAAAAGCGGATACTGGCCAATCTGACTGCAGGTATTGCCAGAGGTCTAGGAATGTCCGTTGGTACGGTTCTTGTCCTAGCGATCCTCGGTTGGGTTCTCAGTCTGATTGTGGATATGAATCTTCCTGTCATCGGTCAATATATTGCCGAGCTGCAAGGGTATATCGATGCTTCTAAATAAGTTCTCCATTAAATGGAGAACGTAAGAAAGCCTGACTTTAGCTCACGCAGCTAATCTCAGGCTTTCTTATCATGTTATTTTGCATAAGCCCGTCAGCTCGGGTTCTTCGTGTTTGAAGGCTTCTCACCACGAGGCTTGATCTTTAGAATATCTCCTGTCCAGCCCTTCATAAACATCCAGATGTACATGCCTGCCATGCTTATCAATATCGCTGCAGTGACAACCGTAAATCCCCATGGTGTCTTAATCCAAGGCAGATTCTCGAAGTTCATTCCCCATATGGCCCCCACAGCTGTCGCCGGAGTAAAGACCGCTGTAACAATCGTCAGCGTCTTCATTATATCGTTGCCGCGAATGGAAGAAGCGGCGTTATCGATTGAGATTAAAGTATCAATCTCATCCTCATAATGACGGAACAAGCTGTCCATACGTTTCATCCGGTAAGTCAGCTGTTTATAGGTTGTTCGCTCCTCGATCGAGAGGAAATGAAAAGCCTCATTGGAGGCATGCAGCAGCTCTTGGAACGAGATAAATTGATTGCTCCAAAATAAAAGCTCAAAGCGGGCAGATAGTATTTTATCCATCAGCGTTCGAGCATTTCTCTTCTCCATACTCTCCTCCAGGCTGCGTAAATTGATTTCGAATTTGTCCAGACCTATATGAAAGTAATGCAGGAGCGCCCTAGCGACAATAAACATACCCGATACCGCATCTTCAGCCTCCTCAAACATCCGCTTTCGCTCGTCTGCAAGCAAGGCCTCTCGGGTATGCTTATCAATATTTACGGTAATGAGATGACTCGGATCTACATAAAAATAAAATTGATGGCTTTGCTGCTCGTCGTCCAGGTTCTTTTTAATAGAATAGAGCAATGACCCAAACAATACATTCTTCCCGCCAATAGTACGGACAGATATATAATTCGTCTGGATTTCAGGCAGCTTGGTGAGCCGTTCTGCAGTAGAAGGTATTTCTTCCTTCAGCCTATTCAGCTCTTCACAATCAAATTCGGATACCTCATAATCCTGCCAGACCCACTCCTCATACAGCCTTACTTCCTGTAAGTTCAGCTGATCCATCTCTATGCCTCCTTATTCCAATCTCTCTTATCCATAAACACAGGGTTAGATCCACAAAGAGGCATGCCCGCATTCCGTAAGAAATGCGGGCATGCCTCTTTAGAATTTATCCTATGATGATGAGGATTGCGTCATAATTTGTTTTAATTTTTCCGTTGCCCGTTTCTGAATCCGGGAGACACTCATTTGGGAGACGCCCAGCTTCTGAGCTATGGCCCGCTGGGATTGACCATCTTGGAATGCAAGCAGCAGCACCTTCTGCTCCTGCTCCTTCAATTGTCCCAGCGCCTGCTGAAGATCCATTCGTTTCTCTACCGCATCATAATCATTAGCCTCTGAGCTGATAAGTTCACCAAGCGTTGCCGTACTCTCGTCTTGAGACAACGGTGAATCAAGTGATACATAATGATAGGACTCACGTCCTGCCAATACCTCAACGGTCTCTTCCACCGTTAGATCCAGGTATTCCGCAATTTCTTGAACATCCGGTGATCGTTCAAGCTTAATCGTCAGATCATCAATCGCATGCTGCACCAGCGCACCTTTTTCTTTGATCCTGCGGGGAACTTGTATGTACCAAGACTTATCCCTCAGATAATTTTTCATATGACCAATCATGCTCTTCATCGCATAAGGCTCGAAAGGGATGCCCAGATTAATATCATACTGACTGAGCAGCCTCACGAGAGCCATTTGACCTGTCTGGTACAGGTCTTCGTATAAATCTGGTCTATTTCGAGAAATCTTGCCTGCGGCCATCTTGACCATAGGCTCGTATTTCTTAATCAGAACGGTAGCAATTTCATTATCTTTGGTCTGTTGATATTCCCAAATCAAACCCACTGCTTCGTCCATCGACTCTTGGGGAGTCAAACGATCGGTCATACCCTTTCCTCACTCTTAGTGAGGCGTTTGATCAAGACGACTTCTGTTCCTTTGCCCTCTTCTGTGACGACATTGACATCATCCATCAGAGCCTGCATCAGATAGAATCCCAGTCCACCGATTTGAACCTCATCTAGATCTTTGTCATGCAGTGCAGCGATGCCGTCTCTTTGTTCTACACGCTCAAAGCTCTCCCCTTCATCTTTGACCGTAATAGACAATTCCTCGTCATCAAATTCAAAAAACACATCCACAACGCCATTCTCTTCTCCATAGGCATAGAGCACTGAATTATTGCATGCTTCCGAAACCGCAACCTTCATGTCCTCAATGTCCTCATATGAGAAACCCATCTTTGACGCAATTCCATACAGATTCAATCTGACAATATCAACAAAGTCTGCCGTAGCTGGCAGCTTAAGTGTTACTCTCTGTGCTTCTGCTTTCATTCTTTCTTCGATCCTTTCCTATTGGGAATTCTCCTGAGGGACAAAGAATTTGGTGATGCCTGTCATGTCAAATAGCTTTTGTATATTTCCAGGAACCTCTTCCACCATGAATGAGGCATCTTTCGCATGTCTTGCTTTTAGAATAGACAACAAAATTCCAATCCCCGTACTATCAATGTATTTCAGATCTTTCAGATTCACAATCAGGTCTTGATCCGTATTTGCCACTAGGGGCTCCATCGTATTTCTAAAGTCCGGAGCAACGGAGAGGTCCAGCTCTCCGCTCAAATAAACTGTACAAGTGTTATTATTGACTTCTGTCTCTGCTTTAAACTTGTCATTTTTATTTGTATTCATTAGACATCTCTCTCCCAAAAATTATTTCTATATTGATTAACCACCTATTTATATAGTGAAACAAATCTGCACTTGGAAAATATTTCTGAAGTGAAATTTTGATTCAAGTAAAAAGGAGCTTATACTCCATTTCCGACCCTTTGGATTTGAGCCAGTTTCTGTTTAACACTACCCATTTTGACAGGCTTACTAATATAATCATCCATCCCTGCTGCCAGACAGCGTTGCTGAACTCCATCCATCACATTAGCCGTCATGGCAACAATCGTCGGATAATGGATTCCATTTAGCTCTTTACGAATGCGGCGAGTACTTTCCAGTCCATCCATTACAGGCATCTGCAGATCCATAAATATCAGATCATACTTATACTTCAGCATCATATCTAATGCCTGCTGACCGTCTTCAGCAATATCTGAGGACAAGCCTAGCTTGCCCAGCATACTTACCATCAACTTTTGATTAATCGGATGATCATCAACGACCAGCACGTTTGCAGAAGATTCCTTCTCTGTATGACTACGTGCTTGCAGCTCCTTACATTCTTCCTCTTTGCCGTGATGATCATAAGGAGCCATTTCCACGGTGAATACGAAGGATGCTCCCCGTTCTTCGGTTGTATCAATGTAAATATGACCATTCATCATCTCAACCAGGTTTTTGCATATAGCTAGACCTAATCCGGTTCCTCCGTATTTTCGAGTCATAGAGGAATCCAATTGAGAAAATGGCTGGAACAAATGGTGCACCTTCTCCTCCGGAATTCCAATACCTGTGTCCTTCACCGTGAACTCCAGGGTATAGACCCCATTCTCGACCTGTTTAAGCGAAGAGATGATATAAACTCCACCCTGTTCTGTGAACTTCACTGCATTACTGATCAAATTAATCAGCACTTGGCGAAGTCTGGTCATATCTCCGTAGAGGACAGAAGGTATCTTCTCATCGACAAAGTAAACGAGCTCCAGATTTTTCTTAGCAGCATCAACCTGGAACAAGTTCAATACTTCCTGAATACAGCTGGACAAGTCAAATGGCTGCCGTTCCAGCTCCATTTTGCCAGACTCCATTTTGGTAAAGTCCAAAATATCGTTGATGATGCTTACCAAGGCATCCGCACTGCTTCTAATAATTTGGGTATACTCCTGCTGTTCTTCTGCAAGATCGGTCTCCATCAGGAGATCAATCATACCGATAACCCCATTCATCGGCGTTCGAATCTCATGACTCATGATAGCCAAAAACTCTGTCTTCGCATGTGCAGCGATCTCAGCAGCCTCTTTCGCTTCAACCAATTCCTTATTGATCCGCTCCAGCTCCATCGTCTTTTGCTGCAGCAGCATGGATTGGGTCTTGAGCTGCTTGTTCGACAGATACATCTCTACAAATCCTTCAATCTTGGACTTTAGAATCTGTGGAATGAACGGTTTGACCATATAATCGATCGCACCCGCTGAATATCCGGCGAATAGATGCTCTGCCTCTTTGCTGTTAGCAGATATAAAAATAATTGGAATATCTTTGGTTTTGTCTCTGGCTTTAATCAATTTTGCGGTCTCTATTCCGTCAAGCCCAGGCATCTGGACGTCGAGAACAATAACGGCAAATTCATGCTTAAGTAGACTCCTCAATGCTTCTTCCCCCGAAGTCGCCTTTACGAGAACATAATGCTCACTCTCAAGCACCGCTTCAAGCGCAAGCAAATTCTCAGGGCGGTCATCTACAAGCAGAATATGAATCGGTTCTTGAGCCCCCATGACCATAACAACCTAACCCCCCGCGTTTATTTCACCTTGCGATATATTTTTTCAGCCCGGTCCATCGACTCGTAATCATCACTATAGCCTGAGAAATGAATGGATTCCTTCGCCCCTAATACCAAAATTCCAAAGTGGCTCAGGCTCTCATGAAACAGGCCATGAACATGATTACGCAGCTCATCATTAAAGTAGATCATGACATTTCTACAGAATATAACGTTGAATTCATTAAAAGAACGATCCGTAGCCAAGTTATGCTCTGCAAAAATGATATTTCGTCTCAGAAAAGGATGGAACATGACCGAGTTGTAGCGTGCCGTGTAATATTCTGAAAAGACACCCGTACCGCCGGCCTCCAAATAATTTTTGGTGTACAGCTTCATTTTCTCAATGCCGTACACCCCTTCCTTCGCCTGCTGGAGAGAACGTTCATTCATATCTGTTGCATATATACGGGATTTCTCATATAACCCCTCTTCATGCAGCAAAATAGCCATCGAATAGACTTCCTCTCCCGTCGAACAGCCGGCGTGCCATATCCGGATATAAGGATATGTCCTTAATACGGGAATTATTTTCTCGCGGAACGTCTTGAACAAACTGGGATCACGAAACATTTCAGTTACGGGGATAGACAAGCTTTGCACTAGACGTTTGAATGCTTCCCGGTTATGAAGTACCTGATGCTGCAGCTCCGATATCGATTTCAAACGCTCCGCATTCACATGATGAAGAATTCTCCGTGTCAGTGAAGGGAGTGCATAATTACGGAAGTCATACCCATAAAAACGGTGTATTCCTTCCATTAACAATTCAATTTCAATTTGCTCGCGTTCCTTAATCATCGGCTTGTCGTCCGCCGAATCCTCTGTGTGTGTTTGATCCCAGGATGTCATTACCTTCCCACTTCCTTACTAAAATTCGATCAAATTGGGTGTATTCTAACATACTTACCCACGAATACAGATTATGAATACAGCCAAACTCTCATTAGAGATAATAATTGATCGGTTTGAATCGGTTTTTTCACATAATCAGAAGCTCCTGCTTCTATACATTTGCTGCGATCATCCTTCATCGCTTTGGCGGTAAGGGCAATAATCGGCAGCTTATCAAATTCAGGCATTTCTCTAATTCTTCTCATTGCCTCGTAACCATCCATCTCCGGCATCATCATGTCCATCAACACCAGATCATATCCATGATCACGTTCAAGAATTTCAATTGCTTCTCTGCCATTCTCGGCAAATGTGACTTCCATACGATACCCTTCAAGAACGCTAGATAGAGCAAATACATTCCGGATATCATCATCTACGAGCAATATTCGTTTACCTTCAAATAAAGTTTCCTTGTTGTACAGATTTTGCAGAATCTGTCTCTTATCTTCAGGAAGATTAGCTTCTACCCGGTGCAGGAACAAGGTTGTCTCATCCAGCAAACGTTCCGGTGATTTGACGTCCTTGATAATGATGGACTCCGCATACTTGCGCAGCTCCATTTCCTCCTTACTGTCGAGCTCCTTACCTGTATATATGATAATTGGAAGATCATTCAGACTAGCATTATCCCTTACTTGATCAAGCAGTTCAAATCCCGTCATATCGGTGAGCATCAAGTCAAGAACCATACAGTCATACTTCACATTTCTCAGTTCGTCCAGCGCTTCCCTGCCTGTAGACACCGCAGTAATTGCTACATCATCATGATCTATAAGCTCTATAATGGCATTTCTCTGAACAGCATCATCTTCTACAATGAGAAGTCGCTTCAATGATTTATCAATATAAGATTCAATATGTGAAAAAGCGTTATCCAGCGATTCTCGAGTAGACGGCTTCTTCAGATAAGCGATAGCCCCCATCATCAAGCCCTGCTTAATGTCATCAATAACCGAAATCACATGTACCGGGATATGACGAGTCGACAAGTTCGCCTTGAGTTCGTTAAGCACAGCCCATCCATCCATCACCGGAAGCTGAATATCAAGAATAATCGCATCAGGGACATATTGCTTCGCTGTATCCAGTCCTACATCTCCCTGCAGAGCAACTAACGCTTTAAATCCGCGGGCACGCGTCATGTCCATCAGTATATTCGCAAATTTGGGATCATCCTCAATGATCAGCATCACCCGATCGCCTTCTTTAATCGTATCCCGATCATCCTTGATGTTATTGATCACTGTCGCGGAGGATGCGATCTGCGCTTTGGCCTCACTCTGTACCGCATTCAGTACCGATCTTCCTCGCGGCAGGTAACGGCCTCTGGACTCTTGTGCAGCTGCGGCTTCGCCCTGTTCAACCGAAAGCTCCCGCTGCTCTCCCAGCTTAGCATCTGTAAGCAGAGGGAGATACAGAGTAAATGTGCTGCCCTTGCCCTCCGTAGACTCCAGCATAATCTCGCCGCCAAGCAGACGAGCCAGCTCACGGCTGATGGAGAGTCCAAGCCCGGTTCCTCCGTATTTGCGGCTGGTCGTTCCATCCACCTGCTGGAAGGCTTCAAAGATCAGATCTTTTTTGTCTGGAGCAATACCAATGCCTGTATCATTTACTGAAATAGCCAGGAAAGGGACATCCATATCAATATAATGAGGCAGCTCTGAATCGTCCGCTTGTCTCATGCTGACCGTAATTGAGCCCTCTGAAGTAAATTTGAATGCATTGGATAAGAGGTTCCGCAGCACCTGCTTCACCCGATGCCCATCCGAAATGAAGCTCTCTGGCAGCTCATCCTTGACTTCAAATGCCAGCTTCAAATCCTTGCTAAGTGCAACCGGCGCAAAATTCTGCTGAACGAAGTTGCGCAGATCCTGCAGGCTGACTTTTTCATGATTAATATCCATCTTTCCAGATTCGACTTTCGACAGGTCCAGAATTTCATCGATCATTTTCAAGAGGTCAGCACCGGACATATAGATGGTTTGTGCATACTCCTTCTGTTTATCCGATAGATTACCTTCTTTATTCTCCGTAAGCAGCTGTGACAAGATAAGCAAGCTGTTCAGCGGAGTGCGAAGCTCGTGGGACATATTCGCCAAGAACTCGGATTTATATTTGGAAGTGATTGAGAGCTGCATGGCTTGCTGCTCCAGCTGCCGCTTCGTCTCTTCAATCTGTTCATTCTTCTCTTCCACCTGCTGTACCTGCTCTTCGAGAGCTCTCGTCTTCGCAAGCAATTCGGTGTTGAAATGCTCCAGCTCTTCCTGCTGGCGTTGAAGCAGTTCTTCAGAGCGCTTAAGCTCCTCTGCCTGCTCACCGAGGTTCTCATTCGAACGACGAAGTTCCTCCTGCTGAGTCTGCAGCTCTTCAGATTGTACTTGAAGCTCCTCTGTAAGTGTCTGAGACTCACGAAGCAGCTCTTCCACACGCATACGTCTATTAATATTGTTAATAATGATACCGATATTGTTAACGAGCTGCTCAAACAAAGCCTTTTGCAGACTCGAGAACGATTCGAAGGATGCAATCTCGACTACACCCAGTACTTCATCTTCAAAGAGTACAGGCTGGATCAGGATGTGGGCCGGTTTCGCAGAGCCAAGACTCGACCCAATGGACAAATACCCATCTGGTGCTTCAGTCAGCTCGATCACTTTTTTATCCAGCGCGCTCTGACCAATTAAGCCTTCCCCAATCTTAAAGGAGCGGCTGCATTCTGTATTACTGTCGTCAAAAGCATACGCTCCGTAGCGTCTGAGTTCTTCAGGATGCTTGTTCTCGTCATAGAGATAAACAGCCCCATATTGGGCCGTCAAAATAGGTGCGAATTCACTAATGAACAGCTGTGCTACCTCATGAGTTGAATTAATACCCCGCAGCATCTCCGTAATTCGGGCCATATTGGCATTCAACCAGCTCTGATCCTCTTGTGCTCTTAGGTAATCCTGTTCAATCTGCTGTTTCTCTTCTAAATCTTTGGCTATGTCTTTAAACACATGCGCAATCTGTCCAATTTCGTCCTTGGATTTGACCTGAATCCGTTTGATCGTCCGGAATCTTCCCTTGCCGAAGCTTTGGATCATCATCGAAACTGTATTCAGACCCTTCGTTATGCTTGGAATCACCCATAAGATAACCCCCAAGGCGACCAGCAATCCGGTTACCAGCAGCACAGTGAGCCACTGGACAGAGCGGTTCATCTCGTTATTCGCTTCCTGGATCTGATCATCAATTAGTAGATCCTGATAATTATTGAGTTCTGTCAGTACATCTAATACCCCTTGCTGGGCAGCCGTTCCCGTGTTTGTCCGAAGGTTGGTAGCCGCTGCATATTCGCCTGATTCCAGCAGGGCCAGAAGACGATCCGTGTAGCTCGTATATTCTCTTAAATTGACGACAACCTGGTCAACCAAGCGGCGTTCTTCAGCCTCAGTCGCTCGCTCGGTAACCTCTTCAAGCTGTGTCGCAGCATTTGACTTAAGATCCTCGATCCGTTGACTGAGCGTTTCTGCTGAATTTGTATTCGGATTCGTTATGGCTGTCGCAATCTGGGTGGCTATATTATTTACATCTGCACGCACTCCAGAAGTATATCGGGTCTTCATATAACGGTCATTGTACAGTTCATCAATTTCCGTTCGCATCGAGCTGGTGGTGTTATAACTGACAATGGTTAGTACAAGCAATATTGCCATTAATGCACTGAAGCCTATAAGCAGTCGAGTGCGTATCTTCATACTGTCATTCTCCTTTTAGTGTAATCCATACTAAGCAAATATCATCTTCATGTTCCTTCGGAATGCTGTCATCCAGAAAGATCCGGCGCATTTCCGTCTCATCCCAAGTATGATTTCTAGATAAATTCTGCGTTAGATAAGCGAATTGCTCCTCTGTCTCACCTTCGAATACTTCCAGCAGCCCGTCTGTAAACATCGCAATATGACTGTCACCCTTGTAATATATCGTTTCTGTCTTCGCATCCATTTGCTCGAATAGTCCTACCGGATGTGTAACCACATCAAGTGTGTGTACGGTTCCGTCATCCTCGAACAGCAGGGCAGGCGGATGGCCTGCATTTACGTAATCAATACGCTTTTCATTCGTGTCCACCACAAGATAAATGGCTGTAAAATAATATTGCACCAGTTGTTCCTCGAGGTACAGCTGATTAAATCTACGATTCAGCTCTTGGACAACCCGGTCAGGCTGAACGTAGGTAGTAACCGCATCCTTTAATACCGATGCGATAAACATGCAAAATAAAGAAGAAGAAATACCATGCCCCATCATATCAAGCAGGATCACACCGTATCTTCCTTTGCCAAGCGGATACCAGGCGTATAAATCCCCAGCCAGTTCTGCAGAAGGCTGATACAAGGCATGAACATGAAAATGATCATCCTCTATAGCCGGACTTAACACCGCATTTTGTACCAAACCCGCGAGTTTGAGCTCGTCTTGAATGCGCTTATCTCTTTCTTTTCTCCAATCCTTCTCCTGCTTCAATCGAAGGGCGAGACGAATACGAGCCATCAGCTCAACCTTATTAATAGGTTTGGTCACATAGTCCATTGCACCAACATCAAGCGCTTCTGCCAGCTTCTTGGAATCTCCTACAGCGGTGACCATAATAATAGGAATATCATTGAGGTGCGGGTACTTCTGCACAACACCGCAAGCCTCAATCCCGTCCATCTCCGGCATCATCATATCCAGCAGAATAAGGTCTATATCAGACGCCTCAGGCTCATTCACATTCCCATCTACATCTGCACCCAGCTTAATGCCAAGCACATCAAACATATCAAAAGCGGAGCTTGCCGTAATAATATCTCGATAATTTTCTTTCTTTAAGATTTCACGAATAATAATGACATTGGTAGGATTATCATCAACAATTAATATTCTCATAGCTCTCTCCTTCTGTCAGAAGCCAAATGCGCTATTCGTACTGCAAATTCCACTAACAATGATTATACACTGATTTGTAACCTAGAGCAGTCCCAATAAAAGTCAAATGCCTTACACCCTTGGTTTGCATCCCTTTTATTATAAAATAACGCACACATCTAAGGTTGTCATTTAAAGCTTCTTCACCAATTTTTCATAGATTTCTCTATTGAACGCACAGAAGGAATGGGACTTTTAGTCCCATTCCTTGGCTCTATAAATATATTATTTCCATATGTTTAAACTTAAAAATATCATTCACCCCGTCTAGCAATAACGAGTACTTTTCCTTTATCCAGTTCTTTCTCATAATAATCAGCTTCTGCTTCGGTATAGCCCATCGTTACGATCTTCGCACGAAGCTCGTCCCCTCGTGAGCGGAACAAGTTGGCTAGAGAATCAAACATCCCTTCCTCCTTAATTCCGATCTCTTTGGCATTAGCTTTATCTGCAATACGATCCGTTCGATCTTGGTCATGCGCCAAGACGAATATTTGATCTGTAGTATATCCAGCTTCACGAAGCTCTTTTACCGCCTCAACCGCTTGAATTCCATTCTCAACCACTTTAGCATAGCTCTTTGCATTGGTAGTACTCATGGTATCCACGCTCCTTTGAGATTTTCACATATTGAACATTAACCCTTATACTCTGAAATGAAACAAGTATTTAAATAAACTTGAATAAATTCCTAAAATGATTTATGAAATTGATTCCCTTATTAATTCATTCAAAATGAATATTCGTCAAAAAATTCCACATGCTGCAATTTGCCGTTATCCGGATTCATATACACTTTCACAGCATGATGATCTCTAACATATACCTCTCCATCTTGCGCTACAAAATCAGGCTCTCCTTGAGTGGCTCTGATACTGCTTGGAGTCATCTCCATATATTCATTATTCACCTTTAAATAACTGGCTTTGTTATCTACTTGAACATAGTTTACAACGCCATTATTTATACCAACCAGCATATCCTCGTAAATATATTCCTTACTGCCAAGCAGTCGATTATGCTCAATATTTACGGGCTGCCCGTATTGATCAACGAGATCTTCAGCTGTGTCATATAAAGAGATGTCATTCACTGTATCAAAAGTAACCTTCTGGTCTGATTTCAAGGTAGTCCGATCTGCTGCAGGCTGTACTGCAGCAGTTGCTACGGACTCCTCTTGCATTGCCACGGGTTGAACGGAAAGAGGAGCTGTTAAAGCAAGCATCAATACGAGCATACGTAACATTAGCCTCACCCTTTCTTCTTCTCCATGTTTCTAGTTGGCTTCTTATTTGCGGAATCTGCTCCATGTGTCTGCTGCAATATCTACATAATTCATCCACTTGCGTGAAGAATGGTTGTCATGATGTGCTAAAGTCGGTGTTGTCATACCAGGCGCAGGCAATGATTTCGTGTAGCTGGAATCAGCTGCTCTGCTTACTGATGTATCTACCGATCCTTCTTTTTTCTTCTGGAATTTGTTCATGAGCGTCGAGGATACTTGCTTCGCAGCAGCAGTAACCTCCGTTAAAATCTCTCCCAGGTTTTTGACCGATGTCACAACGGGATCAATCTGCTTCATCTTATGCTCAACGTCAGCTGTAATATCGTTGGCATGTCTAACGGTCTGCTTCACTTCATATCCCAGTTCGTCGATTGTACCTCGAACCTCCTGAAGCGTCTTGGATACATTATCAAGGGAGACCTGAACTGTCTTTAATGTTTTGATGAGGAAAACGACAAGCACGGCAAATGCTATCGCTATAATGAGAACACTTACTTCTATCATATTGGATGACCTCGCTTTCGCAATTTGTTTTGTTGTTTTGTTATTTCATAGTTACCCTGCCTCCCCTTTGTCGAAACAAACAGCAGAGAGGTAAAATTCTATTTATCCGCGTATTATTTGTAGGGAATTTTGAGACAATATCTTCTAGTCCCCCTTTTTGTTTCGTCTTAATTCTTCGGGGTTAATGACAACTACGAACGAGGTGACGACAAGCACTAAGCGAAACGCACCTCTGACAAAAACGGAAAGGATGATTACCATGTTGAAATGGTCACTAATTTTTCTAATTGTAGCGGTTGTAGCCGGAATCTTCGGATTCTTCGGTATTGTTGAAGCAGCTGCATCCATTGCCAAAGTATTGTTCTTCGTATTTCTGGTATTGTTCGTTATCTCTCTCTTCACAGGAAGAAGCCGATCGCGATAACGCAGCCATGGAGCTAAGATGTAAAATGACACAATGCTGCTAGTATAGCATCAGACGATCGACATAAAAAAACCTTACGGTGACAGAAGTGTAGGATGGTTGGTTAGCTCCAACCTTATTACAACACTTTGTCAGGTAAGGTTTTTTTTGTGCTATTTTCCCGAGAAAATTAGTCCAAAACCATCAATTTAGAAACCGGGCACATGTACCTTGGATAAATAAAGAAATAATTGTTATAATTTGTGTTTCATATCCTTATTTGCTTGGTTATTGATAAAGCATGTAAGAACTACATAACAACACTAGGAGGATATCCAAATGAAAAAAATGATCAGTATTACCGCAGCACTTTTTGTAACAGCTTCCATGGCGGCAGCAGCCAGCGCACAGGAAGTTACCCCAACTACAGAAACAGAGTCCCCGACTCCTATTTCTGTAAGCGTTGATGGAACTTCCACAACAGACGGATCCGTGTCCGACGTTGTTTATGGAGAACCGATTGTAGAGCCTGGAGATGGAATCGATATCCCGCTTAAGCCACTGGAGATTACAAAAATCACTTACTTCTATGATGCTCCTAACGGCAAAGCAACAGGTGCTCTCAGCCCTCAATTCGTATCTGTTACCGGAAACGAAGTTATGAACCATACTACAGGCGAAACTTGGGTAGAGATTTATACTTGGAAAGGTATTGCATGGGTCAATACAGGAATGTAACACAGTAAAATATAGATGATATGATAAAAGGTGTTCTGCTCGTAAAATAATACACGAGAGGAACACCTTTTTTATTCGTCGCTATTCAGCTAGATCCGCGTTTCTTCCGGCTCCACATGCACATGCACATGCATTATATTGTGATGTCTCCGCATGTTCTCTTCAATCGTATCACTGATGTGATGCCCTTCGACAATACTTAGATCCCTTGCCACCTCAACAACGACATCGACCATGACATGACTGCCGTACAGCCTTGCTTTGACATCCTTGATGCCCTGCACACCAGGCGTTTTGGCGACCGTAGTTCGCAAATCATGCAGCTGATCCTCATCAAAGCCGTCGGTTAGACTATGCGTCGATTCTCTAAAGATATCCCAGGCTGTCTTACAAATGAGAAGACCTACAATAAATGCAGCAACGGTATCCATCCAAGGCAAACCGAACTGGGCTCCAATTATACCAATAGCAGCCCCCACACTGACGAATGCATCAGAGAGATTATCTTTGGCTGCAGCCATTAACGCCTGACTTCTGATCTGGCGGGCTAATTTGCGATTATACAAATATACTCCAATCATAACTACGGCAGCCACTCCTGCAACGAGAGCTGACCAAATATCAGGGATCTCCTTCGTTCCTTCAAAAAGTGAAGTTCCCGCATCAATGAGCACCTGAATCCCGACCATCGCCATAATAAATGAAGCCACCAGTGCTGCCACCGTTTCCGCCCGGAAATGCCCGTACGCATGATCTGAATCAGGCGGCTTCCGTGAAATCCTCAGCCCGATAAGGACGGCTATCGAAGCAACAATGTCTGTCAGATTATTAAAGCCGTCTGCTTTTAGAGCACTTGAATTAAAAGCAAAACCGCAAATAAGCTTAAAGGCTGACAGAACGAGATAGGCAGCGATGCTGATCCATGCCCCGCGCTCCCCTTTTTTTATATCATCATAAGCATTCAACCGAAACGACACTCCTTTTTTGAAGCACACAAATATATTTCATAGGCACGTGCAAGCTTGAACAATCGTTTTACCATGTTACCAAATGGGTACCGTGTGGGTCTATAGAAACAATGTTGCCGGGTCACATTGCTGTAGACAAGATGAAACAGTGTTGCTTGGCGGCATCGCTATGAGTCTAAACAAACTTTTTTGTATGGGGGAAAAACCGGTTGATATTCTAGATTATACTCTAATCTATTCTTGCCCTTGTTTGGAGATTTAAAAACGGATAAAATTAGGTTGAAATGTTAAGTATGTTTACTCTACATTTCAACCGGGTAGTGAAATGTTACGTATGTTTACTCTACATTTCAACCGGGTAGTGAAATGTTAAGTATGTATACCCTACATTTCAACCGGGTAGTGAAATGTTAAGTATGTATACCCTACATTTCAACCGGGTAGTGAAATGTTAAGTATGTATACCCTACATTTCAACCGGGTAGTGAAATGTTACGTATGTATACTCAACATTTCAACCGGGTAGTGATTACGAAAGAGGAGGTATGTATCTCATGAGCGAAAATAACGAGCCTCGTAAAATTAGTCTGGCTGATGCAGTCAAGCAAAAGCTCGCCCAGAAAAAAGAGCAGAACAACGGGAATCGCGGCGGCGGCTTCCAAAATAATGGAACGAAGAAATTAGTCAGCCAAAACAACAAAAAGCCGAATAATCAGCGTCGTCGTACTGGCGGGTCTTAATATTGGTTATCCTCCAATTCCTAAACTGCCGGCGGCAAAACATAAAAAGTCCGTATTCCGGATGAATTGGTAACAATTCAATCCATGGAATACGGACTTTTTTTATGATGTTAGGCTTCTACTGGATACATTTTAGCACGCAGCTGCTTCACTTCATCATTCTCAAGGTATTCATCATAGCTCATTTGACGATCAATCACACCTGTTGGCGTAATTTCAATAATACGGTTAGCGATGGTTTGAATGAACTGATGGTCATGGGATGTGAACAGAATCGTTGCATCCGTATCAATCAGACCATTGTTCAGTGCCGTGATGGATTCGAGATCCAAGTGGTTCGTAGGCTCATCCAGAATAAGCACATTCGCACCGTTCAGCATCATCTTGGCAAGCATACAGCGGACTTTTTCTCCACCTGACAGCACGCTTGCTTTCTTGAGTGCTTCTTCTCCAGAGAACAGCATACGTCCAAGGAATCCACGCAGGAAAGTTTCTTCCTGATCCTTGGAATACTGGCGCAGCCATTCAACCAGGTTCATATCGACACCTTCAAAATATTTGGAGTTGTCTTTCGGGAAGTACGCCTGCGAGGTCGTAACACCCCAAGTATATTCCCCGGAATCAGCTTCTGTTTCACCCATCAGCACTTCAAACAGGGTTGATTTCGGCAATCCGTTAGGTCCAACAAAGGCAATCTTGTCGCCCTTATTCACCACGATACTGAGATCGTTAAGAACTTGCTCGCCTTCAACAGATTTGCTCAGACGATCAATCGTCAGAAGCTGTTTACCTGCTTCACGCTCAGGCTTGAAGTTGATGAACGGATATTTCCGATTCGATGGACGAATATCGTCCAACTGAATTTTTTCAAGCTGCTTCTTACGGGAAGTCGCCTGTTTGGACTTGGATGCATTGGCAGAGAAGCGCTGAATGA
Source organism: Paenibacillus urinalis (assembly GCF_028747985.1). Lineage (NCBI taxonomy): Bacteria > Bacillati > Bacillota > Bacilli > Caryophanales > Paenibacillaceae > Paenibacillus > Paenibacillus urinalis. Next base: position 4,631,484 of record NZ_CP118108.1, read on the forward strand.
ACGCTTGAAGTTCTTTCATCTTCTCTTCTTTTTTCTTATTCGCATCACGCTGCAGGGCAAGCGCCAGCTGACTGGATTCATACCAGAAATCATAGTTACCTACATACAGCTGAATTTTGCCAAAATCAATATCTGCAATATGCGTACATACTTTGTTCAGGAAGTGACGGTCATGGGATACCACGATAACTGTACCTTCATAATCCATCAAGAAGTTCTCCAGCCATTGGATGGATTCCAGATCCAGATAGTTGGTAGGCTCATCGAGCAGCAAATTGTTCGGGTTTCCGAACAAAGCTTGCGCCAAGAGAACACGTACCTTCTCATTGCCGCTCAGTTCGGCCATTTTTTGCTCGTGCATGTCACGAGGAATGCCAAGACCAATCAGAAGCGCTGCTGCATCCGGTTCCGCGTCCCAGCCGTTCAGCTCCGCGAATTCGCCTTCGAGTTCACCTGCACGCAGACCATCCTCTTCGGTAAAGTCAGATTTGGCATAAAGGGTGTCTTTTTCCTTCATAATTTCATACAAACGAGTGTGGCCCATAATCACTGTCTCAAGTACCGGATACTCATCGTATTCATAATGGTTCTGTTTCAGAACGGCCATCCGCTCACCTGGTGTCATGTGCACTTCACCTTGGTTTGCTTCAATTTCACCGGACAAAATTTTCAAAAACGTTGATTTCCCTGCTCCGTTAGCCCCGATAAGGCCGTAGCAGTTCCCTGGGGTAAACTTGATGTTCACATCTTCAAATAATGGGCGTTTACCGTAGCGGAGCGTTATGCCGCTTGTACTGATCATTCAACATACCATCCTTTATATATAAATTAAATTGTTCATAATTGGTCTGCTTCAGCATCTTGCATCCGTTCATTCCAAGCCTTGAATACAAAATCCTCGCACAACTGTCTATGACGGACTGGGCAGTGAAAGCCTTTTTCTACCCGTATGGCAACATATTATAGCATAAATAACGCGCAAATTCCCAATAAACAAAGAAAGAGCCGTCAAAATGATGAACCCATCGGTTTAATCCGTTACAATATTATTGTACACTTAGAATTTCATACAAAATAGGAATGAAATATTTGGCTACAATAAACAAAGAACATGAACGGAGGTCTACGAGATATTATGAAAATCACATCCATTGAACCTACACCGAGTCCAAATACGATGATGCTGCATCTCGACGAACAGCTTGAAGCAGGCATTCGCCGAACCTATACATTAGATAACGAGCGTTCTGCTCCTGCCTTTATCCGCCAAATGCTTCACATTCCAGGGGTCAAAAGCGTGTTCCATACTGCCGGCTTCGTCGCACTGGATCGCAAAGGCAATGCAGACTGGTCTGCCATCCTTGGGGAAGTTCAGGAGAAGCTGGGTCAGGAAGGTGCGCAGCTGCAATGGGCTGAGGGTGAGGCAGCCGACGGGGAACACTTCGGCGAAGCTCAGGTATTCGTGCAATTTTTCCGCGGAGTCCCCATGCAAATCCGAGTCAAAGCAGGTGCACAGGAGGAACGTATCTCTCTATCTGACCGGTTTGTAAAGGCAGTAACGGAGGTTGCCTCCGCGACACTAATCAAGGAACGCAAGCTGACCGACTATGGTGTTCGTTACGGCGAATTGGCTGATATTGCCCGCGAGGTTGAGCAGGAGCTCGAAGCAGCCTTTCCTCCGGAACGACTTCAAAAAGTAATTAAGCAAGCCATCGCTCACGGCACCAAGCAAGAAGAGTTTGTTGAACAGCGCAGAGATTTAACAGACGAGGAGATTCGGACAGCACTGCAAAATGACGACTGGCGCGTTCGTTATGCGGCGCTTGATCAGATGGAGCCTACACCAGAGCGGATAGACCTGATTCATACGGCCCTGAAGGATGAGAAGATGCAAACACGCCGCCTGGCAGTTGTCTACTTGGGTGATCTGAAGACACCGGAGGCTCAGGAGCTATTATATGAAGCAATGCAGGATAAATCACCTGCTGTACGACGGACTGCGGGGGATACATTGTCCGACATCGGGGATCCAGCAGCCACGCCGGTCATGATGGCTGCGCTCAAGGACACCAGCAAGCTTGTTCGCTGGCGTGCAGCCCGTTTCTTATATGAAGTAGGTACAGAGGATGCCAGAGAAGTGCTTGAAGTTGCAGCAGATGATCCCGAATTTGAAGTCAGCCTCCAGGCAAAAATGGCACTGGAACGGATTGAATCCGGAGAGCAGGCAGCTGGTACGGTATGGCAGCAGATGGCGGGACGCAAGCGGGATTAATCTTCATCAAATCCTCACACAATAAGGAAGATTGTACCATTGCCTTCTGGGCAGCTCTTGCTTTATACTGAAGTCTGTTTTACAGCAAATTGAATATAAGATACACCTCATCATACACAGGTGAGGTAGAGGTCGCGGTTACGATTAGTAAACCGGAAGAGGCATAAGAGCTGCCGTTTGGATTCCGTGTTGAAAGGCGTACCCGCCGAAATCTGTCTGAGTACTGCTCTATGAAACGTACTCCAGGTTGGGGCTGCTAGATCCGAAAGGAGCAGAACTGTCATAGCGTAAGCTATGTTGAGCTATCTTAACGTTTAAAGTATGGTGCGGAAGTTAAAAATAGGGACCGCGGGTATACAAACCAGCGGTCTTTTTTTATTCTTTCCCGGCATACGAATCCATTTCATAATACCCTGAGATTTATGGAATAGATGCATGCATACGTAAGACCAAATAGAAGGAGTGTATTAAAAGAATGCAGCATCAAGAAACGACAGGCCCTGGCTTGAACAAAGGGCTTAAAACAAGACATATGACAATGATCGCTCTCGGCGGCTCAATCGGTACTGGATTGTTCCTCGCCAGCGGCGGCGCGATTGCGAACTCTGGCCCAGGCGGTGCACTCATCGCTTATGCTGCGGTTGGCATCATGGTTTACTTCCTAATGACCAGCCTTGGAGAGCTTGCTACCTTCATGCCAGACTCCGGTTCATTCAGCACTTATGCTACAAGATTCGTAGATCCGTCCCTTGGGTTTGCCCTCGGATGGAATTTCTGGTACAACTGGGCGATTACGATTGCAGCTGAACTGTCAGCAGCCACGATTATTTTGAAATATTGGTTCCCGGACAGCAACTCAGCACTGTGGAGTTTAGTATTCCTCCTCTTGCTCATCGGACTTAATGTCTTGTCCGTTAAAGGTTATGGGGAATCCGAGTACTGGTTTGCACTTATCAAAATTGTACTTGTCATCGTATTCCTCATTGTCGGTGTCATGATGATCTTCGGGATCCTGGGCGGAGAAGCGACCGGCTTTGAGAACTTTACCGTAGGGGATGCCCCACTGCACGGCGGATTCTTTGCACTTCTCGGTGTATTCATGGCAGCCGGATTCTCTTTCCAGGGAACAGAGCTTGTCGGGGTCGCTGCCGGTGAGAGTGAAAATCCGCGTAAGAGCGTACCGCGGGCCATTCGGCAAATTTTCTGGCGGATTCTGATCTTCTATATCCTGACGATTCTGGTTATTGGTCTCATCATCCCTTATTCCGATCCAAACCTGCTGAACTCGGATCTGGAAACGATCAGCGTCAGCCCGTTTACGCTCGTATTTGAGAAAGCAGGATTCGCCTTCGCCGCTTCCGTGATGAACGCGGTCATCCTGACTTCTGTACTATCTGCCGGTAACTCAGGGATGTTCGCTTCAAGCCGTGTGCTGTACGCACTTGCGAAGGACGGCAAAGCACCGCGTATTTTTGGAAAGCTGAACAAACGAGGAATTCCTGTGTACTCCCTGCTGCTCACTGCAGTCATCGGCATGCTCGCCTTCCTGGCTTCCATGTTTGGCGATGGTGTGGTATATACCTGGCTGCTTAACGCATCTGGCATGTGCGGATTTATTACTTGGCTCGGTATTTCCATCAGCCATTACCGTTTCAGAAAAGCCTATGTTGCTCAAGGGAGAGATCTAAAGGACCTGCCTTTCAGAGCAAAATGGTTCCCATTTGGCCCAATCTTTGCCTTTGTACTCTGTATGATCGTTATTCTTGGTCAGGTGCTTACCCTTGATCTTAGCGATGTAACCTGGCTCGACTTCGTGGCCACATACTTTACGATTCCATTGTTCCTTGCGATCTGGCTCGGGTACAAGTGGAAGCATAAAACAAAGGTGATCCCGCTGAAGGATTGCGATTTTAGTACAGATCCATCCTAGTTACCTCTTGAATCTATCGAAGAAAGCCTAATCTTGCTGCAACAGCAGGATTAGGCTTTTTTTATTTGCTGTTCTAATGTCAGATCAGACTTTCCCGTTTGAAAAAGGGGGGATCGTCTTGCTCATCATCGCTTCCTACTGCTTCCAGTTTACCTTCACCTTTAGATCACCGGTCTCCTCAAAATCAGATACATAATAGGAGATGGACTTAATTCCGAGGCTGTACAGCTCCTTAAGTTCTCGAAACAATTCATTCTCTTCCCCATCATAACGGAATATAACAGAATGGGCGCCCTCGTCTATTTTGGATTGAAGCCGTTCTCTCAGCTGTGCTGATGTTTGAATGATCTCGTCCTCATTGTACAGACCGTAATTCAGCGTTTCGTAGAGACGCTTATAAGCAGCATATTTATCGTCATTCTGAAGCATCAGTACATGAATGGCTTCGCGATAAGGCGTTACAGCGGTAGGATACTGCGCCTCCCACGTATGATCCTGCCCCATTTCTTCATCCGTCAGCAAATAGTAGTTATAACTGACTTTGCCCGGTTGATCCGGCGTTGGATCGTCCCAGGTCGTGTCCATGTGATACCAGACTCCGTCCAAGAGCAGCAGGTTCCAAGCGTGCAGCTGACCACCAGCCTGCCCTTCAATGATTCGATTCGTAATGCCTGCTTCGGTAAGCATCCGATAAGTAAGAAGCGAGTAGCCTTGACACACCGTGCTTCCTGTCGCAAGTCCATCGTAAGCTGTATATTTTTGCATGGTTTCATCATAGGCCAGATTCAAAACGACATAGTTGTGAATTGCCTCCACCTTCTCATGATCGTTCATGCCTGGCTTAATGATGTCGGCCAGTATGTGGTCCACTCGAGAATTGACATAAGCCGTCTGCTCTAGAGATTCTCTATATTTAAACTCGATGTTTACTTCTGCTGAAGCGTTCGTGCCCTTGTAATGATAGGCGTAGCTCTTGAGTGTGTACTGAATGTAAGAATCACTTCGCATCGCCTTTTCTATGGCTTCCTGCAATGTAGCTTTTAACACTTTTACTTTACCTTTATAGGTAAATTGAAATTGATCTGTCCTGCTTACCATGGCACTCGTGAGTACCTCATGTAATTCTTCGGATGTGATTGCGTTTTCATTAGATGCGGCGTACAACGTATGCAAATGAACTGACCGGGGAATGGCTCCTATAAGCACGATACCTAGCAACATGACAATAAATAATCCAAATCTGCGTTTTCTCATTGATCATCCTGCCTCCCTTCCGGTAATCAACTCATGTCCGGCAGAAATATTGTAGCATAAACAAGCTTCTGCTCCATGTTCTAGTTTTGTCGATGAGACTCGAAAAAAGCTTCCCTTATCAGGGAAGCCTATTCTTATACATATTCACTTTGTCTCCATTTAGTTCCTTGCCGTATTAAAAAATTTAATAATAACGATACGCCCATTTATCACTCGTAAAATAATCCAGTTTATCCTGGAGCTCAGCAAGCCGGTTGATCACCTCAGCCGCCTCGGACACGGTCACGGGACGATCCGGAAGGAATCTGCCTTCAATAAGAGGAAGGATACCCAGTCTGATTGCCAAGGAAGCAGCGCCTTTATTATCAATCTGTGCAGCATCTGCCACACTCGGCAAATCATTACCCTGCTGATAGAACTTAGCCAGCTTGTCGTATTGAAGCATGCTGATAATCAATTCAGACAACTGACCTCTTGTGATCGAATGGTTAGGGGCAAAGGTGATCTCTGGGTCTGCTTCAACCCATCCCTGCTCGATCAGTCGGTTGAGAATGAAATAGTAGGGACTGTCCATATCAATATCAGCAAACAGCTTCGATGAATTGCTTGAATAATAACTGTTCATCTGCACATGCGGATCTAGAGCCCGTGCCAAATACGTATACCAGTCGCCCTTCGTGATGTTTCGCTCCGGCTCAATCTTACCCTCAATATCAGGAACGAGCACCCCGTGGGTAATCATCCGCTGCATAACGTCTTCCGACTCATGTCCGGCAATATCAACCACCAGGGCGTTGGTATGATTCGCACCAGACGAATACATTTCTCGAAGCTTGCCTGTTATACCGTCAATCACCTTGGAGGAGTACAGCTGAGCTGCTCCCTGGGATGGCATGTATACCAGCTTTACCGGAGGGATCTCTTCGCCTGTAATATAGTATGGATTAGATTCTTGGTAGCTAAGCACCATTTCAGTCGAGTCAAAATAGGCTGCTTGCGCCTCTTCTTGACTAATGCTTGCCTCCTTCACCTCTGGCAGCTGCGCACTTTCCGCGCTTAAGCTTGTATAAAATGTATTCACCTGACCGGACTTGGTCATCGATATATTCACGTTATCCCCTATGACCCGAAGACCATTCAAATATCGGCTATAAACAAAGTTATACCCATCTTCCATCGAGATCATCTGGCTTAATCGAAGCTCGGTCACTGCATTAGGAACGAGGGATAATACCAGTTCGGCAGCTTGGTCTTTGGCCGCTTGCTTTGAAATTTCTTTGATCGCCGTGTCCCCGTTCTCAGTGCTGCTATGATACCATTCAGAATAGTCCATCACTTGACCTGTTTCTGCGTCAACTTGAGTACTAATGTCGCTTACTTCATTACCCTTTTGATGCGAAAATCTCACATTCCACACTTTCTTCACAGCACCGCGCTGCGAGCTTCGGTTAAGACTTACATCTATCGCCGTATACTCTTTCAATGAAGGAAATTTATTCTTAAGAAGGGCAACCACCTCATCGCGGGCTGGCGGCTTCGCTGCAGGCTCAAAGCTCACATCTTTCTTAGGCAGCGATTCATCTAATATAGATATATCGGATTCTTCAGAGGCATACACATCGACAGCCTTACCCGTTATCGCATCGACAACAACTTCCCCCGTGCTAGAAGGCACATATGCCAAATCGTACTCTTTGCTGCCATTGTTATAAGCATAATTTACGGGAACATAAGCCAGCTGAAGATCGAGACTTTCTTCAAAGCGTTTCTTAGCCTCATCCTTCGTCACCTTAGGAACCGGAGAAGGATAATTGCTATGTCCAGTCATTCGAGTGTAACTGGTAACCTCTCCGCTGTCGTTTACACTGATATAAACGATGTTGCCGACAGCAGGCAGGCCATTTACTTTCAATTGATAGGAGAATGGATATTCTGTTCGTCCAAATAGAGGATTCATTCCCTGATCCATATTTTCAAGAGATGAGTACTCTCCTTCCTTGAGATCAGGTATAGCTTCATGCAGGAATGCAGCACTGATCTCGGTTGCCTCCTCTTCTGATATGTGCTCTTCGGAATCTCCTCTCTGAATGAGATACTCAGGTAGATGTGCTGACAATACCTCACCCGTCTGGCTGGATACGGAAGCGCTGAAGCTCGAAGTAGAATTCCCTCTAGTTATGCTATAAGAGAGATCCCACACCTTCTCTTCTGCAGGAGGGTACGATCCATTCGATCCCAATTGAACCGAAGTAAGCGTTGCCTTGGATAGCTCGGGAAATAGTTTAAGGATGTTTTTATGCGCTGTTTCAGAAGAGATTTTTGCTCCCTTGGGAATGGTGCTGTCTGTTATACTCAATGCCGTCTCTTCGCCAGCGGATACTTGGGCAGCCGATACTTCCTGAATGACTCCTTGTGTATGTACACCCAGCATCACAGCAGCAAGCGCTGCGGCCACTCTCTTCATTGAGGGTGATTTTTTATTTTTATTCTCATTTTGCTTCAATCCTCTAACGCTCCTTTCTTTTTTCCAATCTGTGCCATTATATCATAATACAAACTATGAAATTCCTGATTTACCCAAAATTAAAATTCAAACTTTTCGAGCTATAGAACGTTCCTTGCAAAAAATAAAAGCCAGCTAAAAAGAAAAAAGGCTGAACAGCAGCCCTTCTTCCTTATACATGGCTTTATAGGTACGATCTCATCATCTTCACTGTAACATACAACTTATCTCACTCTATCACATCTTTTTCTAACGCAAAACCCCATTCTGCAATTTTTCTTTCAAATACTGCTGATTATAGAGCATGCTTGGATGCGTGGGATGATACCTGAGAGCCAGCTCATTATGGTAATTAGCCTGCCCATGGTTACCAAGACGGTCATAGCAGACACAGAGCTGCAGATGCGGAATCCATGTCCATGATGGCTCATCAATGTTCGCTAACGGATCTTGCGGCCGCTTCAGCGCTACAGCTGTCTCAAACCAATGAATGGCTGTATCCCACTCCGTACGCTCCGCAAACCAGGTGCCTATCCTGCAGCATACTTCTGCGCGCGGGATCGCATAGGTAAATGATCTGAACAAGGCTGCAAGCTCCTGCTCCTTCATCCCAAGCCTTCCCATACATTCGGCCAGCTTCAAGCACGCGGACAAATTATCTTCAATCCAGCCGTGACCCGAATCGAGGAACCTCGTATACCATTGAACGGCTTCCTCATTTAAACCATGATCTCGAAGCTCATTCGCATAATAATACTGATCCCTTGCAGTAAATATCTCTCCCCGTTCTTCTAGTCTTTTGTATATCCGTAAATTACGGTCTGTATATTCTTTGTCTTTCTTGTGTGTTACTGCAATGTTCGTATGGATAATGTTGCCCGAGACAGCCAAATATTCGTGCACAGCACCATGCCACTCAAAGCCCTTATCCCTTCGAACCAGCCGATTTCTTCTCAGCTTATGGCTTACATTGCCCGATCCATCAAAGGCCAGATGATATTCCATCGACAGTCCGTCAATGGACGAATCAAGCCGTTCCCTCCAATCTAGCAGCTGCTGCCGATCCTTCTCCTCAAACACATCATCCGCATCAAGCCATAAAATATATTCTCCTTCAGCCTGGCTGAAGGCAAAATTTCGGGCATCGGCAAAATGATCCTTCCACTCATAATCTACAATTCGGCAATCATATTCCTTCGCAATTTCACGAGTACGATCTGTTGAACCCGTATCCACAATGACGATTTCATCCGCAATCTCCCGCACTGAATCGAGACACCGTGCCAGCGATTTTTCCTCGTTCTTCACAATCATGCACAAACTAATGAGGATGTGCTTGCTTGCCTCTGTTCCCTCTATCGTATGCCTAGAAGCTGATTGAAGAAAGGCTGCGACTCCGTCCAAATCCGAATCCCGATAAATATGATAAGCAGGGTAATGTGTATCCACGTGCAGCCGGATCCCCAGCGCCTGGGCTCTCACACAGAAGTGACGATCCTCGCCCCAAAGAGTAAGGTTATCGATCCGGGCAAAACGAACCCCCTTCTCAAGCGCAGATCTGCGAATCAAAGTACAAGCTCCAAGCCCTCCTACCTCGTATCTTCCTTTCTTGCGCAGCTTCCTCATAAATTCCGCACTTCGTCTCTGCTTCTCTTCTTCCGTAATCTGCTCATTCCGTCTCTCTTCATATAATGTATATTCGTCTCTCAGCCATACCTGCGGCATCTCAATCGTTCCCGGCTGCCAGCGGGTCCAGAAGAGGTTTGCCACTATTTCCTCCTCCCCGTTCAAGAGCTGTGTCAACGTGGACGGATGAAGCACCAGATCGGAATCCAGCAAAAACAGAGCATCATAGCCTTCTTCTATTGCATACGATAGAATCCAATCCTTCAAGGCTGCTACCCGCCATATATATTCTTCAGGCCAATAATGGCCGTATTCATTTCGGGTGTAAACTGGACTAGAGTTCGGTTCTTCTGTCGGTGATGGATCTGCCATAGATGTCTTCAGAGCTTCTTCTGTATCTACTGCATTTGCTGCATTTACTGCATTTGCTGCATTTACTGCATTTGCTGCGCTTTCTGCGTTTGCTGCTCCAGATCTGGTTCCCGCTCGGCTCCGTTTGATCCATGGTTTTTTTGGCTTTTCGATCACCGCAGCCTTTACTACTCTTCCTCCATGCTTTCGTACAAAGGCTTTCAGCTGCTTAGACGAGGCCTGAGCCTCATTATCATCAACAAATACATAGCTTACCTCGATCTCTTCCTCCCGGATGGAGAGTGATGACAACGATTGTAGAAAGGCCTTTAACACATCTGGTGATTGACGCACTGGACTTGCGATCAGGATACGCTGCAGAGCTGTCATAGTGCCCTCGTCCTCCTTTTAATGGGATTTCCATGGTACTAAGGAAGGGGCCGTATCCAGAATAGATTCATACTGCTCCTTCCATCCATATTTCGCCTCTGGGTCCAGCTGTCTGTACCGGACATATTTATGCAATCGGTCTTCCCGTCTGGCCCAGCCAAAATGCTGAATACGAGCTTGGTGGCATATGTAGGGGAACTCGAAGATGTTCAGCGGGAATCTTCCGCAGTGCTGGGGAGTTTCTTTCCATTTATACGTCTGATGGGAGTTGAATTTGACCAGGAAAGGCCGATAGATCTGGTGGGCACGCCAATACAGGTCTTCTCGGTAATGCGTTTCGCTCCACATATCAAATAATCGAAAATAAACTGCTTCATGAGGTCCTGTCGTCAATGCGTGCAAATCCTCGTCCCATTCATCCTCAAATATTTCATCAGCGTCCAGATTAAGAATCCAATCGGCTCCTGCCTGGGCTGCTGCTTCCCACTGCTGCTTGCGAAGGGACACTTCATCGGAGAAATGAGACTGCTTATTGCGGATGAGGACATGCTCTACTCCCTGAAGCAGCTCTTCACATAATTCGGGTGTTCCATCCGTGCTTCCATCATCAATGATGATCGCTTGATCGATCCAGGGACGGTGCTTGATCAAAGCGCGTTCCAGGTACCTGCCTACCTCATTTTTCACGATCATGGACAACGTAATTTTGCCACTCACTGATTCTGCCATGTTTTCCTCCTACCCAGCCGAACTGCCTATATTTGTCCTAAGACAGTCAGCAGCCTCCATCTCCAATTTATTCGTGAATTTCTGCCGATATAACTAGGATCCGAAGGATACGCGAAGGAGGTCCTTCGAGCTTCAAGATGAGCCTGAGCTTTCGTCGAACAATACAATTCCGTTTTACCATACAAAAAAACCACCCGTCTTATAAAAAGACAGATGGCTTGTTCTCAGCATATTCAAAAATTTACGATCTATACTCCGCAAGCTTCTCATTCAACTCACGAGTTTGGCCATATACTTCCTGGTACAGTGCAAACAGTTTGTCATAGGATGCCGCTGTTTCCGGATTCGGATCATAGGTTTTGGCCGGACGAATAAATGCGGCGGCAACCTCCTGCAGCGAATCAAACCAACCGCAGCCATATGCTGCGAGAATTGCAGCACCCATGGCAGGCCCCTGTTCACTTTCGAGCTTGATAATCTTCGCATTGAAGATGTCCGCCTGCATTTGCAGCCAGGTCTCATTCTTGGCGCCGCCTCCAATGGAGATGACCTCACTGATCGTCTTGCCGGCACCGCGGATAATATCAATCGACTCACGAAGAGAGAAGGTAATTCCCTCAAGGACCGAACGTCCAAAATGCTGAAGCGTATGGCTTGCATCCATACCGATAAAGCTGCCGCGGATATTTGCATCAGGATGCGGAGTACGCTCACCCACAATGTATGGCGTAAACAACAATCCGCCGCTTCCCGCTGGAACTTGGTCAATGCCTTGCAGCAGCAGATCAAATGACAGGTCTTTGGCAAAGGTATCCTTAAACCAAGTCAGGCTATAACCCGCTGCCAAGGTAACGCCCATAATATAGTAGGCATCCTTCTCGGAGTGATTAAAGAAGTGGACCTTCCCTTCAAAATCGAGGTTCTTGCGTTCTTCATAGGATAGAACGACTCCGGATGTTCCAATACTGCTCATCGTTTTCCCTTCACTCAGGATCCCTGCACCAATAGCACCGCAAGCATTGTCAGCTCCGCCCGCAAATACTTTGGTTTGAGGGGTAAGTCCAGCGTCCTCTGCAACTTCTGGCAGCAAGGTGCCCACCAGATCAAAGGACTCCACTAATTTTGGGCATAGGGAGAGCGGTAAGGAGAATGCATTCGCGATCTGTTCGCTCCAGGACTTCGCAGCAGGATCCAAGAGCAGCGTTCCGGCTGCATCCGAATAATCCATCGCATAATCGCCGGTCAACCGGTAGCGTACATAATCCTTAGGCAGCAGGAACAGCGCTGCTTGGTCCAGTATTTCAGGCTCATTCTCCTGCACCCACAAAATTTTCGGCAGTGTAAAGCCTTCGAGCGCACGATTGCGTGCGATGGACAGCAAATCCTGACCCAGTGTATTTTCAATCTTACGGCACTGAGCAGTCGTACGTGTATCATTCCACAGAATAGCCGGGCGAAGAACACTTCCTTCTGCATCCACAAGCACGAGCCCGTGCATTTGCCCCGAGAAGCTGAGACCTTCCACTTCAGCTGGATTAATACCGGATATCTCCATCAATTTACGTAAGGATACAATCGTTTGCTGTACCCAATCCTCGGGATTCTGCTCACTGTAACCAGCCTTGGGCTGATACAGCGGATAAGCCTCCGATGCTTCATATAATACATGCCCGCTGCGATCGACCAGAACCGTCTTTACCGCGCTGGTTCCCAAATCGACACCAATGACATAACTCATCTTATTCTCCTCCTCTTCTTGTAAAAAAAAGAATCGTCCCCATGCCTTTCGCTTACGCCAAAGGCCGGGGACGATCCGAAAGGCTTCTCATAAAACGTCCTATTGGCTCTTAAATCATGCTTGTATTGCTTAAACCGGCGGGACGATTAGTCAGCCAAGATGTATTGGTTAAGAGTTGCTTTGAGCAGCTCTTGACGGCCGGATTCATTCTTGCGAGGTGTTTCATTGTTCAGTGCATACTCAGCCAGGGAAGCAAGTGTTGCTTTGCCTTCAACAACCTCAGCACCGACGCCTTCTTTGAAGCTGGAGTAGCGTTTCTCGATGAAATCATCGAATACGCGATCTTCGATCAGTTTAGCTGCAACCTTAAGACCTTTCGCATAAGTATCCATACCTGCGATGTGAGCGAGGAACAGATCTTCTGCTTCGAAGGAAGCACGACGAACTTTGGCATCAAAGTTTACGCCGCCTTTGCCAAGGCCGCCATTCTTCAGAACTTCGTACATTGTCAGTGTTGCATCGTAGATGTCTACAGGGAATTCATCTGTATCCCATCCGATCAGCAGATCGCCTTGGTTCGCATCGAGGGATCCGAGCATGCCGTTGATGCGGGCAACGCGGATTTCGTGGTCAAATGTATGACCAGCAAGTGTTGCATGGTTCGCTTCAAGATTCAGCTTGAAGTGCTTGTCCAAGCCGTACTTCTGCAAGAACGCGATGGATGTAGCTGCATCAAAGTCATATTGATGTTTTGTTGGCTCTTTTGGTTTAGGCTCGATCAGGAATTGAGCGTCAAAGCCGATTTCTTTGGCATAATCAACAGCCATATGGAACATGCGGGCGATGTTGTCCTGCTCCAGCTGCATGTCCGTGTTCAAGAGAGTGTCATAACCTTCACGACCGCCCCAGAATACATAGTTATCAGCGCCAAGGCGTTTACCTACTTCAAGACCCTTCTTGATTTGAGCTGCTGCATGAGCGTATACGTCTGCGTTGCAAGTCGAAGCAGCACCGTGCATGAAGCGAGGGTTGGTAAACATGTTTGCTGTGTTCCAGAGCAGCTTCTTGCCTGTCGCTTTCATCTGCTCTTCAATCAGGTCAACAATCGTATCAATGTTGCTGTAGAACTCACGAAGGGAGCTTCCTTCTGGAGCAATATCCACGTCATGGAAGCAGAAGTATGGAAGGTTCATTTTCTCCATGAATTCAAAAGCAGCCTCTACGCGGACTTTAGCCAGATCCATACCGGAATATTTATCATAAGAGCGAACTGCCGTATCTGTACCGAACGGGTCAGAACCGCCAGCTGTAAGTGTGTGCCAGTAAGCCATACCGAAACGGAAATGCTCTTCCATTGATTTGCCGGCTACGACTTCTTCAGGATTATAGAATTTAAATGCAAAAGGATTCTTGGAATCTTTACCTTCATAAGCAATTTTATTAACGGATTCAAAATAGGCCATGTTACAAAGCCCTCCTCAAAATTAGTTTAAAACTGTTTCGCGAAATCGTTTACACCGTTATACTATCACACTCGAAATACTTTGTCTATTGGTTAAACAAAGTTTGTTTTTTGAAATGATTTTCGTTACAATAGTCTTTATATCATCACAAGGGATGTGCTTTATCCATGGCGATTACCGGAGATCAGGCTCTGGTCAAGAAAATAAATAAGTCCATTATTCTGAGCACGATCCGGGAGCACGCCCCGCTCTCAAGAGCAAGAGTATCGGAGCTCACCGGACTGAATAAGGCAACTGTTTCCAATCTGGTTACGGAGTTAATTGAGAATCATCTCGTCACCGAGCTCGGTCCAGGCCAATCCAGCGGCGGACGCAAACCGCTCATGCTGCTGTTTAATAATACGGCAGGTTATGCGGTCGGCATTGAGCTGACTGTTGCGAAGCTTCGCGGTGTACTAACCGATCTTGCGGGAAATATCGTGCATGAAACCTCTCTTCCTCTTACCGATCACGATATTCCATCCGTCACTGCCAGGATCATCACAATGACCAAACAACTGCAGACCGAGGCTCCCTTATCGCCGCATGGGGTCATAGGCATAGGGGTTGGCGTGCCAGGAATGGTAGACGAGGAGGGTACGATCCTCTTCGCACCGAACCTTGGCTGGAACACGGTGCCGCTGGCGAGCATGCTGGAGGAAGAGCTCGGGCTTCCTGTAACGATAGACAATGAAGCGAATGCCGGTGCTTCCGGCGAGCTTCACTTTGGAGCAGGTAAGGGAATGCGTCATCTCATCTATATTAGTGCAGGCTCAGGGATTGGCTCGGGGATCATGATTGACGGCGGGCTGTATAAAGGAGCTTGGGGATATGCAGGTGAGACAGGACATATGTCCATTGATGCAGAAGGAAAACAATGCACCTGCGGTAATCGAGGCTGCTGGGAGCTCTATGCCTCAGAGAAGGCGTATAGCGACCCAAATCTTCAGATTCCAGCAGGGACAACAGCCGAGCTGGTAGCTTATGCCGAACAGGGGGATTCTGCTGTGCTTGAGCTGTATCGAAGCATCGGGCATCGACTGGGCATCGGCATTACGAATATCGTCAACAGCTTTAACCCGGAACGAATTATTGTGGGAGGACCGCTGTCCGAGGCTAGAGAATATATGGAAGACTCGCTTCAGCAAGTCGTCGCAGAGAGGACACTGCCGTATCACATGCGCAGTCTGCAGATCAGCTTCGCACAGCTCGGCAGCAAATCAACCCTGATCGGTTCCGCATATGGAGCAATCTCCCAATTTCTAGGTCACATTCGAGTGAGTGCATAAGTGTACACCAGATGATTTATAGCAGTGTAATTCATTGAACTGTTAAATATTTACTAATTCAGACAAAAAATTGTCCCATTTTATCGTCGCATGCCCTCTATTTCAAGGTATAATGAATCTAATTGTGTGTCATTTATCACAGCAGAGTCTTACCTTTGTGTGTATACCTTACGTACGAAATGGAGAGAATTCGTGTGACTTATGTGGATACATCAGATATTTCAGCCGCGATGTTTATTGCTGTTTTACTGTTCCTAATTATAATCGCACCTTTGGCTAGTCTAGGTATCCTCAGATTGTTTCAAGGCAGGAAGAAACAAGCCTTGTGGTATATCGTATCCGGAGTAGCCGTCTACGGCATATTCCAGTGGTTTATGTGGTATTTCTTTTAAAACAGCAGTAATAGGCATCAGCACGTTTAATTGTACCCTGTGGGCTATGACTCTAACATAGAGTCTAGTCCGCAGGGTATTTTCACGTATGATGCCTTAGTTTATACTGGTTTTATTTTTTCAGCTGATCCGCAATCTGCTGATGTTCACTTGATCCCACGACCTGCAATGCCGATTCCTCCACCGGCTCATTCGTTAGTTCGTATTTGTATTTAAGAGTTAGAATCCGGAGCACCTTCCGATCAATATCTTCAGCCGAGAGCTCTCCCTTCCGCACAGCCTGTAAAAGCGTGTTATACGCCTTCTCCGCTTTGGCTGGTGTATGACCGAACAGTACGACGTCGGCTCCTGCCTGAATTGCCATCAGTGCTGCCTCACCGGATCCGTAATTTTGCTGAATTGCACCCATTTCAAGATCATCGGTAATGACAACCCCATCATATCCCATCTCCTCACGGAGCAGAGCACTGAGCATGACCTCTGACAAGGAAGCAGGCCGGAGTGAAGCATCAATCTGAGGGTATTGGATGTGCGCAGCCATCATCATGTCTGCCCCATCTTCTATCGCTGCCTGAAAAGGTACCAGCTCCAGCTCAGCAAGCTCTTCCTTCGTCTTCTGAACAACGGGCAGGCCAATATGCGAATCGACCTTCGTATCTCCATGTCCTGGAAAATGCTTCACAGCCGCAATGACGCCGGCTTCCTGCATCCCTTTCATAGTAGCAATACCGAGCTCGGAGACCGTTTCTGCCGAATCTCCAAACGAACGGTTTCCTATCACGGTATTCTCCGGATTGCTGAAAATATCGAGCACCGGAGCAAAATTGAGATTAAAACCGAACGCTCCGAGCTCTGTCCCAATGACACTTCCGATCTGGGCAGATAAATCCGCATTGTTATACTTCCCTATCTGTCGGTTCGATGGAAATTCTGTTTTCCCTTCAGGAAGCCTTGAGACGCGTCCCCCTTCCTCATCCACAGAAATGAACAAGGGCAGCTGTCCCTCTCCATTGCTCTTCTTGACTTCATTGATCAAGGATTGAAGCTGCTTCTGATCATGGATATTCGGGCCAAACAAGATGACACCGCCCAGCTGTCCCTTACGAATTAAATCTTCTGCTTCTGTATCCAGCTCTGTCCCAGGAAAACCGGATATAATCATTTGTCCGATCTTGTCCTCGATTGACAGGTTAGCGAGCTGCTCCATGGCCGCCTCCTGCTCAGGCAATAGATCTTGATCGTCATGCTTCGGTGGTATGGATGTTTGGCCCTCCTCTGCATCCGATTCCGATTCGCTGCCAGCATCTGAATCGGATGGTGCATCGGAGCCGGAGTTCGCTCCTTCTTCGTCAGGTCCGCGATTCGAGCCGGGCAGCTCTGGTAAGGAAGTACCTGAATCCCCTGCATTGCAAGAGGTGAGCAGCACAACTGCCAGCAGTATTAAAATGTAGTTAACCCATCTTCTATATCCATAGGATTCTCTTTTCAATCCGACATCGCCCCATTTTCGTTGCATCTTTCTAATGTTATTCACAACACTATACTACCCATCTTACAGCAAAAAGAAAAACCGCACCCCTCAGCGGCTGTGTCCCTTACTCTCTTGTAACCGAGAACAAATCCATCTTATCGATGCCTCTGTTCTCTATTAGGTGAGGGAACAACTACTACACAGGGTGCGGTTATGCTACGACTTCATATCTTATCCTTGCGGATTAAGTGCCTTGTGGAACTGCAATTTGTTCATGCCAACGATACGGTGCTCGCCAAGCACGGTTACAGGTACTGCACGAAGCCCCATATCCCATACTTGCTGTGCAAATTCGTCGCTCTGTTCGATATTGCGCTCTTCATACTCAATGCCGTTCTCTGTGAGATAGCTCTTCACCTGACGGCAATGCGGACAGTTGGTAGAAGTATATACTATTGCTTTATCCATCATATTCACCTCGTAAGAAGAAATTTTAAATTAATAAGTTAAGCTAAAGCTCTATTAGTTAGCAACTGCGCTATGCTCCAGGCTTTCGATGAATTTCTCAGCATCAATCGCTGCTTTGCATCCGCTGCCTGCTGCTGTAATGGCTTGTCTATAACGTGTATCTTGTACGTCACCGCAAGCGAATACGCCAGGAACGTTCGTTTCGCTCGTTCCAGGATTCACAACAATATAACCATTGGAGTCAATCGTTACTTGGCCGTTCAAGAAGCCCGTGTTCGGATTGTGACCAATCGCTACGAATACGCCGCTTACTTCAATCATCTCTTCTTCTCCAGTAGCATTGTTAAGCACCTTAACGCCCTTAACTCCGCCTTCACCAGCAACAATCTCAACCGGTGTACGGTTAAGCGCCCACTCGATCTTCTCGTTGCTGCGGGCACGGTCCTGCATGATCTTCGAAGCACGAAGCTCTTCACGACGGTGTACCAGTGTTACTTTGGAAGCGAAGCGAGTCAGGAAGTTCGCTTCTTCCAGAGCGGAATCACCGCCGCCGATCACTACGATTTCTTTACCACGGAAGAAGAAGCCGTCGCATGTCGCGCAAGTGCTGACACCATAACCCACGTTCTCCTGCTCCCCAGGAATTCCAAGATACTTGGCAGATGCTCCTGTAGACAAGATAACGGTTTCGGACACGATCTCACCCTGCCCCTCAACTTGAATCTTGAAAGGACGCTGAGCCATATCAATGCTGTTCACCCAACCTGTGCGGAATTCAGCACCGAAACGCTCGGCTTGTTTACGCATATTATCCATAAGCTCTGGTCCCATAATTCCTTCTGGGAAGCCAGGGAAATTCTCTACTTCAGTCGTCGTGGTCAATTGACCACCCGGTTCCGGGCCTTCAATGACAAGTGGACTTAGATTGGCACGAGCGAGATAAATCGCTGCTGTCAGACCCGCAGGGCCTGTACCGATAATGACTGATTTATACATTTAAATAACCTCCCGCTGCTATCCGCAAATTGCTGCAATATACATACTTTGAATGAACTGGTGTCAAGCAAACATACAATATGTATTAGAACCTGTAACACAACATAAACTCAAAAAAGAGTTGTCACCAGAAAAAGGATCATGAATAATGTATTGAATGACTCCACCTGTTCAAGAAATCGTCAACTTTACGGAAATGGAATACATAATTTATAATAATTCTAATCTAGTCATCATTATGAGCAATTTCAAAGTCGATGTCAATGCTCATTTGTCGGTTGATGTCACCTGAATTATAGATGTGCTGCATTAGAGGAGGGAGTAAAAAAAGATATGGTTGAAGCATTAATAGGAAGTGTTATATCCGCTCTGTCTACAGGGCTTGGAGCCATCCCGATCTTGTTTATGCGCAAGGTCACACACCGGCTCCGGGACATTTTGCTGGCCTATGCGGCCGGAATTATGACCTCAGCTTCACTCTACAGTCTTATTCCAGAAGCACTGGGTCAATCTAATCTATTGGTTCTGTTCATAGGGATCCTTGCGGGCAGTATCGTTCTCTTGGTGCTGGAAATGTATATACCGCATATTGATCTGGAAAATCCAGAATCGCGTCCCTTTAATATTGAAGGCAAAGCGTTTCTTATCATTGCTGCCATAACGATGCACAACTTGCCTGAAGGCTTGTCTGTCGGCGTCAGCTATGCCAGTGGAGATGACAGCTTAGGTAATTTGATTGCGCTGTCCATCGGACTGCAAAATGCGCCGGAGGGGTTTCTCGTTGCTCTCTTCCTCGTTAATCAGAATATCGGCCGGTTCAAGGCACTGGGTATTGCCACTTTAACGGGTGCAGTAGAAATTGTGACCAGCATTATCGGTTATTCGCTTAGTAGTGTCGTTGATGGACTCGTGCCTTATGGCCTTGCCTTCGCAGCCGGAGCCATGATGTTCATCGTATATAAGGAGCTTATTCCGGAGAGCCATGGAGACGGCAACCAGCGAGTGGCGACGATCTCTTTCATCCTGGGACTGATTACGATGATTACACTCACCGAGTTATTCTGATCCGATCCTACAGCAAATTTTTCTCACAGGCTTCATGAATCCTATGAGAACGAAGCTTACGTTATATAGCAGCAAAAAGCGTCGTTTGCCCCAGGCTTGAAGCCTGCAGGAGCAAACGGCGCTTTTATTATGGTGCTCGTGTCTATGTGATCCATTCACCTTAATAATCGAAGTCCATTGAGAATCACGAGAATTGTACTGCCCTCATGTCCAATCACACCGAGAGGAAGTGCCAGCTCAGAAATGAAATTTCCTGCAATCAAAATGGTGATCACGCTAATGGCAAAGACGATGTTCTGCTTCACTACTCTTGCGGCACGTCTTGACTGTGTCACACTCCACGCGATCTCTTCAATGTTATCGTTCATCAGCACCACATCTGCGACCTCTATGGCCGTTCCGCTGCCCGACATTCCCATGCCCATACCTACCGTTGCCGCAGCTAGTGCAGGAGCATCATTAACGCCGTCGCCAACCATGACGACATGGCCATATTGCTCACGCAGGGAGCGAACTCTCTCTACTTTTTGCTCTGGAAGCAGACCGGCATAAACGAGATCAACTCCCGTTTCCTTCGCAATGACATCAGCTGTAGCCTGACGATCGCCCGTCAGCATGGCTACCTTGATACCAAGCTCTTGCAGCCGTTTCACCGCCTTCATTGCTTGTGGACGAACCGTATCCCGCATCGCGATCAGGCCCGCAATGTGATCTTCCTGCATAATAACGGAGACCGTCTTGCCCTCACGCTCAAGCTCTGACCTGAGCTGTATCCAAGCCGGATCCGCATCGGTCTCATCCAGCACATCTGTTTTACCTACCTTCCATAACTGCCCGGCAATTCTGCCCTTGATTCCCCAGCCGGTGATATTCTGGACATCGTCAGCCTGGATCCGCTGTGCTCCAGCTGCAATCGCCCTTGCTGCAATCGCCTCTGCCAGTGGATGTGTAGACTGACTTTCCACTGCTGCCGCGTGAGATAGAAGGGTCATCTCGTCATACCCGGAGGCCGCGATCAAATCGGTAACTTCAGGAACGCCTCTCGTCAAGGTCCCTGTCTTGTCAAAGGCCACCACCGCCGTCTTCGCCATATTCTCTACGTGTGCTCCACCCTTAAACAATAGCCCTCTTCTCGCACTGCTTGAGATCGAAGACAGCATTACTGGCATGATCGAAGCAACCAAAGCACACGGAGAAGCAACAACCAGGAATACCATCGCCTTATAAAAAGCATCTCCCCAGGGGATGCCAAACAGCAGCGGCATCGCTAGAACAAGAACGAGAGTAATCAAGACAACTAATTTGGCATAAATCCCTTCAAATTTCTCAATAAACCGCTGAGAAGCCGGGACCTCGGATTGCGCCTCCTCTACCAATTTGATGATCTTCGAGAATAATGTATTATCGGCTGGCTGAGTCACTTCAATATATAGAGCCCCTTCGCCGTTCATTGTGCCGGCATATACCTCATCTCCTGCACTCTTCTCCACTGGAATCGATTCTCCTGTAATAGAAGCTTGGTTCACAGCGGAATAGCCCTTGTATACTTTGCCATCAGAAGGCAATATTTCACCCGGTTTAACCAGCAGTAAATCTCCAGGCTGAAGCAGCTCGATTGCAACCTGCTCTACTGCCCCATCCTTCAGCCGCAGCGCAGTCTCTGGCTTCAACCCAATCAAGGAGGAGATATCTTTATGACTGCGTTCCGTCGTATAGCTCTCAAGCGCACCGCTGAGCGCAAAGATAAAGATGAGCATCGCCCCTTCATTCCAATATCCGATTGCTGCTGCGCCCATGGCTGCAGCAATCATGAGAAGGTTCACGTCCAAATCCCGGTCTTTGACGAGTGTCTCCACACCTTCCTTGGCTTTGGCCCATCCTCCTATCGTATAAGCTGCTATATACAGCACGATAGAAATAAGCTCATAGCTGCCTGAGATCCCCCATGCGGCCAGCATCATGACTCCGCTGCCGAGGGCCGCCTGCATCTCCCTGTTCTTAAGCATCATTTTGAAATTCGGACCTCTTTTGCGTCCGGGACGCTGAGGAGATAGCCCTTGTTCATCCACTTGTGCTGCAGTACTTATTCTTTGCTGAATAGCCTCCATATTCTTCACTATCCTTTCTTCATCGCTTCACTTCTAATTGAGAATGAGAGCCATTGTTAATGGCCTTAAAATGACACATGCTGCTTCGGGAAGCCCGAAGCAGCATGGTTTTTCGTAAAAATGGCATGTTGACATCACTGAGAATGATAATCATTTTTGCATTTATACAATTATTTTTGTGTTGTGCAACTTTTACTGTATTATATACCTGGCCCACAGAAATTGTAAATAAAAATGTTGAAACTTCATTTGAGGGAAACTGAATAAGTAATGCAAGGAACCCCAAACCCTGTCAATAAGGGCTTGGGGTTCCTTGACGAACCTAATTTAGGATGAATGAGCCGCGCTCAGATCTAGCTGACTCGCTTCAATGGCCTGCTTCAGGTCAGCGAGTATATCCTTAATGTTCTCGGTTCCAATCGACAAGCGGAGCAGCTCTGGATTGACGCCTGCCGCGATCTGCTCTTCTTCTGAGAGCTGCTGATGCGTTGTGCTTGCCGGATGGATGATAAGTGACTTGGAATCCCCTACATTGGCCAGATGGGAGAACAGTTTAACATTCTCAATCAGCTTGCTGCCTGCCGCTGCTCCTCCCTTAATTCCAAAAGTTAGTATGGCTCCCTGACCTCGAGGCAGATACTTCTGTGCAATGCTGTAAGAAGGGTGGCTTGGAAGCCCCGCATAGCTCACCCACAGAACGTCCGGGTGCTGCTCTAAATATTTTGCTACTTCAAGTGCATTAGCACTGTGCCGTTCAAGTCTCAAATGAAGGGTCTCAAGTCCTTGCAGCAGCAGCCATGAATTAAATGGTGAGATCGCTGATCCAAGATCCCTTAGCAGCTGGACTCTGGCCTTAATTATATAGGCTTGCGGCCCAACAGCCTCGGTATATACAACCCCGTGATAACTTGGGTCTGGTTCTGTTAATCCTGGAAACCTCCCGCTTGCCTCCCAGTCGAACTTACCGCTGTCTACAATCACACCGCCAATCGAGGTTCCATGCCCGCCGATAAACTTGGTTGCTGAGTGGACAACGATATCGGCACCATGCTCAATCGGACGCAGCAGATATGGACTGGGAAACGTATTATCTACAATTAGCGGAATGCCATGGTTATGTGCAATTGCAGCTACCGCTTCTATATCTAACACATTACCTTGTGGGTTGCCGATCGTCTCGGCATATATGGCTTTGGTCTTGTCTGTAATAGCCGATTCAAAGTTTGCCGGATCTTGCGAGTCAACGAATTTAACTGTAATCCCAAGCTTGGCGAGCGTCGTAGAGAATAAATTGTACGTGCCTCCGTACAGACTTGAAGCTGACACAATCTCGTCGCCGCTACCAGCAATATTCAGAATAGAAAAAGTGATGGCTGCTTGACCCGAGGCAGTAGCGAGCGCCCCTACCCCGCCCTCAAGAGCAGCCATTCGCTGTTCGAATACGTCTGTAGTCGGGTTGGTAATTCGGGTATAGATGTTACCAAATTCTTGAAGGGAGAACAGATTGGCCGCATGCTCACTGTCACGAAAAGCATACGAAGTTGTCTGGTACAAAGGAACAGCCCGCGATAACGTTGTTGGATCAATTTCCTGACCTGCATGTACAGCAAGAGTCTCAAATGCGTAATCTTTTTGTTCATTAGACATATTTCTGTTTTCCTCCTCTTGAGCGGGGCAAAAGCTCGCTGCTTTTTTTCCATATTCTCTCATAATTTGTTAACTTTGAAAAGGTCAATCCCTACTTTTCCTATAATAATTATTTATTTTGATTTTGCTAACAACGAACCCCAAAAAAAAAGAGACCACAAATCCTCGCTTTAATCTTTACGAGGGGATTGTAGTCTTTTTCTGATAAAATAAGCATCCTCCATACCTGGAGTTACTTTATGAAAAGATGAGTTTAACTGACCTGCCTCGAACAGCCGAACCACATGACCATCTGGTATTGCTCTTCGCGCAATGATACAGCTCTCAGGGATTTGAGCCAGCTCCTTATCGCTGACTTCTCCTTCATACACTTCACTTGTCACCCGCTGAGTCCATTCATAGGTGGAGCCGTAGAAAGCAACCCTGCCCCGATCCAGCCACAGTACATAATCCGCACTTCGATCCCATTCCTGCAGCTCATGAGAAGCCGCTACTACGGTGCGATGCTGAGCCGATTGGGACAAATATGAAATGATACTTCTACGAAAAGCAGCATCAAGTCCATTCATAGGCTCATCGAGCAGCAGGAATAGTGGATTCGTAAGCATCGCTTGCGCAATATGAATTCTGCGGACAATGCCACTTGATAGTTTTCGAATCTTGACAGCTGCAGCTTTCTCGAGGTCAAAATCCAGCAGCAGCTTTCTAAACACTGCATCATCATAAATGCCCTTTAGTTCACCAAAATAACGCAGCTGATTATAAACCGTCAGACTCCCGTACAGCTCCATAGAAGAGGGGACATATCCCATCCTGCTCCGCACAAGTAATAAATCATAGCCTGCTGCCCTCTTGCCTTCATAGTGGATCTCGCCATTATTCTGCACTTCGCTCACGGTAGCGAGAAGCTCTAGCAGCGTCGTCTTTCCCGCTCCGTTCTCTCCAACAAGAATAGTTAATCCATTATGCAGAGTTAAAGATTCAATGTCCAATACAAAGCTGCCCATTTGCTGCCGAATTTGACTTAGCGTAATCATGTCTTCCTCACTCCAGCAATAAGTGCCCGGCTTCTGTAGTGTGCAAATAGGATCAAGGCAGCTCCGGCAACGAATACGAGGCTGTCGATCCATAACAAGATGGGGGAACCGGGGCTCTCCGTAATGGACAGCTGCTGCTGAACCACCAGCCATATTAGATAGACGACAGAAGAACCGAGCATGGCCGCCTTCACTCCTCTGTAGAACAGAAGTGACATTGCCGACCCGCCAGTTAGCAGTGTTACCCCCAACCACACCAGGACAAAATGTCCGAAGTGGGATACATCGCCACCCACTGTCGCCGTTCTCAGATACACGATTCCATTACTGAGAAGTGCAAGCACAAGCACCGTTAGAAATGTCAACAGAGCCCGGCTGTATGCAATCAATGCCAGTGGGTAGGGCGTAATTCTCTCCACCGATCTTAGCCCCCGGTCCCCTGAACGCAGTGTAAACAGCAGCGCGACCAGTAACAGCAGCGGTGTCGTTATGGAGTATATCGTCAAGCTTGAATTACCATAAAGTTGATTGGGTCGATAGGGATCAATAAGGACGGCGAGCAGCATAAACAGAACTGACCCCGTACCGAAGATCGCTGCTTGATTTCTGCGCATCTGGCTTTTTAACAGATTTTGCAGAGAAGGCTTAGGAATAGAACCCTCTGCCCAAGCGCCAGTGGACTGTTCACTTTGGTTATTCATTCGTTGGACTTCCGGGTCACTGCTAATTGCTGTTGTGTCAGCCTTGTTATTTTTAAGAAGCTCAAACTCTCCTTGCAGCGAAGACAGAAGCAGCACTGTCTCTTCTTGGGTAGGAGGCGCAACCTCCTTGCGCGGGAAAACAGAGCGAAGCTCCTTCTCCAGCGGTTCGAGACCTGTATCAGCTCTTGGATTCATGGGCATACACCTCGCTTTCAGTAAACTTATCCGTCATGAGATTCGGCATCGACGCATAGAGCTCTGGCTTGTCCAGTATTTTGACTTTCAGACGACGGAGAGCAGCGTATAGACTGCTTTTTGCTGTACTTAGCGGAATATCCAGCAGTTCGGCAATCTCCTGCAGCTTCATATCCTCATAGAAACGGAGGGTTATCACCTGCTGCTGCATCGTTGTCAGTTCACCGAGCATTGTTCGTATCTCGTCTGCAGTCTCTCCCTGGAGATATTGTTCCTCCGCATTATAGTGAGGATCCTCCTTGTCAGGCATTTGCTCCCCTGCTGCTCGTTCACGTACCGTGGCGGCACTCTTCCAATAATCCCGGCACAAATTCATCACCACACGATATAGCCAGGCTTTTACATGATCAAGACCGCCTTGCTCTCGCAGATGGCGGATCAGTTTAATGAACGTTTCCTGAACCATATCCTTAGCCTTCTCCCGGTCTCCAAGCAGCCTTGCAGCGTATAGAAGGAGAGGACCATGAAACCTGCCTACCAACAGTTCAAACGCCTCCTGATCTCCTTCGCTCATTTTTTGTGCCAATTGCTCATCGGTAAGCACAGCATCCCTCCTTCCATGTCTTTAAACCATTACTCCAGCTCCTGATCTTTGGTGTATCGTTGTCGGCGATTAACGACATAGCAGCTTACGATTAACAGGATGAGCGACACACCCACGAGCAGTAAGCGGTTCAGCACAAAAGGTACCTCTCGCATGTCCAAATAGGTTGTATATAACGTAAAATAGCGTAATATTGCACCCGTCGTAATCGTATCAAGCAGCCACCAGGCAAAGCCTAGCGCCAGACCACCGTATAGCTTTTGGCTCAGCACCATCCCGAAGATCGTTATGGAGATCATGAACATCATCGCAGGCAGAGGCTGAATTAACAGCTCGATCTTTTGAACTGTATCTGTTATAGCTTCTCCTCCATCCCAAGGGTACGTTAGAGCTGTCATCTGTCCGAATCTTAGTACATACAAGGTCATCCAGCCTGCTTGGGCAATCAGCATAAGAATGATGGCCAGGCCCCATTTTCTCATCGTCATTGCAGTCAGACTCATCGGATAGGAAGCGATGGTTTCCATACTTCCGCCTCCCCATTCACGCTGAAAGAAGAGCATCGCAACCATCGTGCATAATAAGAAAGACAACGTCTCGTTATACTGCATTGGATTAGGTGCAGCCTCATGCTCAAAGGTTCGGAACAGGATCGTCCCGAGCAGCAGCAGATATATTGCGACAACCAGCCAGAATGATCCGCTGCGCATCCCCTTCAGCTCCATTCGCAGCCAAGATGTACAGCGATTACTCATCAGACATCACCTGGTCCCAGACCTTATTCCACTGCTGCGGTGTAATAAAATCAACTTCATTCGGCTTCACCGGCGGCACACTGAGATCCTGTTTATAAAAATGATGAAGCACCTGCTTCACTTGGTCAGTCTGTCCTGCTTGCATGGCTTGATCGACTTGGCTAATGATCTGAGCTGCCATATGATGAAGGTCACTGCTCAGCGCGTCATATCTCATCAAGTAGTAAGCCAGCATCGAGTTACTCATGGCCTCATGCTGCGGCTCATGCTCGTAATCGAGGTAATAGACATACCAGCAGATCATTCCAATCAGATGTCTGATATCAGCAGTCGTCTCAGTTAATTGATTGCGCTCGCTCAGGGTAGCCAAGAGCATATCTGCACCGGCTTGATCACCAAACATCAGAGCATTCATCCAATTTCTGGCCGTAAAAGCGTCATATGAAGAATTAAGATCATTATGAATATAGCTCGCATTGTGAATATCAGATAAGCTGCTCAGGTAGAGCGGATCACCATACATATACAACTGCTTGAATTGCGGTTGAAGACTGGGAAGCCATGATTTGAAATAGGCAAACTGTTCTTCCACCAAGGACATCACATGCTGTACAGAGCGCTGTGCAAAAGGGGTTGAGTACACTTTAAGAGGCACGATCTCACTTGTCATCTCCGAAAACGATGCTCCGATGGCTGTCAGAGGTGACGTCACACGCCCCGCAAATACCTGATCCTCGTCAGACGCTGCCAGATCCCCTGCTTCTGCCCTGCTCTTTAATTCCATCTTGTCCAGTGTCGTATACATCTCGTTCTTAAAATTGCGGAAAGTAACCCGCATATCTACAGGTTCAACCTGCAGCGTATTGGCAAGGAGTAAAGTTCGATCTTCTTCCGCTGCACCCACTCGGTATTCATAGATGCTTTGCGTGCCCGGTATAGGGTACCAGCCGATCATACCGCCCAGATACGTATTTTCCCCCGAACTGAAAGAGTAGTATACGTCAAAATTGCTATTTGAAGGGATTACAAGCTTTCCTTGGTAACGAATCACAATCTCATAGTCAGTCGGCTCGTTCGCATATTCTGGGACACGAACTGTTATCCAATCCCCTTCGCGATCATAGGAAGCAGGCTCATCATTGATATGAAGCTCTTTGATCGCAAAAGCACGATTCAGTGTAAACTTCAGCGCATCAGCCTCTCTATCCACTGCCTTTGCTTCCAGCCGCATCACTGCGAAGCCTTCAAGGATGTCCTGTTCCTTCTGAGTGATGGAGAGGTCATATGAGGAAATGGCAAAGATATTCTGATGCTCACCACCTGACTCACCTTCCATTTTTACATTAGGATCGTGCAGTATGGCCTGAATCTGGTCATTCTTCTCCGCCCATATGGACGAGTAGGGAATGAACGTCCCAGCGCACACCGCAAGTATGCACACAGCAGCAATCCAGGAATGGGACGTCCTTCGCACCGGACGCTTATAATTCAGAACAAGAATGGAAACCGCAAGTAAGAGCATGGCGAACATAAGAACAAACACTCTCGAAGCATTCCTCTCATCGGCAAACAATGCTACACTCCAGGTCTGATACCATTTCCCGCTTTCGATGAACAGTTGGCTCAGATGAAATGTCTTCAGCAGATGCCAGCCATAGCGCTCCAGTACAAAGATCTCCATGAAAAAGGTACCGAATATCCAGGCACAGAATCCGATCAAGTACACAGCCCGGTTACTGATGATGACACCAAGCAGCATCCCGAGAGCGGCCGTGACGGCATAGGACACTTCGTACTGTATAGCGAAATACTGCACGCGCGGCCAAACGATCGTCACCTCCAGACCACTGATCTGCCCTGCGATGAGCATACTTGCGGCAATAAGGATCGTGAATATCGTCAAGTAGCTGAGAATGGCAGCATACTTCGCTGTGAGCTGGACACCAGATGATATCGGATAGCTCTTCACCCAATCATATGCAGATTTTGCCAGATCCCGGCGTGCAAGCGTTATACCTAGGAAGATCGCCACACCAAGCGTCATCGTATGCCCGACCGATTGAATACGATCTATGCTGTAATACAGATTTTGCATTGGATTTTTAAAGTTGAAATACATCACCAGCCAAAAAAATGCAGCATACACCATTGGCAGAGACATGAGCATGGCCCTTCGGGACAATAAACGGCATTCCATCTCATATTGCTTCGCCCACTTATGCATGACGTTCTCTCCCAAGCAGAGCAAGGTAGCCATCTTCTAGTGTCGGCTTAACCGCCATTGCGGCTGGATGCGGAGCATCATCACTAATGATGCGGCAGGAGACTCCCTCTTCTAATCTTTGGGTCGATACGATCATCATGGGGTCGATGTGACGCAATTCCTCATCGTTCAGCACCGCCTGCCACACCTTGTCGTCACCAACATCAGCCAGATCGGATAATTCGCCGGATAAAACCAGCTGCCCTTTGGACAGTACGGCGATCTGCCTGCAATTACTCTCAATATCTGCAACGATATGCGTTGACAAGAGTACGATTCTCCCAACGCTGAACCGGGTGAGTATATTGCGAAATCGAACTCTTTCCTCTGGATCTAAACCAGCGGTTGGTTCATCAACGATCAGCATCTTAGGAGAACCCAACAGTGCCTGCGCAATCCCAAGGCGTTGCCTCATTCCGCCTGAATAGGTCCGTACCTTCTTGTCTGCCTTGTCGGTAAGATTCACCTGATCAAGTATGCACTCAATCTCCTCCTGACGGGTCTTTGAAGCGTGGATCCCTTTCATCACACCTACATAATCAAGAAACTCTCTGCCAGTAAGCTGTGGATACACACTGAAATGCTGCGGAAGATATCCAATCTGTCTGCGTACCTCCTCTGGCTGTGACAGCGGTACCCCGAAGATGCTTGCACTTCCTGATGTCGGTTTCTGTAATGTAGCCATAACTCTTAGAAAAGTCGTTTTGCCCGCACCGTTGGGTCCTAGCAGGCCTACCATGCCCTCGTTGAAGGTCAAGGTCACATCATCCAAAGCAAGATGTCCTTTATATGATTTGGTTAAATTCTGAGTCGTGATCATATGTTTCGTTGTACCCCATTCGTTATGGTATTTCCGCGCGGTTTCGATGCTGTAACGAGATGGTGCAAGAAAAAGTTTGGAACGCACAAAAAAATCTCCTCTCATTTTGTTACATGAGAAGAGATTTTATGAATTGGGAAATACTTTGTTATCCGCTAATGAACTAGTTGTCCGCATGCCATAAGCGACGTAGATAGGCTGCTGCATCATCTGCCTGCTCCGCGGTTACACCTTCCAGAGAGATATCGATATGAGGCTTATAGACTTTGAGAAGCTCAAAAAATAAAGGATAATCCAGTATTCCTTCGCCGGGTACAGGATTGTACTTCTTGCCGCTCACATCAAAAGCAACATCCTTCGCATGGATGGCAATCATTCGCTCGTACAGCTGATCAAACACATCTCGCAAAAATTCCGTCTGGTCCACGACATGCTCTACCTTGATGAGATTGCATGGGTCAAACAGCAGCCCGACGCTTGATGACGGAACCTCCTCGAACAAACGCTGCATATGCTCTCTCGTATGTAAGGTATGGACAGACACAGGCTCGATGGCCACGTGAACCCCCCATTTATCCGCTTCCTCAGCGAGCTCAAGCACCGATTCACGCAGCACCTGAAATCCCTGCTCCTCGTAGGAGGTCGGATGAGTCTCTTTGTACGTGGTTACACTTCCTGTTTCTGTGGCTACGATACTGCAGCCAAAATCACGAGCATAACGCAAATGCTCTTTGAAGCGTGCCAGCTCAGACTTTCTTACCGCAGCATCCGGATGGACCGGGTTAATATAACAGCCCAGCACCGCTATCCGTATGCCTTCCTTGTGGAATTGCTCCCCTACCCAATTGGCCAGACCCGGGCTCAGTTTACCATTTGAAGAATCGATATCCGACAGTGCCTTGGCCAGTGCGAGCTGAATCGATGTAAACCCGCTGCCTGCAATGCGAGCTGCCAGACTTGAAGTGGGCTGTTTACCAAACGTATGTGCCAAAACTCCCAGTTTCATGTTCTCGTAACCTCCTTCTTAAGTGAGCATTAACGAGCGAGCCAGCCTCCGTCTACATTCAGAACGTGTCCATTCAAATAATCTGAAGCGGAGGAAGCCAAAAATACCACTGGACCCTTTAGATCCTCCGGCGTTCCCCAGCGTCCAGCTGGAATCCGAGCTGTAATATCCTTGTAGCGGTTCTCATCGTCCCTGATCTGCTGAGTGTTGCTCGTCACCATGTATCCTGGAGCGATCGCATTGACCTGTATTCCTTTGCCTGCCCACTCGTTCGCCAGGGCTTTGGTTAAGCCTGCTACCGCATGCTTGCTCGCTGTATACCCAGGTACATTAATACCGCCTTGGTAAGACAGCATGGAAGCAATGCTGATAATCTTGCCGCTGCCGCGCTCAATCATATGTCTTCCAGCCAGCTGGCTTAAGAAAAATACAGTGTTCAGGTTAAGGTCGATGACATCATGCCAGTCCGAAGCTCCGTGATCCGCTGCCGGCGTACGGCGGATAATGCCCGCATTATTGACAAGGACATCGATTCTTCCCCGAAACTGAAGTGCCTGTTCGAAGATCGATGGAAGCTCTTCTTCTTTGCTCAGATCAGCCTGAATTCCCACTGCCTTACGGCCCAGCTGCTCAATCGCCTGCACCGTTTCTGTTGGCATGGAATGAGAAACGGCAATGATATCGGCACCTGCTTCTGCAAGACCGATGGCCATGCCTTGACCTAACCCACCGGAGGTACCGGTAACCAGCGCTACTTTACCACTGAGATCAAAACTGTTCATACTCCTCTATGCCTCCCGCTAATTATCAATCTTTACTCCCATGCTTTCATATGGAGTCTTCATTTCATCCGTAAGCGCTTTGTCACTGATAATCACATCGACCTCTTGGCAGGCTGCAAAAGTACGCAGCGCAAATCGACCGAATTTGTAATGATCCACTACAGCATAGACATGCTGGGCCGTTTGGATCAGTGCCTTTTTGAGAGGAACAAGATCACCCGTGTATATAGAAAAACCGAATTCAGGATGCAGAGCCGTCGTCGAAATAAACGCCTTGTGGATGTTCAAGCTGGATATAAACTGCTCCGTCTCATCACTAACCAGCATATTTCTGACCCTGGACCCGCCTGGCACCACCAGCCGAATCTGATCCTTACGGGTCAGCTCGGAAATGATGAACAGATCATTGGTGATAACCGTCAGCGGAATATTCTCCAGCAGTCGTGCCATCTCAAGTGTCGTGCTTCCTCCATCCAAGGCAATGACATCATACGGCTCAATGTAAGTCATGGCCCGCTCTGCAATTTCGATCTTCTCGGGATTGTGCTTCTCCAGCGCACCCATACTGGTCAGAATGCCATATTGATCATTCTGGGCCAGCATGGCTCCCCCATGCACCCGCACGAGGAGACCCATGCTCTCCAGCTTGTCCAGATCCTCCCTGATGGTCTTTCCAGTCACTTCAAGGAGCTCACTTAACTCATTCACTGTCACTTCCTGCTTGGCAATGAGCAGCTCCATTATTTTTTCATGTCGTTTCATTGAGTTCATATTTCATTCAACTTTCTCTGTTATTTCAGCTCCGTCATCTTCACGCCGTCCATATCATCAAAGGTTTGATTCTCTCCTGCCATAGCCCAGCAGAACGTGTAATTGCTCGTTCCTACACCGCTATGAATCGACCAGCTCGGCGAAATTACAGCCTGACCCTGACGGACAACCAGATGTCTCGTTTCTTCAGGCTCACCCATCATATGGAATACAACGCCATCCTCCGGAAGATTAAAGTACAAGTACACTTCAGAACGGCGATTGTGCGTATGCGCAGGCATCGTATTCCACATGTTGCCCGGATCAAGCTCTGTGATCCCCATAACCAGCTGACAGCTCTTGATTCCGCCTTCATGAATGTATTTATAAATGGTTCTTTCATTCGAGGTTTGAATACTGCCTAAGTGAGCCGGTGTAGCTTCCTGCTGTGTTGCCTTCGTCGTCGGGTAAGCATGATGGGCAGGGGTGGATACAAAATAAAACTGCGGCGCTTCTCCTGAGCCTGAATGGAAGATCACTTCCTTCACACCTAGGCCGATATACAGACATTCCTTACTTCCAATCTCATACCGTACCCCATCGGCAGATACCGTTCCATGACCACCGATGTTAATGATACCGATTTCACGACGAGCCAGGAAAAAGTCCGTCCCAATATCCTTCAAATTCACTTCCAGCTTGATATCTTGGGACTCTGGAACCGCAGATCCTACGATATAGCGATCCACATGAGAATATACGGTAACAAGTTCATCTTTAGCAAATAAGTGATCAATCAAAAATTCCTCACGTAGACGGCTGGTATCATAGTTCTTCACTTCATTGGGATGAGCAGCGTAACGGTTTTGCATCTGATATCAATCCTTTCGTATGCATAGTTTATTTGGAAGAAAGTTCATATAGGTTTATTTTAGTTTATTTAAGTCGATTTGTGTACCCTTTATCAATGAAAAAATAAAACTACATAAAAAAAGCGACCCCACTTAGGATCGCTTACCATTCTAATTTTGAATTAATTAGTAGCTGCTGTCAGAACGCTCGCCTTTTGCAATCGCAACGCCGCCGCTAGTTCCAATACGGGTAGCTCCCGCTTGAATCATCGTTAATGCATCCTCGCTGCTGCGCACCCCTCCAGAGGCTTTGACGCCTACGTCAGGCCCCACCGTCTTGCGCATGAGAGCGATATCTTCCTTCGTCGCTCCACCTGTAGAGAAGCCCGTGGAAGTCTTCACATAGTCAGCACCAGCTTGTACAGCCAGCTCACACGCACGTACCTTCTCTTCATCCGTTAAGAGGCAGGTCTCAATAATGACTTTGGTCAGTGCTTTGCCTTTAGCTGCGTTGACGACCGCCGCGATGTCCTCGCGAACGTAATCATCATTGCCATCTTTAAGCGCACTGATGTTAATCACCATGTCCACTTCGGTAGCTCCATTGTT
Organism: Paenibacillus urinalis; assembly: GCF_028747985.1. Taxonomy (NCBI): domain Bacteria; kingdom Bacillati; phylum Bacillota; class Bacilli; order Caryophanales; family Paenibacillaceae; genus Paenibacillus; species Paenibacillus urinalis. Next base: position 4,665,588 of record NZ_CP118108.1, read on the forward strand.
AATAGCATCTGTTGTTTCGTAAGCTTTTACCGCAGAAGTTGTTGCGCCTAGAGGAAAACCGATAACCGTGCACACTTTAACCTCAGGTGTGTCTTTCAGCACTTCATAAGCAGTCGCTACAAATGCAGGATTGACACATACGGATGCAAACCCGTAAGTCTTCGCTTCCTCTGCCAGTTTGATAACATCCTCTTTGCGGGCATCCGCCTTAAGCAGTGTATGATCAACCAAAGGAGAAATCGCTGTTTGATTCATTTTTATCGTCCTCACTATTTGTTTTATTCTGTTGCTCCATATCTAATCATACCAATACTAATTAGGTTTGCAAAGGCAGGCCAGATCTATTCATGTGCATGACCAAAAAAGAGCACCTTGCTCGATGGTTAGAAAGGCAAGGTGCTCATTCATTATAGATTAGCTTGCTAAGACACGTTTTCTTATCAGGATCAGTGAGCCACTTGGTTGTTCATCATGATCCAGATCGAGCCTACAACGATTGTAAGCACGAGCAGGATACCCAGAATCAGACCCATAACGTTCCACTTCGGCTTACCTGCTTCTCCATCACGAATGTGCATGAAGAATAGGAGCTGTACCCCAAACTGCAGTACCGCCATGATCAAAATGATAACCATGTTTACGGTTCTACTGAACATGTCATTCAGAACGACAACAAGCGGAATGATGGTCAGGATAATCGAGATGACATATCCAATGGTGTAAGATTTAAGTGATCCATGCTCCTCATGAGATTCATGTGCATGATTATGCTGTTCCGCCATCTTACATCACCCCCATCAGATAGACGATCGTAAGGAGGAAGATCCAAACGACGTCCAAAAAGTGCCAGAATAAGCTTAAGTTCATTACTTTACCACGAATCTCAGGAGTAATTCCGCGCTTCTTCAATTGGAGAAGCAGACCGAACATCCAGAACAGACCAAACGTTACGTGAGCGCCGTGAGTACCAACCAAAGTATAGAAGGCACCGGTGAAGGCACTCGTAGTAATCAGAGCTCCGTGGTGAACCATTTCAGTGAACTCGTAAATTTCAAGACCCAAGAATGTCAGACCCAGTACAGCTGTAACAATCAGCCAGATCGTGAGTCCCTTCTTATCTCCGCGGTTCATTGCAAGAATAGCAAGTCCGCTCGTGAAGCTGCTCGTCAACAGGACGAATGTGTTGATAATAATGATCGTCATGTTAAACAGATCCGGCCCTTCTGGTCCGCCTGCCGTATTATCCTTCAACACGATATAGGTTGCAAAGAATACAGAAAACAGAATCAAGTCAGAGATTAGAAATAGCCAGAATCCTAAAGTCTTTAGTTCCTGTGGATCATGATGACCATGGTCGTGACCGTGATCATCATGATGATTATTTACTGCTGTGTGTGCCATTATACCGACCCCCTCAAGGCTGCTTCGGTACGTCTAACTTCTTCAGCCGGGATGTAGTAATCCGTGTCGTACTGGAACGAGCGTGCAAACAGAGTTGCAACCACGCCAAGCAGTCCAGGGATATACATCCACCACCAATCCCATACAAACCCAAAGCCTGCGATAAAGAAGAAGACAGACATCACGAATGGAACACCTGTGTTTTTCGGCATATGAATTGGCTCATATGATGGCTCAGCTGTTTGCGTTTGATGAGCGCCCGTAGCTTTACGTTGTTTATCCTCCCAAAATTGATCGACAGAATCGACTTTTGGAACGAAAGCAAAGTTATATTCAGGTACCGGAGAAGGAATAGACCATTCGAGTGTACGAGCATCCCATGGATCCGCTCCGACCTTGTTTTCTTTGTATTTTCGAATACCATCTGCAATTTGCAAGAGCTGGAACAGGAAGCCGGCACCCATTAGGAATGCCCCGACTGAAGATACCACGTTCAGCGTTGCCCAGCCTGTATCCCATCCGTACGTGTACAGACGGCGAGTCATACCCATTAGTCCAAGTGCATATTGCGGCATAAATGTGATATAGAAACCAATGTTCCATGTCCAGAATGCCCAATGTCCCCAGCGGTTCGGCAAGTTGAATCCGAACAGCTTCGGCCACCAGTAGTACATACCAGCAAAGTAACCGAATACGACACCACCGATCAGAACCTGGTGGAAGTGAGCGATCAAGAAGTAACTGTTATGAAACTGGAAGTCAGCCGGCGCAACGGACAGCATAACACCTGTCATCCCCCCGATAATAAAGCACGGCAGGAATGCAATGGTCCACATCATTGGAAGCGTAAAACGAATTCGTCCGCGATACATGGTAAACAGCCAGTTGAAGACCTTGACACCCGTAGGTATCGAAATCAACATCGTCGTTATCGCGAAGAATGCATTGACATCGGCGCCTGATCCCATCGTGAAGAAGTGATGGACCCAAGTGAAGAAGGACAGTACGCTGATGATCAGCATTGCAAATACCATCGATTTATATCCAAACAATCTCTTTCTAGAGAAAGTCGCCACGATTTCGGAGAAGATACCGAAAGCTGGCAAGACAACGATATAAACCTCTGGGTGACCCCACATCCAGATGAGGTTGATATACATCATCGGGTTACCCCCGAGATCCAGCGTGAAGAAATGCGTTCCTGCGAAACGATCCATGAAGAGCAAGAACAAAGTAACCGTCAGGATCGGGAATGCAAACAAAATAATAATGTTGGTAGCAAATACGGACCAGGTAAACATCGGCATTTTCATCCAAGTCATACCTGGAGCACGCATCTTGATAATCGTTACAAGGAAGTTAATCCCTGTGGCGAGGGAACCGATACCGGATATCTGTATCCCCCATATATAGAAGTTCTGTCCTACCCCCGGGCTAAATTCAAGCCCTGATAAAGGTGGATAACTGAGCCATCCGGCTGCAGGTGAACCCCCGATTACGAATGAAAGGTTAAACAGCATTGCACCTAGGAAGAACAGCCAGAAGCTGACAGCATTCAGATAAGGGAAGGCGACATCTCGCGCCCCGATCTGAAGAGGTACAACCACATTAAACAGACCGAACATAAATGGCATTGCCATAAACAAAATCATGATCGTTCCGTGCGTAGTAAAGACTTGGTTATAGTGATCCGCATGTAAGAATTCCATACCTGGTAAAGCCAGCTGGAATCTCATCATAAGCGCGTCCACGCCACCGCGGAACATCATTAGAATCGCGGCCAAGATGTACATGATACCGATTTTTTTGTGGTCAACGGTCGTCAACCAGTTTTTCCAGAGCCAGCCCCATTTTTTAAAATAAGTGAGTCCGACGACGATCGCAAGTGATGCTAGGCCGATAGATACCTGTGCCCCTAAAATAAGGGGATCGCCTGTTACCAAAAACTCTGTCGTCAGGAACTCCCACAAATCACTTAACATGAATGAAGGGCCTCCTTTCGAGCTAATGTTTATTCGTGCGTTGTTTCAGCAGATTCTTTTTTATCCACTACGTATTTAGTAACGATATCGTTAAACAGTCCTTCAGGGAATGCTGAGAAATATTGAACTTCCTCAACACTTGGATCAGAGAGCTGATCATAGCCTTCAGCCGTAAGCGGCTGAGAGTTCAGCTTCACTTCATTAATCCAGTTGTTGTAGTCTTCCTCGGAAACCGCATTTACATCAAATTTCATATCTGTGTAATGCTCTCCAGAGAAGTTAGCCCCTGAACCCATGAAGGTTCCCTGGTCATCGGCTTGAAGATGAAGCACCATAGCCATACCCGACATCGTGTACATTTGTCCGCCAAGTTCCGGAATCCAGAACGAGTTCATCGGTGCATCCGAAGTCAGCTCGAAACGAATTGGTGTATCTTCAGGAATCGTCAGTGTATTTACAGTCGCTACATTCGAATCCGGGTACATAAACAACCATTTCCAGTCCAGGGAGGTTACTTGAATCGTAATCGGCTCCTTATCAGACACGAGCGGTTTCGAAGGCTCTGTTGCATACGTATAGCGCACAGTGACTGCACCAAGTACGATAATGATTAGAATAGGAAGTCCCCACCATATCGCCTCGGCAACTGTGCTGTGCGCCCAGTTCGGTGAATATTTCGCTTTGTTTCCAGGTGTGTCACGGTATTTCCATACAATAACACCGACGAGTATTAATGTAGGTACAATGATGATCGCACACAAAATGGTTGATATTATGATCAAATCCCTTTGTGCCTCGCCGATCGGTCCACTTGGATCGAGTACAACGTATTTTCCGTTCTCATCTGCAAACAGTGACCATATCATAACGCCCAAGGTAACGAGCGTAATCACTACTGCAAGAATGATTTTGGAAAGCGATCTAGGTTTTTTATCCATCTTGATCCCCTCTCCTTTAATGCGCAATTACAAACGATGCTATTATCTTCCCCCTAAAGATATCAGAAATTCATGACAATAAAACGGGTGTTAACAAATTTGTCGAATTTGATCACAAATTTTGTGAATTTTTTCTCACAAATGATCTATTTCCTTGCATTCCGCAACAAAAAGAGCCTTTGCCACTCAAACCATTTGGGTTTGTCGGCTAAGGCTCTTTACCAAATATACAGCTGTTTGAAACAGTCATTTCCCTCTCCCTCGTATGTCTCACTTTATTGATCTTCGGTCTCTTGATCTTTTCTATGGAGATCGAGAAGACCCATTGCTTTTCCTATAAAGTAAATGTAGACACTACCCACCAAAAAGCCTATGCCTACCATAATTCCCATGTTGCTGTTCGTCAGTGCATGCAGATTAAACAAACAGATGACTACGCCCGTAATTAAGGCTACCCAGGCCATCACTGTCATCATGAACACCATGCGTACAGCTCGATCATCCTTCTCTCGGGCAGCGCTGACACGTGCTGGTTTGTTCACAATCATCGTAAGTCAACTCCTTCTAAATTTTGTAAGTGCTTACTACATTTAATATATCACACTTCAACAAGAATTGTTCACTATTTGTTCAAAATTTAGTCAAAAATTTTTCATTATTTTTGAAATTAAAGGTCATTAACCTTATTTTTACAATCCATAACTGGAATTTATTCATTGACACTTCACATTTCTGACTTATTTTCTGACCGTTTTGCTGGCAGGTACATCCTATCTCAAGTAAAATTAACCTTCATTTGCATATCTACTTATGTAATGTTGGATGACTCGTAAACCGTGAAAAAAGAAAAACCGCCACAGTTAAAAACTGCGGCGGTTTAACCTGAAAAATCAACTTTATATCAGCACTATTTTATTATACAGGTCTCGTTTCGAGCCAGTTGTTTCTGATCACATTCTGATACCAGTAGAAGCTCTCTTTAGGCGTTCTTACCAGTGAGCGATAATCCACATGAACAAGTCCGAATCTCATGCGATAACCCTCTGCCCACTCGAAATTATCCATCATGGACCAAGCCATGTACCCTTTAACTTGTATGCCATCGGTTATAGCGCGGTGGATTTGTGCGATATGCTGCTGCAAATATGAAATACGGCGGAAGTCTTTTACCTGTCCGTTCTCCACTTCGTCATTGATGCATGCGCCATTTTCGGTAATGTAAATATCGATGTTTCCGTACTTCTGCAAATGATGCAGTGCTTCATACAACCCACGGGATTCAACCGGCCAGCCGATATCGGTTTGGACGAGTCCCATATCGACCTGTTCAAATCCGAGTACACCGGCATCCGGATTGTAACGATCAACACTCATTGTATAGTAGTTGATTCCAAGGTGATCAATCGGCTGAGATATCATCTCCATGTCTCCTGGTTTAACGTCTACCTTAGCACCTGCTTGTTCAAACCAGTCAACCATAAATGGAGGATATTCCCCCTTGAAGACCGGATCAAGGAACCAATCCGCAAACCATGCAATATGGCGTTCGCTTGCTGCTTTATCCGCATCAGACTTGCTGTAAGGAACGGCCCACTCCATATTTGGAGCGATACCGATCTTGCCATCTATACCCAGCTCACGGAACTTCTTAACGGATTTGCCATGTGCCAGCAGAAGACCATGACCCACATTCAGCGCGGTCTGCAGATCTCGATTGCCTGGTGCATGTGCACCCAACAGATTGGACAGAAAGGCGATGCACCATGGCTCATTAAATGTAAGCCAGCTCTTGATCTTACCATTAAACTCACGGTATATGATCTCTGAGAACTTCACAAAAGCATCCACCGTTCTGCTGCTCTCCCAGCCCCCAGCATCTTGAAGGGTTTGAGGCAAGTCCCAGTGATACAAGGTACAGAACGGTTCAATGCCATTCTCAAGCAATTTGTCTACGAAGCGGTGATAATAATCAAGACCGGCTTGGTTGATCTCCCCATCCCCATCTGGAAGAATACGAGACCAAGATACCGAGAACCGGTAGCTCTGAATACCAAGCTGCTTCATTAGTTCAATATCTTCTTCATAACGATGATAGCTGTCGCACGCGATATCGCCGTTATCTCCATTAAATACTTTACCTGGTGTTTTAGCGAAGGTATCCCAGATGGACGGCCCTCTGCCGTCTTCTGCAGCCGCTCCCTCGATCTGATACGCAGCTGTAGCCGTACCCCATTTGAAATCTTTAGGAAATTGAAAAATTGTCATTTAGAGCTCCCCCAATAATTCAGATTACTAAAACGTTTTCGATTAAAACAAAAAATGAAAGTTAACTGATTAGAATTCAATTAACCCCTTGAATGAAAGTGCTTACACATATTCATAAAAATTATAGTTCATATTCACCCTAAGGTCAATGATAGAACTCTTGATTACAGTAAAAAAAGAAGAGGAGATTATGAGCTAATCTCCTCTTCGCGAGGTACTACATTATTTTTTAATTATAATTACAGGTCTTGCCCAGTCCACAATTCAACACGAGCCTTAACCCACTCTGTATACTGTTGTTCCATCTCTACAGCTCCTGCTTTATCAAGCTCTTGCAGCATGGTGTCGTAGATTTGGTCGAATTTATCCGGAGTAGATACAATCGCTTCAGGAATACGTTTCTGGATAATGTCTTGTGTCTTCTGGAAGGTTACTTCGTAATCCGTTCCAGATGGTACTGGCATATTATAAGCTGCGCCCCACTCTTTAACTGGGAAGTCCTCTTCGGATGGGAACAGATCCTTCCAAGTGTCTACGCCATATCCAGCCAGTGTTTCCTTCTCAGCTTCGTTGTAGTTCTTAACAATCTCCTCAGGGAAGTTTGTTGTGTAGTAGTTGCCGGATGGATCCTTCACACCGTCACCATAGTGTGCACTGAATGCAGTGTAAAGGCCAATTCCTGTTTCTTTTGTAAAGTTTGCATTGTCATTGCTCTTACGATCTTGTACTTCAGCAGGGATCTTACGAACACCGTCTTCTACAACATAATGCTCGCCTTCAACTCCCCAGTTATTAAGAACTTGAGCTTCATCAGAAGCAAGCCAGTCAAGGAACTTGATTGTGCGTACAGGATCTTCGTTACTTACTGTAATACCAATACCATAAGCATCCAGACCGATATCCTGGAAGTCAGCACGCTTGTAAGTCTCATCAAGACTTACAGGATAATGACCGTATGTCTCTTCGAACTTACCTGCAGATTTCAGTGCGTTCTCCGCATCGCCATATGCCCATCCTTGATCAATCAGACCAAGTACTCGACCACTCGCAATTTTTGCTTTGTATTGGTCATCTTTTTGAATGAAGCTGTCTTTATCTAGAAGACCTTCATTGTACATTTTATTCAACCAGCGGAAATATTCTTTCTCTTCTGGGCGTTTGTAATGAAGCATGGCTTCATAAGTTTCTGGGTTGATGTAGTATTCGCCATCGTCAGGAGCACCTGTTGCGGCAAATGCCGGGTTTGTAACCGTAATCATGATTCTCCAGCCGTCTGCACTAAGTGTAAGTGGAATGGTTGGCTGTCCATCTTCGGTTGTTGGATGCTTCGCGTAGTACTCGCGCAGCGCGTTTTCGAAATCTTCGAGTGTCTTAATCTCTGGGTATCCAAGCTCTTTAACGACTTTGTGCTGAAGGTTGAAGCCGCCGCCTGCATCAAAGTAAGTTTGACCTACACCTGCATTCGTTGGGATTGCGTAAATAGCAGGGTCTTCGTTGCTGTATTTCAGTCGGTCCATTTGACCTTCATATAGCTTCTTCAAGTTAGGTGCATGTTCCTCAATCAAATCGGTCATGTCAATCATTGCACCTGCGTCAACCAGCTTAGACAAGTTACCTTTAGGGAAAATCAGGTCAGGATAATCTCCACTCGCTGCCATAAGAGCGATCTTGTCGTTACCGCCGCCGCTGGAAATATCATATTCCGCATTAATTGTAACGCCTGTTTCTTCAATAATTTTCTGACCAACAGCATCTTGCATCTTGTTCCAGTTCGGACTTGCATCCGCACCGAAGAAAGTTAATGTAATTGGCTCAGTAGAGTCCGAAGTAGCTTCTGTTCCTGTGCCTGAACCCTCATTTGTATTTCCGCAGGCAGCAGTAAACAACATTGTGCTTGCAAGCAGCAACATAGCGATTGTCTTTGGCGCTTTGTGCTTCATTTGCTGTAATCCCCCTTAAAAAAATCTTTTATATGCATAACAGGTTGCCCTGTATATACCGATAATGAAAAAGAACGAAATAACATGAATTATTAAATATTACAAATAAAGCGCTTAAGTAAAACCGAAAAAGGATTGAGAAGCTAATAATTGTGTAGCTAGTGAGGAAAAAAGTTTAATAATTGAGTTTAATCTAAGTTGAGGAGAACGTTTTCGAAACTAGGTAATGTAAGTGCTTTCAATATATTCATTGTATAAAATTCCCCTCAATAAGTCAATCTATTTTTTTCTATTAATAATAACTTTTTTCGAACGATATCTGTATGTATTTTGTTCAGCTGACCCATATCAAAAACTTGAATTTTAACGTCATTCTTCAGTCGATCCAACCACGCATCCTACCCAAATATGCCGATATGCTGCCATGAATCTATGGTTGCACAGATTATTAAACGTTTTCGGTTAATTCTTCCTTCATTTCATTAATATTCGATTACTTTATATGTAAATTAAATTAGAATATCGGCTTTAATGTAATTTTTTCATAAAAATAGGATAAAGAGACTTTTATAGTCTATAAAAGTCTCTTTATCCTTAACAACTGTGCATCTTTTTAGGCAGATTATTCTGTTGCTGCGTTACTTCCGTTCCACAGCTCTACTCTTTGCTTAATCAGCTCAGTATACTCCGCTTCCATTTCAGTTACGCCAGCTTTGTCCAGCTCAGTCAGCATGGTTTCGTACACAGCATCAAACTTGTCTGGTGTAGTCAAGATCGCTTCTGGGATACGTTTTCTAATAATATCCTGAGATTTCTGGAACGCTACGCTGTAGCTCGATCCGGATGGTACGGCCATATTATAAGCAGCACCCCATGGTTTTACAGGGAACTCATCCTCTTTAGGGAACAGATCCTTGTAAGTCTCAGCTCCGTATTGCTCCAGCGTTTTCTTGTCTGCTTCAGAGTAGGAAGCGACGATTTGCTCTGGATAGTTAGCTGTATAGTAGTTATCTGTAGAATCCTTCACGCCGTCACCATAGTGTGGTGCAATGTTCGTGTACAAGTTGATACCTGTTTCTTTCTGGAACGGTCCAGCATTGTTGTTCTTCTCATTCAGCACTTCTTCTGGAATAACACGTTGGCCGTTCTCATCTACGTTGTAATGCTCGCCTTCGATACCCCAGTTAATCAGAATTTGTCCTTCTTCAGAAGCCAAATAGTCGAAGAACTTAATTGTACGTACCGGATCTGGGTTCGTTGTAGAAATACCTACTCCCCATCCAGATTGGAATCCTGTATCCTGGAACGTATGATCCAAGATGTCCTCAGACATGGTTACAGGGAAAGTCGCATATGTTTGATCGTATTTGCCTTGTGTTTTGAGAGAGTTCTCTGCATCCGCATAACCCCACTCTTGGTCAATCAGACCAAGCACACGGCCACTTGCAATTTTGGATTTGTATTGATCTGATTTTTGTACAAAGCTTTCTTTATCAATCAAACCTTCGTTATACAGCTTGTTCAGCCAACGGAAGTATTCTTTTTCCTCAGGACGTTTAACGTGCAGCATCGCTTCAAAAGTGTCTGGATTGATGAAATATTCACCGTCGTCATGAGCGCCTGTTGCCCAGAAAGCCGGGTTTGTTACTGTAATTTGAATTCTCCAGTCGTCTGCATCCAATGTCAATGGAATCGTAGGTTGTCCATCTGTTGTCGGATGAAGCTTCATGTAGTCCTTCAAAGCTTTCTCGAAATCTTCTGTTGTACGGATTTCAGGGTATCCCAGCTCTTCAAGTACACGGTGCTGCAGCTTGAATCCACCTGTTGCATCGAAATACTGTTGTCCTACACCTGCATAGGTTGGGAGTACATAAATGGACTCATCTTCAGTGCTATACTTCAAACGATCCCAGTACTCTCCATACAATGCCTTAATGTTAGGCGCATATTCCTCAATAAGATCTGTCAGGTCGATCAAGGCACCTGCATCAACAAGCTTATTGACTTCACCCTTGGCAGAAATGATGTCTGGATACTCACCGCTTGCTGCCATAAGTGCAACCCGGTCTTGTCCTCCACCGGTTACAGCAAACTCACCATTCAGCGTTACCCCTGTAGCTTCTGTAATTTTCTTACCCACCGCATCTTGCATTTGATTCCAGTTTGGTGAAGCATCTGCACTAAAGAAATCAAATGTAATTGGTGAAGTATCATTACTTGTATCCTCATATTCACCACTGCCGTTGCTTCCGCCGCCGCATCCTGCCGCCAGAAGAGACATTCCAAGTAAAGGTACAATTGCAAATTTCGTTGTTTTGCTAGGCATATCAAAGTTCCTCCCCAATGAATTACGCAATATCTTTTTGATCCAATCCAACAAGTTTTATTTGTCTCTATCTCTATCTCTATTTTCTCTAATTTTTGATAAAACGGAATCAATTTCATAGCGACTCAAGGTAATTATGAAATTGATTCACGAATGGTATCACTTACGAACTGAATGCTAAGATCCCGATGATCATAGAGTTCATATTGTTCTTTTCTTTACTTCAATCTATCCACATTGAATGGTATTAAGCTTTAACAGCACCCAGTGTCATACCGCCAACGAAGTACTTTTGAAGGAACGGATAGACCACGAGGATCGGAACAGTTACGACAATAGTGATCGCCATCCGGATGGATTCCGGCGAAATATTGGCCATCTGCTGCGCCATGTCATTCGCGTTAACTGTTGCCCCGCTGCCTTGCTGCGTACTTTGAAGGACCTTCATCAGCTCGTATTGAAGCGTCGTGAGCTCCGGCTTCGAACCATTGTACAAGTAAGTATCGAACCAGGAGTTCCACTGTCCAACAGCCAGGAACAATGCGATCGTTGCAAGTACCGGCTTACAGAGCGGAAGAATAATTTTGTAATAGATTTTGAAGTCATTGGCTCCATCGAGCTTGGCCGATTCTTGAAGCGCATATGGAAGACCATCAATAAAGGAACGAATAACGAATACATTAAATGCACTGATCAGAGCTGGGAAAATGTAAATCCAGAACGTACCGATCAGGTTAAGGTCTCTCATCAAAATGTATCCTGGAATCAAACCACCAGAGAAATACATTGTAAGTGCCAGGAACGTAGACACGAATTTTTTCGCTCTAAAGTCAGGGCGAGCGAGTGTGTACGCTACCATGGATGAGCTCACGAGCCCAAGCACGGTTCCGACAATTGTTCTTGCCAGGGATACCTGAGCACCTTGGATCAGACCATCATATTGGAATATCGTCTTGTAATTCTCCAATGTAAATTCACGTGGCCACAAGTAGATTCCGCCGCGAACCGTATCAGATGATTCATTGAGTGAGATCGCCAGTACGTTTAAGAACGGATACAGCGTCACTATAAGAATCAGACCCATAACAACATAGTTGGCTACGTCAAAAATCTTCTCAGAAGTTGTGGCGTTAAATGCTTTGTTAGCTTTAGACACGCTTCCTTCCCCCTTTCTACATGATGCTCTCTTTAGTGAATTTCTTGAAGAGACCGTTTGCAGTGAACAACAGGATTACGCTGACCACAGAGTTGAATATACCTATTGCCGTACCGTATGAGTACCTGCCCATCTGCAAACCGTAATTCAGAGCATAGAGATCGAGTACTTCCGAGTAGTCCGTTACCAAGCTGTTTCCTAGCAAGAATTGTTTCTCGTATCCAATACTGATCAAGTGACCGATCTGCATGATGAACAATACAGAAATTGTAGAACGGATACCCGGCAATGTGATATGCCACATTTGTCTCCAGCGGCTTGCACCATCGACCCGGGAAGCTTCATACAGCTCCTGATCGATACCTGTAATCGCTGCCAGATAAATGATCGCGTTCCATCCCATTTCCTTCCACAAGTCGGAAGCGGTTACAATGTACCAAAATAGGTTACCTTGCGCCATAAACTGAATCGGCTCATCAACAATATTTAGTGCGACCAAGATATCATTGATAATACCGCCGTCTGTGGACAGCATTTTCGTTACAATCCCGGCTACAACAACCCAGGATACAAAGTGAGGCAAGTATGATACCGTTTGCACGGTTCTCTTGAAAAATTTGCCGCGCAGCTCATTGAGTAGGATAGCGAAGAAGATCGGGAATACGAAACCGACAACTAGTCCCATCAAACTCATGGCCAATGTATTTCTGAGTACAAGGTAGAATCGATCGTCAGTGAACAACTCGACGAAATGTTTGAAGCCTACCCAATCCTGTTCAAAAAAGCCTCTTGCTGGCTTAAAGTCTTGAAATGCCATGGTCCATCCCCATAGCGGCAGGTAGTTGAATACGAACACCCATGCAACGAAAGGCATAGACATCAGCAGCAAATACTTTTGGTCTTTCACGGTTTTCCAAAAGTTATTAGGCCCTTTCCGCTTCGCTTTCGTAGCGGGTGTCTCCTTGGAATCCGTGGAAGTGGGCTGTGTTAGCGTTTCCATGAAATGACCCCTCCTCTGTTTGATAACTTAATGATACTCCAACATTTTGAAGAGAAATACCCAATGGATTTAATATAATTTCATATAAAAATTAGAGATGTGTCGTCGAATGGTCATATAAAATGTCTAAAAATGAGGGTATTCAAATGAGCTGTTTGAACTACCGTATTTTGTGCAAAAACGTTTTCTGTTTTCATGAAAAGAGCCGTCTAGCTTTGATCCCTGGATTGCTCCCGGTAAGTAGACGGTGATACACCAACATACTTTTTAAATTTGCTATGAAAATAATCTACGTTCGCATATCCAATGGTAGCAGACACTTGATGGACCTTAAGACCCTCTGACAGCAGCTCCTTCGCCCGCTCCATGCGAACTTTGTCGACAAATACGTTAAATGATTCCCCCGTGTAATTCTTGAACAGCTTGCCTAGATAGCTGCTATTGTAATTGAAGACTTCGGCAAGCACTTCGAGCTTGAGGTGATCGCCAGGATTCCGTTTAATAAAATCGATCATTTGCTTAATTACGGTATCCTTGCTGTTGCCGCCCAGCTGGGAAATGACTTTTACAAATTGAATATTCAAAGTCTCTAATAGATCGTATAACGTTGGCAGCCGATATAACGCCGCCAGCATGGCTGTATGCTCCGTCGCGATGCTTTTGGCTTCTTCATGATTCAAGGACAACTTATTTAGAGCCAAAGCAGCTATTTGTGCCGTTACTTTTTTGATGTCCCCTTCGCTGAAACGGTTCCTAGTTACGATCTCTTCTATCTCAGACAATACCCGCGTAAGTAGGTCCTTACTTCTAATGTCCAGTGCATAATACAGCTTATCAGCCAATTCATGTTCATTCATCGTAACTGCTTGTTCAGCTTTATCATCCGGCTCATGCACATCGGAGGCGAGCAATATACTTCTATCCTTTGCGAAGAATCGCCGCTCTATAGTAATTAATGCCTCACGGTAAGAATGTTCAAGCTCCCGGGAACGCTCGACAGGACGGCCTGCAGCAATATATATCATGGCAGCGTAGCGTTTGAGTACCGTTACGATCCCTTCATATAAACGACGGGCATCCTCTTTGGACAACACCGGCTCCCGGAGCAATATCCCGACATATTTTCCTGCATTAAATACGACTCCGCGCTGTGAAGCATTCAGCATCTCTGCCACTTCCCGTTTCACTTCGGTTAGGAATAAAGTGGAATCGTCATATAGCTCGAGGAGAAGTACTTGATAGCTTGGAGAATATAGCCCCCATTCCTTCAGCTGCTCATCCTCCCAGACCTGTCCGTCAAAGATAATGGACTCGATGAGATGCTCTCTGTAAAACAGCTCTTCGTTTGAGCTCCGCTGCTTGATCTTCTCCTCTTTGTCCAGCATTTTCTTGATTCGTTCCAGTTCTTCCATCATTTCTTCTTCGTCGACTGGCTTAAGCAAATAGCCATCTACACCAAAGCTGATTGCCTTCTTGGCATAATCAAAATCCGCATGACCGCTTAAGATGAGAAAATGTCCTTTTTTCCCTTCCTTAAACAGCAGTTCTATCACTTCAAGACCTGTCATTCCAGGCATTCGAATATCAAGTATCATCAGATCCGGCTGTAGCTCATGATATTTCTCCACAGCTTCTCGTCCGTTAGAAGCCGTATCAATGACTTCATAACCCTGTGCTTCCCAATCAATGATCGTCTTCAGTCCTTCTCTGATCATCGGTTCGTCATCTACAAGTATTACGCTATACATTCAGGCTGCCTCCTTTGGGAACAGTAAAATAAATTTCTGTACCTACACCATATTCACTATGAATATTTAATCCGTGCTCTTCGCCATAAGACAATGTCAATCGCTGATGAACATTTCTTAGGCCAATCCGGCTCTTTTCTTCCTCATCCGGACCGGCAATGGAAGCTAGCACTTCCGCTAGCCGTTCCTCGGTTATGCCGACGCCATTATCTTTTACGCATATCTTAAGCAGCTTCTCGTCCATATTCTGAATCTCGACCTCAACCTTAACGCCCTCTTCCTGATTCTCAAGCCCGTGTACAATCGCATTCTCAACGAGAGGCTGGATGATCAGCGGAGGGATGTATATTTTATCAGCAGACTTGTCCAGCCGCAATTCGAAATTCAGGCGATCTTCATAACGGAATTTCTGAATCTGCAGATAAGATTGGACAATCTCCATCTCGGCCTTGACCGTTGTATGTCCACTGCCGATCTCCAAGTTCTTGCGCATCAGCTTCCCAAGCAGCCGAACGATATTCGCGATTTCGACCTCACCTTTAATATGGGCTTTCATCCGAATGGACTCCAGCGCATTAAAGAGAAAATGCGGATTGATCTGGCTTGCCATCATTTTGAGCTTGATTTCCTTCTGGGCGATCTCGAGCCGGTTGTTCTGCTCGCTGGTCTCCACGACTTGAGTCATCAATTGATTAATGCTCGACACCATGGAATTAAATTGACGTGACAGCTGACCTATCTCATCGTTCCCATCAATATTGGATACGACTTTCAAATTCCCGAGGGCGACCCGGTTGATCTGGCGGCTTAATCCAAGCATACGCTTTGTCGTTAAGAACGAAATAACGTAGACAAATACCAGTGCTACCAGCAGCACCAAACCGATAAAGAGCATGCCGATCAAGCTGATCTTATTCGCATCATTAACAATGCTCTTGTTGGAGAAGACCGATACAATTTGAAATCCATTCATGCTCGATGCCGGCAGCAGCTCATCAACAATAATTTTGGAGGGCTCATTCTTGACATCTGTATCAATAATTCCCGTCTTTTGACTGTTAAGATCCACTTCGATATCCAAACTGTCGAAGGTTTGTCCGACCAAGCTTATATCTTTGGCTGCAACAATATATCCCTGACTGTCAACAATCATCGTGTCAAAGGGTTCCTGACTTAATATGTTGTTGATCTCATAACGATTAATCAGTACCATCAGCACACCCTGACTTTGATATTCAGGAAAATGCACCCTTCTGACCAGCGCCAGGGCATCCGCCGGATTATCCGGAGTCGAAGGTACATAGAACCAGCCGATACTTCTGGCATGAACGGCTTGATTAAACCACTGGGTATCCTCAATTTGATCCGTCACCGGGATAAACTCCAGATTGTTCACGAGGGTCGGATTATAAGTGAAGAATCGAATCGCAGACAGCTCTCGGTACTGCTGAAGATACTCATTGAACAGATCAAAGGCATGGTAAGTCTTCGTCAGCTCAAGAATGCTCGAGTATTCCGTATTCACAACGGTCTCCAGCTCCTTGTTGAACAGCAGGAGATTAGATATATCTGTCGGCACCCTGAGAAATGTGGAGGCCTGATTCTTAATCCGGTCTACGTTGTTTCGAGCTTGCTCTATTGCCTGATCCATCGCCTGCTGTCGAAAATAATAAGTCACCCCTATGCCGATAATCAGCACAGGAATCATGACGACAAGAACGTAACTCATCAGAAGCTTGTGCTTCAGCTTCGTATTATTGTTAAGCCGTACAAGCCATGACAGCAAAGGATTCACCCCTATATCTATTCTAAGCGCTTACACAAAAGAGAGATTGCTTCACCTATCATATCACAAAATGACGACGTGCAAAGTGACTAGTTTCGACATAAAACAACAATTACTACTGGTTCTGTCTTCCCGGTGAGACGAGTAGTATATAAAGATCAATTCCTGCTCTGAGCCCGTATTCACACATCCCAAGTGACTTAAGGAGGACATGCCGTGGATATTTTATCTTCCATTATTATGGGGATTATTGAAGGCCTGACTGAATTCTTACCTGTGTCTTCAACCGGACATATGATCCTGACTGCTCACTTGCTTGGCTTATCTACCGATGAGGAAAGTGTAAAAACCTTCGAGGTTGTTGTCCAGCTTGGTGCAGTGCTTGCCGTTGTCGTATTATATTGGCATACTTTTATTGGTTTATTCAAAATCAAACCGTTAGACCGCACGGTTCCGCGGTTGAACCTGCTCCATATTTTCCTCGCGATGGTGCCTGCTGGAGTTGCCGCCGTGCTGCTGCGCGATGTCATCAAAGCGTACTTGTTCGGACCCGAAACGGTCGTTTACAGCCTGGTTGCCGGGGGCCTGCTGATGATCGCTGCTGAGAAATGGCACAAGAAGCCCACAGCGGTTACGATTGACGATATTACTTATAAGCAGGCATTCACGATCGGATTATTTCAGATCCTCGCATTATGGCCCGGTTTCTCGAGATCCGGTTCAACGATATCCGGCGGGCTGTTAGCCAGAGTCAGCCATACAGCAGCTGCAGAGTTCACCTTTCTCGTCTCCGTACCGATCATGTTTGCTGCAACTCTATTAGATCTCATGAAGAGCGCATCCTACTTGTCTGTCAGCGATATCCCTTATTTTGCAGCCGGACTGATTACCTCTTTCGCTGTGGGC
The DNA here is from genome assembly GCF_028747985.1 of Paenibacillus urinalis. Taxonomy (NCBI): domain Bacteria; kingdom Bacillati; phylum Bacillota; class Bacilli; order Caryophanales; family Paenibacillaceae; genus Paenibacillus; species Paenibacillus urinalis. Next base: position 4,683,036 of record NZ_CP118108.1, read on the forward strand.
ATGCTCGCTATAAGAACCTTTCTTCATTTATTAAAAAGACTCAAGCTGTCGACCTTTGCCTATTATCGCTTCGGACTTGCTCTGGTCATCTTTGTTTTCGTTCTGTAAAAAAAGCCCTCCCTGCTGTTCGATCACACAGCAGGGAGGGCTCTTCATCGGGTACGAAATCGACTATTTTACTGCTTGGATTCTAGTGTTTCAAGATATTCCGACACCTGAGCAGGAGTCTTTGCCCATTTACTATGCAGATGAGCAATCTTCTCTCCGTTCTTGAATACGAGCAGGCTTGGAATACCCCGGACCTGGTTCTCGTCGGCCACCGGCATAAGCTTCTCTGCATCTATAGCGTAGAACTCTTTATCTTGATGCTGGTCGATGACATCGCCAATAAACCGGTCCATATTTTTACAATCCGGGCACCATGTCGTATCAAATTTGATGACGGTCAGCTTATCTCCTTGAATAAGCTCTCTGTATTGTTCTTCTGTTTGTATTCTCTCCATTTTGCAAATTCCTCTCTTATGGTTCTCGTTATATAATATATCAGCTGACCCTTAACGGTGCTGCGTATATAGGTTAGCACTGGTCATTTCTCGAAGCAGTTCGTATTCCTCCTCTGTGAGCAGAGGGGCCTCTGCGGCACCAATATTCTCAAGCAGCTGCGTCCGCGAGCTTGCACCAGGAATGACAGTCGCTACCGCTGGATGATGAAGTGCATAACGAATAGCCGTTTGGGACATACTTCTTTGCTCATTCACTAGAGGACGAAGCTGATGACGAATATCAGTAATCTGATCCCCTGAATAATTCAAAAAGCCCTTTGCTGCTTTGTCATCTCTGCCATCGGCAAGCGCACCACTCGCAACCGGTCCTCTCGCAATTACGTTGATTCCATATTCAGCAAGCAGGGGATACACCTCCTCCTCACCACGGCGATCGAGCAGGCTGTATTGGCTCATGACACTGACAATCTGAGCACGCTGAACATACTCCCTGATTACATTAGGCCGAATTGAGGATATTCCGTAATAACGGATCACACCTTCCCGCTTCAGTTGTTCAAACGCTTCAATCGTCTCTTCCATGTTATCTTCTATCGTACCTCCGTGCAGCTGGTACAAATCTATATAATCCGTCTTCAATCTTCGCAGGCTCTCTTTGACCGCGGACAGGATATGATGTTTACTTGGATCCCAGGTTAAACCGGACTGTCCGGGGACACGAACGTTCCCTGCCTTGGTAGCCAGAATAATATCCTGTCTGCGGCCTTTCAGTGCACTGCCTACGATTTCTTCATTTCGTCCATCATCATAAATATCCGCTGTATCCAGAAAATTAACGCCGCGATCGAGTGCTTCATGAATAAGCGATACCGCTTGATTCTCATCTGTCCCGAGCGACATGCAGCCTAGTCCAATCTCACTTACAAAAAGATCTGATGAACCGAGTCTGTTCTTCTTCACGGTGCATTTCCCTCCTCTATGACGAAATATCAATGAGATTCTATTGTAGCATGTCCTTAACATTAAACAAAAAATGGACCGGAATCTCCTTCCAGACAGAAGGAAATTCCGGCCTCTTCATATTCTTTATTAATAGTAAGGTGCCATAAACAGATAAACGATAACCCCAGTAATACTTACATAGAGCCAGATCGGCATCGTCCAGCGTGCAATCTTCTTATGCTTCTCCACCTGCATCGTCCAGCCCCATACCAGGGAGAACAAGGCTAGAGGGACGATTACAGCCGCCAGGAAGCTGTGGGTGATCAGAATCGTAAAGTATATAGGGCGAATGATCCCTTCTCCCCCGAACTTGGCAGACTCAGGCGATATATAGTGAAACGTTAAATAGGTTATCAAAAACAATAGTGTGGAAGTAAATGCAGCAAGAATAAAGCCCTTGTGAATTGTAATATTCTTCTTCATGATGGCAATCAGGGCTGCGACCAGAAAAATAAAAGTAAAGCTGTTCAGGACCGCATTGATTCTTGGAAGAATCGTATAATCAAAGCTGATTTCACCACTGTAGCCGACGGGACCGAAGAATAGTACCAAAATAATAATATTTGCGATAAGGGAAACGGTTAAAATAATTCCCGCGAAATTCTTTTTGCTCGTCGGGACGTATCCGCCTTCCCCGAGATTTTTGCCCATACTTACGCGTATCCTCCTCTGTGAGTAAATGCTATTTATAATTATATACTGCCATACTCTAGGTGTTAAGTGACAACACTTCGAACAATCACTCTATACGGGTTCTAGCTTCTGTTTCATAGCATAGATTTATACTATATAATCGTCCTTCCGAAAAAACATGTCTTTTCAATCTCGATTGCAAGCAGTATAATAAGCTGAGTTATTGCTCACAATCACATACGTAGTTTTATTTATAGGGGGAGTCTGGCACACCAGGTATCTCTCTGTCTTTTTTGAGGCATATCAACGGCTCCTTACGCCAGATATGTCTTTTTTCTTGTCCTGGATTGGATTACAACCCGTGCTGTCCGGACAATATATCTTTATGATAACTTCGTTGTGATTCGCTCGCAGACTCTACAATTGAACTTAGAAAGGAGATCACTATGGAGTTTATTCTGCATCTTGTACTCATTCTTATCTTCACCAAACTGGCAGGGCATCTGTCCGTGAAGCTGGGACAGCCATCTGTACTGGGGGAATTGATCGCCGGGGTTATCCTCGGACCCGCAGTACTTGGATGGGTGCATCAGACTTCATTCATACAAGAATTTGCGGAGATTGGAGTACTCATCCTCATGTTCATCGCAGGTCTGGAAACCGATCTGGATCAGCTGCGAAAAAACTGGAAGGCGGCGTTTGCCGTTGCGGTTGGCGGGGTTATCATCCCCTTCTTTGGCGGCTATGGATCAGCTGTCGCCTTCGGCATGGATCAGCATCATGCGTTGTTCTTCGGATTGCTCTTCTGTGCAACCTCCGTCAGCATTTCTGTACAAACGCTTAAGGAGATGAACAAGCTTAATTCCAGGGAAGGCACGACGATTCTTGGTGCTGCCGTTGTCGACGATATTCTCGTCGTTGTCCTCTTAGCTGTCATGATGAGTGTACTCGGAGCTGGAGAATCTGTCAGCATCGGGACACTGATCGGCAAGAAGGTTCTGTTCTTTGTCGTTATTATTGCAGCATCCATCTGGGCTGTTCCACTTCTTATGAAATGGCTGTCGAAGCTGAAGGTGGCTGAAACGGTCATCTCTGCCGGTGTCATTATCGCACTTGCCTTCTCCTATTTCGCTGAGTGGATGGGCGTTGCGGGGATTATTGGAGCCTTCGCTGCAGGTATCGCCATCTCGCAAACCGACTACAAGCATACGGTAGAGAACAAACTGGAGCCCATCGCCTACAGCTTGTTCGTCCCTGTGTTTTTTGTAAATATCGGGCTTAATGTCAACTTTGAAGGAGTCGGATCTCAGATTGGATTTATTATCGTCATCAGTGTGATTGCGATTATAACCAAGCTGCTAGGCGGCGCGCTGGGTGCTGGTCTGACCGGGTTCAACCGACATTCTTCCTTTGCTGTAGGAACAGGCATGATCTCCAGGGGAGAAGTTGCTCTCATCATCGCAGGAACAGGTCTCAGCTCGGGACTGCTTGCTACCGAGTATTACACCTCGGTCATTATCATGGTGATTGTAACAACCCTGGTAACACCACCGCTGCTTAAAATCATGTTCTCAGAGAAACGAGCCAGCAAAAAAGAAGCCTCTTCCATCTAGTAATAAAAAAGCAGAGGGTGCGCATTCAATGCCGCCCTCTGCTCTTTTTATTGCCCGCGTATTTTATAGTGAGATCACTAAGAATGATGAGTTATGGATTATCACCGTCAAGATACTGCTCATATTCCGAATTCAATCGCTTCTCCTTACAGTGGACTGATCCGCAGTTTGAATAAAAAACCTGTACACGATTTGTTTCCTGTACGCCAAGCTCATTGTGGCAGTCCCGGCATAAAATAACACCCAGCGGAATTGAGCCCTTATTGTTCTCCACTACAAGTACCTCCTTGATTGTAAGGTGAGGATTGATGCGGTTCCTCCGAGTAACAAGTGTTCCTGACAGCTACTGGAGTGTAGCATAACCTCTTACACCATTATATATAGTAAGCGTTATCAGGATTTATGCCTGTAAATTTCGGATTTCATTTTAATCTACCTAATAAAAAAACGATCCGAGCTCTAGAAAGAGCCCGAATCGCTGAATTATTGATATGTTGTTATTTGTTCTCATCTCCAGGAATCACACAGGAATCATCGGTGCATACAGCAGCATCCTCGGTATTCCCGATCACCTGCAGCGGCTGGCCTTCGGACCAAGCCTGAGTGAGTGCCTGACTAAACACAGAGAGCGGCTGTGCCCCGGAGATGCCATACTTGCGGTCAATAACGAAGAATGGAACCCCTTGAATGCCAAGCTGCGCCCCTTGTCTCTCGTCACTGCGGACTTCCTCACTGTATTGATCTCCTTCAAGCACAGCTCTGACTTCCTCGCCATCCAGTCCGAGCTCTACAGCCAGCTTCACCAGCACTTCCTTACTGCCGACATGCTGTGCTTCTACAAAATAAGCAGCTAGGAGCCGCTCCACCATTTCCTTGTCTTTGCCCTTGCTCGCTGCATAATGAGCCAGACGATGGGCATCAAATGAATTCGTCGGTTTAATTCGATCAAAATTATAATTCAACCCTACACTTTGTGCCTGCTCTACCACATTCGCTGTCATCGCTTTGGCTTGCTCAACTGTTGTTCCATATTTGCTTGCGAGCGATTCATACGTTGTCTGATTAGTATCCACTGCTTCATTCGGATTCAATTCGAAGCTGCGGTACACCACTTCTACGGATTCACGAAACGGAAGAGACTCAAGCGCTTCCTCAAATCGACGTTTACCTATATAACAAAAAGGACACATAAAGTCCGACCAAATTTCTACTTTCATGCTGTTAAACCTCCTAATATTCTGTTACTTACTATTGGTAACCAAATCATAGCATACAGATGGAGCTATGCACAACTCTTCTACCATTTTGAAGAATATGTAAGTTTTTTGGAGTTCTCTACCGATAACAACCTAGTAGCATACTTATTTTTCATACATAAGGGGGAAATATCTGCATCATGAAAAGTTTTACCAAAACCTATGCCAAAAAATCAGCTGCTCTTCTGCTTACGGCTGCATTAGCTCTGGCAGTCCCTGTCTCCTCAGGCATCTCTTATTCGGGAATAGCACAAGCAGCAAGCAGTCAGACAACAGCTGTGACCCTAACTTATCCAACCAAATCCATTACTTTATCCTTGGATAAGCGTGAGTCGATTCAAAACAAGCTTAAAATGTCGGAAAAAGTGCAGGTCGTATATGCTTCAGGCAACAAAGCCATCGCCCGTGTCAATCAGGAAGGTGTTGTTATCCCTGTAAAGCAGGGTTCTACGAACATTCTAATCCAGGTCGTCACTCCAGGCTACAAAGGTCAGCTCAAGCTGCCTGTGACCGTCACAAAAGGAGCTTCTAAAGCCAAGGCCGTCTATGCGACGAAAAAAGTCAGTGTGTCAGGCAGAACCTTCAGCGTGAAGACCGTCACCTTGCCAAAAGGAACACCAGTCACTGCCGGTCTTGCCAATCATAGAGTAGGCGCGGTCAAATCGCTGTCTTCCATTGCCGGAGCATATAACGCATCTGCTGCTATAAATGGAACCTATTTTGAAGCTTACGGTGGTATTCCCGATCCTTATGGCATGATCATCAGCGATGGGATTATTGAGCATATAGGCAATACAGGCACAACCATCGGTTTCAAGTGGGATGGATCTGCGATTATGGATACACTTCGCGTTCGCGTACGCGGTACCGTCAAGGCTGCAGATGATAGAGCACAGAGCTGGTATGTCTACTTCGTTAATCGCACACCGACCAAAGGGAAAACATCTGCCGTTATGTATACACCGAAACGTGGGGCAAATGTAGGCTTCTCCTACGGGACAGCGATTACGGTTCGCAAAGGAATCGTTAACAAAGTCGCGCCAAATACAAATGCAGCCATTCCAAGCGACGGATATGTGCTTGTATTTACAGGCAAGGAGGAGGACATGCTTGCTGCACGATTCAAAAAAGGAAGCTATGTAGACTACAGCATCAGCTACTATAATGAGGATAATAAAGATATCAACTGGTCTAATGTCCATACGGCTATTGGTGCAGGTCCGAGACTAGTAAAAGACGGCAAGCTTGCCGTAAATCCGGCAGCCGAAGGGTTCAGCAGCTCCAAAATTCTAACGGATGGCGGTGCGAGAAGCGGGATTGCCATCAAGAAGGACGGAACGATTGTACTGGCAACCGTCCCTGGGGCTACGATCAAACAGTGGGGCAATATCATGCTGAAGCTGGGAGCTTATCAGGCGATGAATATGGATGGCGGTGCTTCCTCGGGCATGGTTGCGAATGGTAATACTGTCACTTCACCAGGCAGACTGATCAGCAATGGTCTCGTGTTCGGAAGCTCTTTAAAGTGGTAGCATGAAATAAGCGAATCAAGTGTTTAGCAACCCCTTGCCATTTTGGCGAGGGGTTCTTTTTCATAGAACAAGATTACAGCCCACTTCTAATGTACATAATAGAAATATATATTTGAATCTGGAGCCTACTACATGAATACTAAAATCTCAGCATACCAGCTGTTCTCCATTACATTTCTATTTCAGTTTGGCACGACCATCATTTATGCCTTTGAAGCGACCGTGGGAAGAGATGCCTGGATGGTTACCCTATTGTCTTTCATTATCGGAATCATGCTGGTTGCCATGTATCTGGGGATTATGCAGCTTAACCCGGGGCTGACACTGGTGGAATGGTTCCCCCGCCAATTCGGCAAATGGATCGGCTTTCCGATCGCCATGCTGTATCCTTGTGTATTTCTTCTGGATGCTGCCCGTATTATTGGTGATCTGAGGGATCTGGTGCCGACCACCATTCTTCCCAACACTCCACCGCTTGTCCTTATTATTGTGTTCGGCGCACTCGCTTTATATGGGCTCATACTTGGCATAGAGAACATATCCCGGCTCGGACAGATTCTGCTTCCCATCCTGCTGGGGCTGTTTTTCCTTGAGCTGATCTTCCTTCTGTTCTCTGATATTGTTAATTGGGAAATGCTGAAGCCGCTCTTATGGAAGGGATGGGACCCTGTCATTAAGACGACAATCCTTCAGGGAATTACACAAACCTATGGAGAAAGCATTGCCCTTGCCATGATATGGGTGATGGTAGATAAGAAAAGCAAGGTATGGAAGGCCACTCTGATCTCAACGGCATTTGTCTTCCTGCTCATCCTGCTGCTGGATATCTTCTCGATTACGGTGTTTGGCGATGTATTGTTTCAGCGTCTCGTCTACCCATTTTACTCCCTGTCAGGCATGGTCAACATTCAGGGCTTTATTACAAATCTGAATCCCTTTGCGGTCGTAACCATGATCAGCACAGCATATTTCAAACTCGTTATTAAAATGTATGCTGCGCTGACAGGCATTCAAATGTTGCTGCGTCTCAAGAAAGGGCGCCGTCTTATGCTTCCAGCCGTTCTACTGATCATGATTCTTGGCATGACACTGGACAACAATGTGACAGAACATCTCAGCATTATCAGCTTCCAGGTCGTTACGCCTTATGTCTGGATCCCTCTATATATTGGACTTCCACTCCTGCTCTTCATCATCAGCCTGATCCGGCATAAATTAAAATCGGCCCGCTAAGGGCCGATTTCTCGTTTATTTTATGAAGCATTCTCGCTGCCTGTTCCCTTCTGCTCCACTTCCTCTTCCTTGAGCTGTGGGGAAGCACCGGTAACGCCAAAGCTCTTAATGGTAACGTGCGCTTCCACTGTAATTTTCATATCAGGGAACAGCTCTTCCCAGCGTGGCTGCAGCTTACGCCACTCTTCGGGATGGTTGCGGAATAAGTAATCACCAACATTTAAAACATCTGTTCTGAGCTCCTTCTGTATTTTGCGAATCAGCTCCTGTTCATCCTTGACAATCTCTTGACCTATTTCCCATTCCATCCTCCGGATGACCTCTGCATTATACAGATCGAGTCCAGAATTATTTTCATTTATATGAGCATCCCCACTCAGCTTGAAATGCATCGCTACATTGTCGCCTTCAAATGTCGGACGATATCTGCTCTTCAAGCTCTTAATCTCTGCACTTATCGCTCCCTCCCCGCCGATGTCACTGGTCAGATCGGTAACCGAAACGCTTCGTTCTCTCATGAGAAACCACATTAAATACCCGACTTCTTGGTTATCCAAATACCCGCGCAGTTTCAAATTGTTGTCGAGCACCGCATTTCCGATGTAGCGGTAAGGCATGACCGTTTTTTCCTTTTTCCCCTCGGCTTCTGGTACTTTTTCTACAGCAGGGAGAACGGCACCTCCCATAGAGTCCGAGTTAACAGAGCGAAGCAAATTAAGAAAGGTAATATCCGCCACTTCGCGATGGGACTGATGCAGCTTGTAATACTCTCTGACAGCCTGATTTCCATACGGAGTTTTGCTCTTCAGAAAATCAGACGCAAGCCCTCCCTTTACAACGAATATGTCTGATCTGAGCGGTGTTTCCGGATAGCGGCTATAAATATCTATAACATCCTTCAAACCGATCTTGGCTAGCTCTTCACCCATTACCAGTGTCCTTCGATGTCCTCTGTTAATAATGCGGGATACTTTATTCTGGACATAGCTGGAAGCCTCATAAATCGTGCTTTTCGGTTCCCCTACTTCTGTATAATCCTGCTGCTTGTCCCCCCCTTCCGCACCTCCGCCTGAGATCAGCGCGAACTGATTAGTTACCCTATACCCCTGGTCCGGAACATAGTCTATGCCTCCACCCAGAGCAAAAGCCTGATTATTCAGCTCCTTGCTGTCCCAGCAGCCAGTCATTAGTAGAAGCATGGCGATTACCGCCGGCCATCTGTATGCTTTTCTCATATCCAAATCGCCTCCTGACTTACGGTTTGGGCTTTTGGCCCTTTGGAGTACGTATCGGGTTCCGGGAGCCGATAAGATTCGGTCTCTTATTCATCGCCCAGTGTGGATTACGCCAGATCATATCCTGCATATTCACCGAAGCAACCGGTGCCAACGGACTCATATACGGAACACCAAAGGAGCGGAGACTGACCATGTGAAGCAGCATCGCCAGCGTACCGATGGTGATGCCGTACAATCCGAACACCCCTGCACAGAGAAGAAGTGGAAAGCGCAGCATCCGAAACGCATATCCAACATTGTAGCGCGGTGCGGTAAAGGAGGCGATGCCGGTACCCGCCACGACGATGACAATTGGCGCTGATATGATGCCTGCCTGAACGGCAGCTTGACCGATAACGAGTGCACCCACAATACTGACCGCCGAACCAATCGCCTTCGGCAGCCGTATACCCGCTTCCCGAAGCCCCTCAAATACACCTTCCATAATGAAGGCCTCAATCACCATGGGAAATGGAGAAGCCTCTCTCGCCTGGGTGAAGCTGAGTGCAAGGCTTGTCGGAAGCATCTGCGGATGGAAATTGACAATGGCTATAAATACCGAAGGGAGAAACAAAGAAGCCAGCAAGAAAAGAATACGGATAATCCGGGTAGCTGTGGCGTACAGATAAGGATTGTAGAAATCCTCTGCTGCCTGCACGCCGGCCCAAAAGGTAAATGGAACGATCAGTACAAACGGGGTGCCGTCTGTAAAAATAGCCACTCTTCCTTCGAGCAGACTTGCCGCCACGGTGTCCGGTCTTTCTGTATTCTGAACGGTAGAGAAAGGGGAGTATGGCGCATCCTGAATAAACTCTTCAATATAGCCTGATTCAAGAATGGCGTCGATCTGGATATCCTTTAGCCTGCTTCTGACTTCCTGCAGCACGGTTTCCTTTGCAATGCCTTCGATATAGGAGATCACGATGTCCGTCTGCGTATATTCGCCTATGACCATGGACTCCATTTTGAGCTTGGGGCTCTTTATCTTGCGCCGTACCATGGCTGTGTTCTGTCTCAGCGTTTCCGTAAACCCTTCCCTTGGTCCCCGAATACTCCCTTCCGAGGTAGGCTCCTCGATACTTCGACCGGATCCTCCCTTCATATCGATCATGAGCGCAGAAGGCATCTTGTCCATCAAAATAGCCGCATTCCCGCTTAGCAGGCCCTTCTCTACTTCCGTGAAGCTGACTACCTTCTTCATGTTTGCCGAAGGAATTCGCTGGGTGAGGATCAGCTGTTCCGGGTCCGATGCCGCATCTCCTTCCTTCGAGCTGCCGAGGATGATCGGATCCAGAATGCTCTCATCAATCATCTTCGTATCAACCAGCCCATCAATAAATACAATCAGGATCTCCTGCGAATTTGGAAGAGGAATCTTCCGAAACACCACATCCGAGCATTGGGAGAAGGACTGGCGAAGCTGTTGTTCGTTCATTGATAGATTCCTCTCCAGACTGTGATGGGGTTCAGAGGGTCTATTCTCATTTGTAATTCCTGAAGCACCTGTTGGTTGTTCGGAACCCTTCCCTAAGATGATCCTTCTTGCCAGCTTCTGCAGCAGATTCATCCTCTCCACTCCTTCTGGTTATTCCAATGTTGATCCATAATCCACAATCTCCAAATCCACATCGTAAGTGACAGGAATTTCGCTAAAGACTTCATCCCATCGTTCCTTTACCTTGTTGTAATATCCCGGGTATTTAATACGGACTTCCTTACCAAAACCGACTACATCGGCATGATATGTATGCTGCAGCTTGTCCAGCAGTACTTTGATTTCATTTTTTACAGTTTCATTGAATTTCTTTTCCTGCTCTACAATATATTCTGAATCAGTGGGCTCTTCGGGATAGCTCCAATCCTCAATCAATCTTCCCTTTGATCTCACATCAAGATGAATAGAGAGCTCGTCTCCTTCCAGCTTAGGAGTAATTTTGCTGCTAATTGAAGCAATCTCATATACGATCGTATCGCCCTTATCCGAATAAGTCTTGAGCACCCCGCCCGGACTCCCCTCTATCCAGGAAATCGCTTCAATATCCACTTGATTCAGCCTGCCAATATATTTATTCGTATCTCCTTCAAAAAGCGCACCGCCGACAAATTTCAATTCATTCTCTGCCATGATGACATTCTGCAATACAAAGCTTTGTCTGGACTGCATTAATCCTTCCAGCTTCCCAAGTGAAACGGCAGGCAGAATCCGGTTCGTACGCTGCCGATTACGGACAAGCCCTCTCAGATTAAAGGCCGGAACTTCACCTGGCTGACTGGCACTCAGCACATCAATCGCTTTTTGCTGGCTGATCAGAACTAGGGTACTGGGCCGGATATCATTATCACGTAATATAAAATCAAGCAGCTGCTCCAAGCTATATTTCGCAGCCAATTCACTAGAGATGACGATTACTTTCAAATGATGGCCGATCAGAGGGCGATCTCTTCTCAGCGAGAATTGCCTAAATATTTGCAGAAGGGAATCGCCGGTGAGTCTTTCGTTAAGGTATGATTCACCTGCCTGGCCGCTCTGTCCCTGAGATGTCTGCGATTTCGTTCCCGGCACAATTTGTACCGTAGCTGTTATCACATTCTTCTTAGGATAATGTCCTCCGCGCTTATTGACCTCTTCTTCAAATTTTGTTTCATCCGCCACATCCAGTCCGACGCCAACGTATACTCTCAAATCCTCAATCTCCCGGCTGCTCCAGCAGCCCGACAAGCAGACGGTCAGGATAAATATGGCCATCAGCTTGAGCGCTTTACGCAGGTTGTTCACTTTGCTTCCCTCCTTTCTTACGTATGAGACTAATGATGAGAAGAACTAGTGGAAGTCCGCAGAACAGCACCAGTGAGAAATTGCCCAGAATATCACCAAGGATGAACGTTTCATTAATGTCCTTCGGCAGCATCGCGATGACATAGTTGACGGGCAAGAGCAGCAGTAGAAAAGGTGTAATTTTACGTCCTTTAAACAGCTGGGCACCACCAAGGGAGGCAGCATAATGTGTAATGGTAAACGTTGAGAAAATCTGCATGATCCAAATAACGAGCAGTAGAGATTCGAACCTCTCAAAGATAAGACCTTCGGTTTCAAAACTGCGCAGCAGATCAAGCGTGGGCCAGGTTTTGGTTAAAGTGCCATCCAGCGACAAGCCGCCAATGACCATAATGACGGTAATCAAGTATACGACCAGCGGTACTGATATGCCGTAAACGACTGCTTTTACTCCCTTATTTGGATGCTTCATATAGGCCGCGACGACTAACATGGCTTCAAATCCGGTAAATGAAAACAATGAGGGCTTGATCCCCTTTATGACCGGCATGATTCCCATTCCAAGTACAGGTCTTAGGTTGTTGATATCGAACAAGTGGACACTGAGCAGGATGATAACGACAAAAATGACCAGTGTAATCGGCAGGATAATCTGATACAGCCGCGCAATCGGATTAATTCCGCCGATTACCAAATAAAAGCCCACCCACATAAAAATCATGACATAGGACCATACCGGGGTTGCTTCCAGCAGATACAGCCGGGTAACTTCCGCCATCACCCGGATTTCAAAGGCGGAAATGGTGACAAAGTAGCTGATAATGCAAAAACAGATGATATAGGCAATCCATTTCCCCGTAATCTCGCGCGTGAACTGAAACACGGTCTTCCCGGGAAATCTCATGCATAAACGCGCTATAATGATGCCTGCAGCAAAGGTGATTACGCTTGACAAGAGAACTGAAATCCAGACATCCGGTGTTCCGACCGCCTTGGCCATCGTCCTTGGCATCGTCAGGATGCCGGCCCCAAGCATGTAGTTGATTACAAAAACCGATGCCTGGGTCGTTGTTATTTGATCTTCTGCCTTTTTCAGATTGCTGCTCATTGTAGGCCATCACTCTTTTCTATTTGCCAAAGTTTATGATTTCATGCGATCCCGGTCCTTGCCCCTCGTCGTGCTGGGCCTCTTGCTCATCATGAACATGGGAGCTCGAACGATAAAGTCCTTCCAGTCGGATGGCTTGTAGGAGATCATCGGAGCGGTATATGGAACACCAAAGCTCTTGAGTCTTACAAGATGACTACATAGCAGCAAAAAGAACATAATGACCCCAAATAGTCCGAATAGCGCTGCGCTGAACATGGCTCCAAAACGGAGCACTCGGATGATAATGCCGGCACTATACATCGGAATAGAGAAGGAGGATATTGCCGTTACTGCTACGATGATGACCAGAAGCGGACTGACAATGCCCGCCTGGACGGCTGCTTCCCCGATAATGAGACCGCCAACGATACCCATCGCGGGTCCGACCGGCTTAGGCAGTCTTATTCCTGCTTCTCTTAGAATCTCAATAGCGACCTCCATAATCAGTGCTTCGATGATCGAAGGAAAGGGAACACCAGCCCTTGTATTAATAATGGTGAGTGCCAGCTTGGTAGGAATAAGCCCCGGATGGAACGATATAAAAGAGATATACATCGCAGGTCCAAGCAAAGCGATGAGAGCAGCCAAATAGCGAATGAGCCGGATGAAGGTTCCCCAAACCCAGCGTTCATAATAATCCTCTGGTGACTGCAGCAGCATGCTGAAGGATACAGGTACGATTAAGGCAAAGGGAGTTCCATCCAGAAGAATAGCGACACGTCCCTCCAATAGAGCACCAATGACTCTGTCCGGCCTTTCGGTGTTTTGGGTCTGTTGAAAGGGGCTGAGCCAGTTATCTTCAATCAGCTGCTCAATATATCCCGATTCGAGCGGGTCATCAATGCTGATTTGTTCAATTCGTTTCTGAACTTCTTCTACCAGCTGCGAATCGGCAATATCGTTCATATAAGCGATGACAATATCCTTCTTCACACGATTTCCTACTTCGAGCTGGGTAATTTGGAGACTGCTATTTCGACCATGCAGCCGCAGAAGTGCTGTGTTATCATTCAATTTTTCCGTGAAGCCGACTCTCGGACCACGAAGCAGAGCCTCTGACAAAGGCTCCTCCGCACTTCGCTGCTTGCCTTTGGGGGAGCCTACAATCATCACGCCACAAGCTCCGTCAACGAGCAAACCCGCATAGCCTGCCAGCATCTTCTCCACGGTTATACCGAGCTGTTTAGATTCCATCATTCCGATGACCGGAAGCTGCTGCTGCTGCAAATATTTCTCCAAATCCTCACTCGAATGAAGTTTCTCTGCTTCATCTTGGGGTATTCCCTCTCTCATCAGCGGAGCAAGGACATGGGTGTTGATCAGATCAGGATCCGTCAGACCATCTACATAGATAATGGCAGCTCGATTGTTCAAGCCCTTAATGACAAATTCCCTGATATGCACGTCAGAATTGTCGCCGATGCTCTTTTGTATCAGCTGCATATCTGAATCGTAGTTCCCCGTGAGCGGCTGACTGGATTCCTGCTCTGTCTGTTCAGCTTCTTTACTCTGACCGGAACTGTTGTCTTGTTCGGGAGAACTGCTTACTTGACCGGAGGAGGTGTTCGCCTTCTTGCTCCGGTTCGTTGCTTTCACATAACGATTAAGGTCAGCAGCAGCCTTCATCATTACAACCGGAAGGACGAATACGACAGCTGCCTGGATCCACATTCCCCCGTCAGGGAAATAGGATAATAGGGTTTCCCACAATTTAAAAAACTCCCTGCTGTGATGGATTGTATAGGATCGATTGTATTTTAACCCCAAACCCTCATAATCATTCTTTAATTGGAAGATGACGCTCACTCTAGACATCCATCCAAAAGACCAGCCATTGCTTACAAATCTGCCGGCGTACCATTGACGATTTTCCCTGTTCATTTTCGGGTATTAACTCTATGCAATACTCAATTGAATTGGAAAGGGGTATTTCATGCATATCAAGTACAAAAAAGCCTGGAAGCAAAACATCATATATGAAATTTATCCGCGCAGCTTTAAAGATAGTAACGGGGATGGGATCGGAGATCTGCCTGGAATTATTTCCAAGCTAGATTATTTGCAGAGTTTAGGAGTAACCGCCCTTTGGCTGAATCCCATTTACAAATCGCCGGACATTGATCATGGCTATGACATTACCGACTATTATGCGATCCAGCCTGAATACGGAACGATGAGTGATTTTGATCTGCTGCTGGAGGAGGTTCACAACAGAGAGATGGGACTTCTCATGGATCTGGTCTTAAACCATACTTCCGATCAGCATCCCTGGTTCAGAGAATCACGCTCTAACAAGCATAGTCGTTACCGGAATTACTACATTTGGAGACCTGCCGGAGCAGACGGCGGCCCTCCTAACAACTGGACCTCTTATCTTGGCAAGTCTGCCTGGACCTTTGATGAAGAGAATGAGGAATATTACATGCACCTCTATAACTCGACTCAGCCGGATCTGAATTGGGACAATCCTGATCTGCGCGAAAGCATGTATAAGATGATGCGATTCTGGCTGGATAAAGGCATTGACGGATTTCGTATCGATGCAGTGAATGCAATCTCCAAGGATCAAACCTTCCCTGACTCGAATCTATCGAGACTGCAATCGAACGGTGAGCCCTTCATTAAGAATGGACCGAATATTCACGATTATTTGCAGGAAATGCATGAGAAAGTGTTCTCTCATTACGATATTTTCACTGCGGGTGAAATGTCCTATATCAGTGAGCAGGATGTACTCGACTATACACACCCGGATCGCAAAGAATTGTCCATGGTCATCTCTCCTGAAGCTACTACGCTCGGTAATCTTCCAGAAGATGAATTTAAACAAAAAGAATGGACACTTGACGAGTTGCGGGAGGTCATGCAGAAATGGCAAAAAAACGTCGGCGACCCCGGCGGATGGTTCGGACTTTACTTCAGCAATCATGATCAGCCCCGGCTGGTCAATACCTTTGGCCACCCGGGTAAGTACAGGGTCCAATCCGCCAAAATGATCGGTACCATGCTGTATACGTTAAAAGGAACCCCTTTTATGCTGCAAGGTGATGAGCTCGGGATGACCAACAATCCTAAGCTTCATTCGATTGATGATATCAAAGAGCAGCAGGCAATTGCCTATTACGATGTCATGGTCAATGAACGAGGGGAAGATGAAGAGAAGATCATGCAGCGAATTCGAAGAAAAGCAAGAGATCATGCACGGACCCCTATGCAATGGGACGAGAGCATTCATGCTGGATTTACTACCGGCGAGCCTTGGCTCCCAGTAAACCCAAATTACAAGGAGGTTAATGTCAAGGAACAGGAATCAGATCCCTATTCCGTATTAAACTACTATCGACAGCTTATTAATATTCGTAAAAACCATGCTGCACTCACCTACGGAGAGTATAAGGCAATTCTAACCGATCATCCTCAAGTTTTTGCGTATCTGCGTTTATTTGAGGATCAGACTTGGCTCGTTCTGCTTAACTTCTCAGAGGAAGAAGCAGCTTACTCCCTTGATTCGAATGATATAGAACGACTCTCGGATCCCCGCCTGCTTATAGGGAATTACAAAGAACCGAATGAAATAATTGATCTCAAGAGTGGTGTTCTGAAGCCGTATGAGGCTATTGTGCTGGCACCTTCACTTCACTGATTCCCTCCAACTGATGAGTACGAGAGCAGCTCTTAGTTTTCGGATTGGGCTGCTTTCGACGTTGTAACAGCTCATATAGAAAACCGTAGATTACCATATATTACATTGGGATATGATCCTTTCAGATGATATAATTTCCATATTAATAGTCTTTGTTACAAATCATATAAAAAGGGTCTTGTTCCGATATAAGGAGGTTTTAATCCACGATGAGCGCACCAATTCAAATCTATAAAATATCTGCTGAGTTAAAAAAAGATCAATTCAAACTGCTTGTGATTCCCTGGAAGCTGCTTATTGAGACAAACCGTTATTACGAAATCCGGGAAGAGAACGGACCTGTCAAAAGATTATATAAGGAGAAACTAAATACGATCACCATGGATACTAAATCTTATGCGAATGGGACCATCGTCTGCTCGGCGTTCTGTTCTGAGAATTACATACATCAAACCAAGAAAGAAATTGTAAAGAAATTAGGGCATATTATTGACTCCTACATCGAGGAGCACCGGGTTAACCAGCAGACGATAAAAGAATGTGCTCCAAGAGATATCTATCTGGGATAATATATAGATCAAGCGAAAAGAAGCCTTCTCCGTTATGGAGAAGGCTTCTTTTCGCTTGGACTTTGAATCGGACTTGAACGGTGTCCTATTCAGCAGTCTTCTCAATCAACCTTTAATACCTGAGTTCAGGTTAATGGACTGCATAAAGTATTTCTGTGCAAAGATAAATAGTATTAGTGTAGGAATAATTGCAAGCATTGCAGATCCCATGAGTTGTCCAATCAGGCGATAGTTACCATAAATATCTTGAAGCAAGAGCAAGCCTGCCGTAATCGGCATTTTCTCAACATCCGTGTATACGATAACCGGCCATAGGAAGTCATTCCAGGAACCGATGAATGAGAACAAGCCGCAAACGACCAGTACCGGTTTAACCAACGGCAGTATGACAGAGAAATAAATTCTGAAATCACCGGCTCCGTCCACGCGAGCAGATTCATCAAGGTCGTGTGGAATGCCCTTCATAAACTGTCTTACCAAGAAGATGTTCCCCATACCGGCAAGACCCGGAATAATCATCGCCCATGCCGTATTTACCCAGCCAAGTGTTTCAATGATCTTGTAAGAAGGAATCAGGTTTACAACCGCTGGGAAGAACGAAATCCCGAGTAAGGTAAAGAACAAAGCGTCTCTTCCCTTAAAGTTCATACGTGTATAGCCATAACCTGTGATCGAGATAATGACAATAACGAGTGCTGTGTGCGAAATCGCAATAAACAAAGAATTCATTAACCAGCGCAAGATCGGAGCAGTAGACGTATTCTCCAATATGGTCACATAGTTATTGAAGTCCCAGTCAACCGGCAGCAATCTGAAGCCGGTCGAAACCACTTCCGTCTGGGAACGAAACGATGTCGTAATCCCAAATAGAACAGGAATCGCCCAAATGACACAAATCGCTATAAGAAATAGGTACGATATATATTTCGAAATATTGATTTTCTTTTTCATTTTGAACCATCTGCCCCTTCCGTATCCACTTCCTAGTTCGCATTTCGGTTCATTACATAATATTGCAATGCCGAAATAACCAAAATAACGAGACCCAGCAGCACTGCCATAGCAGATGCCATACCAGCCAAGGATTCACCTGAACCGAATGCGAGTTGTCTGATGTACATCATAAGTACGTGTGTGCTCTGCTGCGGTCCGCCGTCAGTCATCATGAGCGGCTGACCAAATACGTTAAAGGAGCCGGCAGTTGTCATAACAAAGGTATAAATAAGCGGGAAACGAATAGACGGCAATGTAATGCTGAAAAATCTGCGAACAGAACCTGCCCCGTCCATCTCAGCAGCTTCGTACAAATCCTTGGAAACACCATTAATAGAGGCACGGTAGATAATCATGTTACCTCCAACTCCGCCCCAAACGGTAATGACAATGATAATAATCCAAGCATACGGCTGATTTGTAGCCCAGACCGTATCCGATCCGAATACATTACCGGTAACACCTAACTGCTTATTAAATATGAGTGACCAGATCAGTGCAGCTGCAGAAATAGAAATGAGGCCTGGAATATAAATGATCGATTGAATAGTTCCCTTCAATTTCACTTTTTTATGCTCCAGTGCCACAGCAATCATCAGAGGGATTACGATCAAGATCGGAACACTTAAAAGAACAAAGAGCAGTGTATTCTTCAAACCATTGTAAAATTGATAATTAAACGTAGATTCACTATCAAAAAGAATCGTTTTATAGTTATCAAGACCAACCCAAACCGGGTCATTGATTAAATTCCACTGAGTAAACGAAGCATAAATACCGTAGATCGTCGGTATCAGAATAAAGATCAGAAATAGTATAAGATGGGGCCCAACAAAGAAAACAGGGGCAAAGGATCTCTTCTTCATAGCCTTTCAATTCTCCTTTTGGAAAAGTAATGTGCCATAAATGGCACATTACTTTGTACTAAATCGATGAACTAAAGATGAATGTTGAACCCTGAGTCATCTTCAGTTCATCCTATATATTCTTGTTTAGTCGTTTGTTTTACTGAGCCCCGGTGCTGCCTTGAGCAATTTTATCCTCGACTTCTTTTTGCATCGTCTGTAAGGTTTCATCCATATCTACGTTGCCTCGAATGATATCATTAGAGTACTTATCTACGACTTCAGCTACATATGGATAATATTCATAAGTGTAGATGTACAGAGATTCAATTTGCTTCTCGTCTGTTGTAAAGAAGGATTGCATATAATCCTGGTATTCAGGACTTTCAAATACTTGCTTACTTGCTACGATCTGTCCTGCTTTGGCCCACTCAATGGAGTTCTGGCGAATGAACTCCAGGAAGCTGCCGATTCCTGCTTCCTTCTCATCTGTTCTTGCTTCATTAGTCAGCATCGCGAACAAGTGGGAAGAAGAACGGTTTGTAAATTTATCAGGGCTTGCAGAGTATACATTCGTCACACCGAAGTTCAAGCCTTCCACACCAGCGTGAGCGGTTGAACTCCAAGTTCCATCTGTGGAGAACAGAACGTTGCCGGACTGGAACATCAGGTAACCATCTTCACCAAACGGAGTCATCAGGCCTGCATCTGCAATTTGCTTAACGGACTCATACGCTTGTTTCATCTCAGGTGTATTTACGGCCGGTTGACCATCTTGTTGTACATCGCCGCCTAAGTTCTGCAGCTGTCCGAGCATAGCCCAACCCAGAAGTGCATCATTGACGACATAATCTCCCTCTTCCATTTTCCCTTGGAGAGACAGGATTTCTTCTACTGTTACATTGTTATCATCAAGGAAGGATTCTGCACCGTACTTCGCAAGCAGATCCTTATTGTAGTACATTACGTTCGCGTGGATATCCAGAGGAACTGTGTATTGCGTTCCATCGATCGTACCTGTTGACCATGCTTGAGGCAGATAGTTGTTTTCGTTAATTTCAGGCTGTGCGGACAGGATGCCTGTCATTGGCTCAAGTACATTCTGCTTCACATAACCAGGTACGCGGTCTGCATGGATAATCGCCAAATCTGGAATTCCTTTACCGGAGTTAATTACTGTGGATAATTTCGTATACATATCAGAGGTAATTACATGTTTTACTTTCATTTCTGGTTCAGTCGCATTATATTCTTTAACGAGCTGATCCATATAAGCTCCGTCTTCACCAGTTAACGGTGTCCAAAAAGTAATTGTGTTCTTATCGTCACTGCTGCAGCCAGCAAGAACGATAACCATCAGAAGCATAGAAACGATTGTCAAAAGACCTTTTTTACGATTCATTTAAGAACCCCCCAGTGCTTTTCAAAATCAATGTTTTCATGAAACCGTATTCAAAGATTTAAATCATGGGCTGCCTTTTACTTTAACTTTCAAGGTTGCTGATCTGCTGCGGAGGAGCTTGCCTAGGAGTGCTCCCTTACAGGCATAAAAACATTAATAACATTTATGTTAATGATTAATGTTTTTGTAAACATAGCATAATTCATAGCGCTTTCATTGTCAACCACTTTTATCCATTACACGCAAATTTATTTGTAAGCCGCTGATTTAGCGGCTTACAACCCCACCATCGGGAACAGGAACACCAAAGTCCGGAAGCCCGTCTTCGTTCCAGCCGAATACTTGGGCACGTGCATGACGGTTCGGATCGTACAATGGATCGCCTTCAACCTCTTTATAGTTTCTTGCATGATAAATGATGATATCCTGAGACCCGTCCGGAGAAACAGTGAAGCTGTTATGCCCCGGTCCGTATTGTCCTGTCTCTTCATTGGTAACAAATACAGGATCAGGCAGCTTAGTCCAGCTGTCCGGCGACAGAAGATCGCTGTCCTCATCTGCGTACATCAGTCCCATAGCATAATTATAGTCTGTAGCACTCGCTGAGAAGGAGATGATAATTTTGCCATTTCTATGTAACACAGCAGCCCCTTCATTTACGAGGAATCCGATCTTCTCCCAATCATGAGTCGGCTCGGCAATCATAACCTGTTCTCCTTTAAGAGTCCATGGATTCTCCATCTCAGCTATATAAAGATTGGAGTTCCCGACAATATCAGGATCCTTCTGAGCCCACACGAGATAGCGCTTACCTTTGTGTTCAAAAGACGTAGCATCCAGTGCAAAGGATTCCCACTTCGTCTTGATCTGGCCCTTCTCCGTCCATTCGCCTTCTAATGGATTCTCTGAAGCATTCTCCAAGACAAACATCCGATGATCAAACAGCCCTTCCACCGTCTCTGTTGTTCTGGCTGCGGCAAAGTAGATATACCACTTATTATCTATGAAGTGAATTTCGGGAGCCCATATATTTGCGCTCATCATACCTTCATCATATTTGCGCCACACTACAACCGGCTCGGCCTCTCCCAGTTCCTGAATCGTCTTCGCTCTGCGAACTTCGATTCTGTCATATTCCGGAACGGAGCCTGTAAAATAATAATAGCCATCTGAATGTTTGTATACCCAAGGATCAGCCCGTTGAGGTATAATAGGGTTAACAAATTGAATTTCATTTCCCATGGATGTCAATCTCCTGTCTCATCGAATTGATTTACACATTTGTTTATTAATTCATATATACATTCATTAATTTACCTAAATATTAGAATGAATTGTTTCCCCTGTCAATTACATTTTCATTATTCATTTATATTTTCCTTAATCTTCTCTTATTTAGTCGAATAATACCTTGTGAACGTGCGGAGAATCATATATTATAAAGTTCTACATGTATGATTTACATATACATTAATAAATCATCGCCGTTCGGAGGAATAACATTGAGAATTGATTTAACTGAACAGAATTTGCATATATTTGAGGCGATCTCCAGTAATGTACGGATTCAAATCGTTCATCTCTTGTCACAGAAATCAATGAACATTAAAGAACTAGCAGAAGCGCTAGGGCTTAGCAGTGCGATTATGACTATGCATGTAAAGAAACTGGAGAAGGCCGGAATCATCGAATCAACGATGGCTCCTGGCAAGGGCGGTGCCGCCCAGAAGGTATGCTCCCTCAGTATGGACAATCTTGAAATCGCATTCCCGATCAAGGATGTCATTCCGAGAGAGATTCGTAAGACCGAAATATCCATTGGTCACTTTACTGATGTACAGATCCAGCCTACCTGCGGAATATGCACCCGGGACTCCGTCATTGGCATTTTTGATGATCCACGCTATTTTCTCGATCCGGATCGTCTCAATGCCAAAATATTGTGGTTCGGACAAGGTTATGTCGAGTATAAAATTCCAAACTATCTGATGGGCGACGAGGTTCCTGAAGAATTGGAAATATCAATGGAGATCTCTTCTGAAGCTCCGCTGACCAATAATCATTGGCCATCTGATATTACATTTATTGTGAATGGTGTCGAGGTAGGGATGTGGACAAGCCCTGGAGATTTTGGGGGCAAAGGCAAGCTGAACCCGCCTTGGTGGTTTGAAAGTGTAAATCAGTACGGCTTACTGAAGCATCTCATTATAAAAAAAGAAGGCACATTCATGGACGGCATCAAGTTGTCGGACGTCACGATTGATGATATCGGCATCCGTAACAGCTATTGGTCCTTCCGTATTGCTGTCAAAGAAGATGCTGAACATATTGGCGGTGTCACATTGTTTGGCTCCGGCTTCGGTAATCATAATCAAGACATCATCTTCCGTCTGTACTACACCACGAATAGTGAGAAACCGGAATAATCAATTTTAGATTGGCTTTTCTTTAAGCAGAAAGACATCGATAGACTGTGCATTTACCATGCAGAGCTCGATGTCTTTTTTTATGTCTTCTTACGTCTGCACGATATCAGATGACATCCATTTACTTTTTCACATAAAAGGTCTTGGTTGATACAAGCATCAACTCTACAATCTGCTCAGACATATAATCCGGAGATTCCTTGAATCCCTCTTCGATCCAGCGAATGATAAATCCAGCTATACCGTGTGCCCGGAAAATGTACAGCCACTTCGGATCCACATGGGTCCCTTCATCCAGCTCATAAACATATTCCATAATAAACAGCTCCTCGATGGCCTTCGCCATACGATAACGAAAATCCACCCGGATATGGTCACTCAGCAGCATTTTGTACAGTTTTGCATTGTGTTTGAAGTACGAGAACAAGGTAATATTCTCGATTGGCATTTCATGGAGATTCACTTTTATATCGGATTTGTAAGGATGCCTTATCTGATGAACCATCTCTTCAAGGACATCTTTAATTATTTCCTCAAGCAGATCTTCCTTCGTTTCGAAATTGGCGTAAAAGGTTCCTCGATTATAATTCGCAATACGCACAATTTCAGAAATTGTAATCTGGTCAAACGGTTTGTGGAACAATAGGTCCAGACAAGTTTGTTTGATCGCATCCTTCGAGCGCTGGACACGCTTATCTATTCCCGTCATGGTATGGCACCTCGGTTCTTATAAATACATGATTTGAAAATCACACTATACAAAGAGTATGGATTTGTACAGTAACAAACACACTAGGAATGACTGTTCATTGATAGTCACAAATTCTCCATATATAGTGAAGACGAAGAGAAAATAAAGCGATTACTAGGAGGCATATATATGACATTCCCTGTATTAGAAGGTAAAGTAGCCATCGTCACAGGTGCCGCTATGGGCATGGGCGAAGCCACAGCCAGACTATTTGCTGAAGCCAAAGCAAAGGTCGTCATTGCAGATTTTAACGAAGAAAAAGGACATGCTGTAGCCGAGTCCATCAAAGCAGACGGCGGCGAAGCAGCCTTCGTCAAAGTTGACGTTTCTAATTCGGAGCAAGTACAGGCCATGGTTAAGTTTACGGTTGATACTTATGGCAAGCTTGATGTTGCAGTCAACAACGCAGCACTTACACCTGACGACAAACCGGCGGCTGAATTTGATGAAGCTTATTGGGATCGCTTAATGGCCGTCGACCTTAAAGGCGCTGCCCTGTGCATGAAGTATGAACTGCAACAGCTCGTAAAACAAGGAAATGGCGGTTCCATCATCAACATTTCATCCGTAAGCGGTTACCGTCCTCAGCCGAACAATATCGCTTACGTTGCAGCCAAGCACGGTGTAGTGGGCATGACCAAAGTAGCTGCACTGGAATACGGCGCTCAAAATATCCGAGTAAACTCGGTAGCTCCTGGTGCGATCGACACACCTATGCTTCGTGGTGCATTAGAACAATTCGGGTTCACTGAAGAAGAATATGCGCCTCAGCTGAGCCTGCTTAATCGTTTTGGACAACCGGGTGAAATCGCTCAGGCCAGTCTATGGCTGGCATCTGATGCGGCTTCCTATATTACGGGTACGACCATTCACGCGGATGCAGGTTATACCTCCCGTTAATCATCAAGTACAGGAACCGAAGAGAATCTCTTCGGTTCTTTTATTTGTTTCCAAATATACAGTATATCAAAAACCAGCCTCAGAATCGGTAAAATAATTTATGGTAATTGGCAGCTTGTCTCTTATTATAATGACCCTCTTCTCATTTTCCTTCCTATTTCTATCTCATTTCTAATGCTCCTCTCATGGATCTCTCATTTACGAAATGTACATTATTTAACAAGGATTTTACACAAATCCTGAAGTACAAAAATGTTCTTCATTGGAGGAATTATAAATGAAAATTGTCATTGTACCGTCGGGCTTTAAGGAATGTCTCGATGCCGAAGAGGTCGCGAGCGCCATGAAGCGCGGGGTTAAGCGATTCGACCCTTCGATTCAAATGGACGTGATCCCTATGATTGATGGAGGTGAAGGTTTTGCGAAAACGATTGTTAATCTGAAAGGAGGGAAACTAATAACACAACATGTAACCGGTCCTGTAGGTGAGCGAATAGACAGCTATTTTGGAGTTTATGAGCAAAACGGTAAACGGACAGCTGTCATAGAGATGGCTGCAGTCTGCGGTTTACGGCTAGTTCCCCGTACACAGCGTAACCCTTTGAAGACGACGACATTTGGTGTAGGGGAGTTAATCCGTGGCGCACTCGACCTGAACGTGGACCATATCCTCATAGGCTGCGGAGACTCCGGTACCTCGGATGGAGGAGCGGGTATGGCCGAGGCACTCGGTGTACAGTTCTTAGATCAAGCTGGTGAAGCGATCCATGTTCATGGCGGAGAAGACTTGTTAAAGGTAAGCTCGATATCCACCTCTGCCCTGGATGCTAGAATTCATGACGTATCAATCGATGTCGCCTGTAATTGGAATAATATCCTGTGCGGAGATCAGGGCGTTGCCCGGGTGTTCGGACCTCAGAAAGGCGCGACTCCTGAACAGATCGATATACTATCCAACGCACTTGAGCATTATGCTTGTCTCATCCAGGAAGCTGTAGAGACGGATGTTCGTAAAACTCCCGGTGGAGGCGCCTCAGGAGGATTAGAGGCAGGACTGCTTGCATTTACGGGTGCACGACTTCACCCCAGATTCAGTATTATCAAGGACTATATCCAGATCGAAGAAAAAATTGCACATGCAGATGTCGTGCTGACGGCAGAAGGCAGTCTTGATTTCCAAACGCCAAATGGTAAGATCCCTTCAGAAGTAGCCCGAATCGCTAAGAAGAATAACATTCCCGTCATCGCCCTCACTGGGACGATCGGCAAGGGAGCAGCCCTTAATTATCAGGCGGGAATAGATGCCTACAGCAGCATTATTCCAAGACCTGTATCGATGGAAGAGGCCATGAGAAAAGCACCAAAATGGATCGAGGACAGCACGGAATGCGTATTAAGACAGGTTACGATTGGCTTAGGGATTGCACACAAAAAATATCGTGAACGAGGCGGGCGATGATCTCTACAATAGAGCGTAAGCTTACGAATACTCTCGCATGGATCCAAGCATCCCCTAAGTCACGCATCTCCTGCGGTATACACCTAATCATGCTAATTGTCATCCTGTTTATGAATGGCTTGGATTACGAAGGAAAGGCTGCTCTATTCGTCTTCTTGTCTGCCATGATCTTATGGATTACAACCAAGATACCTGCTGGATTCATCGCCCTGTCTCATACGATGTTTGTCATTATATTGAATGCGGCTGAACCCGAATTACTGTACCATTCACTTGCAGAAGAAGTCGTGTGGCTCATGGCCGGCTCCTTTATTATTGGCGCAGCGGCGAAGAATTCAGGTATGACGGCAAGATGGACTAACCTTATACTGAAACACTCCAGTAATAAGGGTGGTGTTCTGTATAGGTTAAGCTGCCTCTTTGCAGTCACTGCATTCTTCATCCCTTCGACTTCAGGAAGAGCAGCACTATCCTTGCCGATCCTTCAGCAGCTGGGAGGTTCATTTTCTAATAAAGAACAAAAAGTACTCGCTGTCCTGGCCCCCGTTGTTATTTTAATGAGTACCTCCGCTACGCTGATCGGAGCAGGCTCTCATCTCATTGGAATCGGTTTGCTGGAGAGCACCACAGATCAGTCGATATCCTACACTCAGTGGTTTGTCTGGGGAGTTCCATTTACCCTTGTCATTACAGCCTGTACAGTTTGTATTATTGAGTGGGTTCTGTGGCCGAAGGATATCATTCAAGAAGAGAATCCAAGTCAGCAGACTCAGGAGGATTATGACAAGGCGGTACAGCCTTTTAATGATAAAGAAAAAAAGATGCTAATCCTCATTCCCCTCTTAATCATCGGCTGGGTAACGGAAAGCATTCACGGCTTCGATATCGCCTTTGTTACGATGGCTGGTGCCCTGTTCGTTATGATGCCAAAATACGGAGTTATTGGCTGGAAGGAGGGAATGAAATCCGTCTCGCTAAGCTTGATCATGTTCGTTGCCTGTGCAACTGCACTCGGACAGGTGTTGATGGATACCGGAGTGATTGGCTGGATCGAGCACAGAATGATGCATACCCTTCATCTAATTGCAGATGCTCCAGAGTGGCTCATCGTTCTTATGATCCTCCTGGTTACGGTCACAAGCCATTTATACATTACATCACATACGACACGCGCAATCGTCTTTATTCCTGGCCTACTGATGTTTAGTGAGAGTATGGGACTGAATCCGGCAGCGACGGTTTTTCTAAGTCTCGTTGGTCTGAACTACTGCGTTACCTTTCCAGTAAGCTCGAAGGCACTCCTCTTATTTTACGAGGAAAATGAAGCCTCCTACGATGCCCGTCAGCTCTTGAGAATCAGTCTGTTCCTCATGCCGATCTATATTCTGATCAT
Organism: Paenibacillus urinalis; assembly: GCF_028747985.1. Classification (NCBI taxonomy): domain Bacteria; kingdom Bacillati; phylum Bacillota; class Bacilli; order Caryophanales; family Paenibacillaceae; genus Paenibacillus; species Paenibacillus urinalis. The sequence goes on from NZ_CP118108.1 coordinate 4,710,392, forward strand.
GATGCTGTTTTACTTTACGTATTGGCAGTGGACTGGACTGAGTCTCTGATATAGCAGTAAAAAAAACTCCTGCAGGTTTAACTGCAGGAGTCTTAAATTACTACATTAATTCTGTTACAGCTTGATAATTTGACCTGTCTTCTGCGATTCAAACGCTGCAAGAATGACATTCAGAGATTTCAGTCCTTCTTCTCCAGAGATAGAAGGCGGCGTATTGGTAGCGATGGATTCAACAAAGGCATCGATAACACCACTTGGTACTTGTTTTTCATTCGTAGCCATGGCACCAACTTTGTACGTCTCAACCGTACCATTGGTCAGTTCAACAATAACCTCATCACCGTTAACTGTTCCGATCTTCATCACGCCGTTCTCGCACCACAATACGGTACTGTTGTCCCCGCCCTTGTACTGGGTCCAGCTGGCTACCAATGTGCCTACTGCTCCGCTCTTCATACGCAGGATACAGGTAGCGTTGTCGTCCACTTCCGTGCCTTCCTTATGCAATGTGCTGATAAAGCCGGCAACTTCGGATACCTCATCGTTCAACAGGTAACGAATAAAGTCTGATTTGTGTACGCCCAGGTCGCCCATCGCGCCCATAATTGCTTCTTCCTTACGGAAGAACCAGCTGCCAGCGCCGTCTACACTCCATGCTTCCGGACCTGGATGACCAAAAGAAGTACGGAAAGTAAGGACTTTACCAAGCTTACCGGACTCAAGCAGTTCCTTGGCCTTCACGTGAGGCGGCATGAGACGCTGGTTGTGTCCTACCATCAGGAACACACCATTCTTCTTCGCCGCTTCAATCATTTGCTCGCCTTCTTCAGCTGTGCAAGCCATCGGTTTCTCGACAAGCACATGTTTGCCAGCATTAGCTGCTGCAATCGCCATAGAAGCATGCAGATAGTTCGGTGTGCAGACGCTTACCGCATCCACTTCTTCATTTGCAAGCAGCTCTTCATAGCTCGCATAGCCTTTACCGCCGTAAGTCTCTGCCATTTTCTCTGCACGCTCAATAATCGGATCTGCAAATGCAACGAGCTCTACTTGTTCATTCGCCGCATACTCTGGAATATGTCTACGCTCAGCAATAGCACCACAGCCGAATACGGCAACTTTGATTTTTGTCATGTTGGATCTCCTTTAGTGAATTTAGTAAGTTTAGTAGTTGATTGAAAAGACAGAATTGAGCAATTAGCTCAATTTACTAAGATAGTTCTCTTTTACCCAATTGTAGCTGTTCTCAATGCTCTGAAGCGGTGGGTTCTGACATACATCCTGTTCTACAATCAGCCACTCTACTCCTGCTTGATCCGCTGCTTCAATAACAGCTGGCAGATTAACAGAGCCTTGTCCCAGCTCAAGAGTCTTCATTTGACCCTGCTCGTCCTTGGAGAAATCCTTCAGATGCAGCAATGGCAGGCGGTCTGTATATTTACCAATGTACTCGATTGGATCTTGACCTGCGAATTGTACCCAGCATACGTCCATCTCAACTTGAACCGCCTCAGGGGAAGTCTCGGCGAACATGGCATCAAAGGCATTGCTGTCTCCAACCGTGCCATGGAATTCGAAATCATGATTATGATATCCGAAGATCAAGCCTTGCTTACGAGCCTCTTTACCAATCTGCTCAAGCTCAGTGAACAATGCTGTCCAGCCTTCCGCCGTTTCCGGGCGGTCCTCCGGCATGAGGAATGGGCATATCATATACTCAGCACCGATGGTTTTGAGATAATCAATCTCCTTCTGCAGGTCAGCACGCATCGCATGAAGGGACACATGACTGCTGAAGCCCTTAAGACCGAGACCGTCCAAAAGCGCTTTCATTTCTTCTGCAGGAATGTCACCATAACCGGCAAATTCAACACCTTCGTATCCAAGGTCAGCTACTTTCTTAAGTGTTCCTTTGAAATCTGCTGCGGTTTCATCACGAAGTGTGTACAGCTGTAGCCCGATATTGATCTTTCTCATGATCTATTACCTCTTTCTGTCGTAGGATAAATAACTTAAACATCTGCATATGCACTAAATCGCTAATTTTTACAATGGTTCGCATCCAAACTGGGGTGTTTACTAAAACCCTTTCGTAAATCCGGGTCACCGACATTCGTTTGAATCGAACTAGTTACATTGTAAGTCGAATTGGGCTAAAATGAACATATCCAATATGATCATAACATGAACTATTTGCTCATTATTTTGACAGGAGGTTTAAAGTTCCCGTGGATACAACCCTGCTCCTATGCGATTATTCCTATCATTACAAGCCGTTCATTCAAAATACAAAAAGCGGATTGCCCCACTATCTCTTTCGGCTGCAAACGGAAGGAAGCTGCAAAGTGTATTCACTGGGTCAAGAGCACACGCTCACCACTGGAGACCTTCTGCTGCTGAAGCCGGGAGATGACTATCATCTTGTCGTGGAAGAGCCGGCGAACGAGGGCCGATTATCCAGCGGAGACTATTATCTGTTCTGCCAAGGACCCTGGATTGATGACTGGTGGTACAGAAGAAGATCCCGTCCTGCCGTCAGCCGGGTTGGTCTGGATGAGAAGCTTATCGGACTATGGCGCAATTTGCTATTAGAAAGACGACGGGGTTCATTAGAGGAGAACACGGAGCTGGAGGATGTCCTGCTTCGCGGCTTATGCTTATACATCGACAGAGCGATCTCCGAAAATGTACAGACTGGACTAAAAGGAACCTCTACGCTAAAGCTAAGGCGATTCATTGAGGAGCATGCGACAACCACCTTCAAGCTGGAGGAAGCAGCAAGCTACGCGGGGCTCAGTCTATCGAGTGCCGTTCGTTTATTCAAAGAGCATTATGGAAAAACCATGATCCAATACGCTATTGAGATCCGGCTGAAGGCAGCCGTGGAACAAATTAAATACAGCAACGAGATGACGCTGGAGCATATTGCCGAAATATGCGGCTTTGCCAGCTATTCTTATTTTCACCGGGTATTCCGCGCACATTTCGGCCTATCCCCTGTAGAGTACCGTAACCAAATCGTTGATTCACCGCTTTAACTATTTTTAAGATGAATGACTTAGAAGATGAAATACTCATCCGATTAATGAATTAATGAATCCCTTTTGAAGAGGAGCGCATATGGAACGAGATAAAGAAACGAGGACTCAAATTGAAGAGGATAACCGAACCGTCTTTGCCTTGCTCAGCCATTATCTGAATCAAGCGCCTGATCTTATCACCTCAGAGGAGATTCAGGAAATTACGGCGTACGGTGTTACTGAAGAATATGCCTTTAACGTGATTTTGGCAGGAGCGTTCGGACTTGATATTAACGAGCATGCTTATCATAAAGAGCTGTTTGACCATTATTTTATGCGTATGACGCATAAGCTGGATATGAGTGAATACTACAATAATCCCTACTATAAGAATATTGAGATCCCTAACGTCCAGATCGGTAACAGCCGGTTAAAATATGAGCGATACAAGCCTTACGAGGGCTTTGTATGCAATGACATCATTCGTACGGAGGAGGGAAGGCAGCTTCCGCAGATCGGCTTTTTCGATGAGGAATTCAGGTTCCCTGCCGTTCTCGAAAATGACCGGATCTGGATGACCATTACGCCGAATGAGATCGAAACGATGAAGGAGCCGGTTGAAGCGGCTTTTGGCAATGTGCTGACCTTCGGTCTTGGTCTCGGCTATTACGCTTATATGGTTTCCATAAAAGATAACGTGAGCAGCGTCACCATCGTCGAAGCGAATGAGCATGTCATTAGACTGTTCAAGAAGCACATTCTGCCTCAGTTTGCTCATGGACATAAGATTCGCATCATTCAAGCGGATGCATTCGAGTATGCGGAGCGCGAGCTGTCCTCCGGTGCATATGATTATGTCTTTACGGATTTGTGGCATGATGTGTCCGATGGAGCGGAGCTCTACTTGCGGATGAAGAGCTATGAGGAGCATAACCCAAATACAGTGTTCTCCTATTGGATTGAGAAATCCATATTATGTTACCTGTGATGGAAAATAGCGATCATCTTCAATTTGGAAGATCATCGCTATTGGTTTATATTACGGTTTAGATCTCCCCTATACGGGTATCTACGGTTGCAATCGCCAGGTATACACTTCCCAACCCAAGCAGACATAACACGATGTTCACTAGATTCGTATGAAGGTCCATATCCAGCAGAAACCCGAAATTTTGAAATTGCATCAGGAATATGGCGCATAGAACCGCGGGAATAGTGGCTCTCAGCCAAACGCCGAAGATAAAGAATGGGATGAGACTAGCCAGGGTGATAATAACGGATTGGATCAAACTGCGACTGAAGTAGGCTGTTATATCCGCTGAACTCAGCTGTCCTTCAATAAAGTGCAAGCTCTGATTGAGCAGGAAGGTCGCTGCTCCCGACAAGATACAAGACACGAACGTACAGATAAACACAAAAGCCGCGATAAACAGAACCTTAGCCAGCATTAGCTTTCTCCGGCTTATGGGGTAACCAAAGGATAGAGACATCGTCTTATATTTGTATTCCTCAATGACTACCTGATTAATGAGTGAAGCTCCGAACAGAATAAACCCCATTTGAATCGACATCATAAGTGTAGTCATAGCTTCATAGCTTTGCCCAAAATCAGGGAGCGTTCTTACTAACAACATCGGCATAAACATGATCACTAACGTATAGATGACAACCTCGCTGATCACCATCTTGCGCTTCAGCTTCTTCCATTCGAGTGCCATGAGCTTAACCAACTTTGCCACCTCCGTGAATTTGTCCATAAAAGTAGTCTTCCAGGGAATGACTATGCTTCTGAATGGCCTCAATATCCACATCATGCAGAATCAGCATTTTGGAAATCTCACTTTGGGCGATCTGCTGATCATAGATTCGTATCTGACGGTCATTCATTATCTTCATGTTGTTAATTTGGAGCTTATGCTCCAGCAAAAAGGCAGCCGTGTCCACATCCTTCGTCGTAATTTCAATATAATTGGTTTGCATCTTTCGAATGTCCTCAAGATTCACTTCATTAACTAACTTCCCATCCTTGATAACGCCAATCCGGTCTGCTACCTGCTCAATCTCCCCTAGAATATGACTGGACAGGAGAAAGGATATTCCATATTCCTTATTCAGCATCCGGATTAAATCCCTCATATCCTTAATACCGATCGGGTCAAGTCCGTTCGTAGGCTCATCGAGAATAATGAGCTCCGGTTTGGTGATCATTGCTCTTGCAATGCCCAGGCGCTGCTTCATCCCCAGCGAATATTCACTGACCATTTTTCCTTCCTGCCCATTTAGATGCACCATATCGATCGCCTGCAGTATTGCTTTTTTGTCATAAAAGCCCAGGTATTCACAGTGAAGCTGCAAGTTGTCCATCGCCGTCAAGTGTTCGAAGAAGATCGGGTACTCGATAATGCTGCCTACCCGCTTCAGTCCGGACTTCTCTGACGAAGTCAGTTTTTTGCCAAATAACATAATCTCACCTGAGGTAGGTCGCATAATGCCGGTCAGCATCTTCATGATCGTTGTTTTACCTGCTCCGTTTTGTCCGAGAAAGCCATATATTTCACCTCTTCGGATGTGAAGGTTCACACCCGATACAAGCAGCCGGCCACGAGATTTCTTCGTTAACTGTTCCGTCATCACCACATCATCCATTTTCTCTTCTTTCCTCCTCTATTTCTGCGTCCCTCTTCTTACTTCTATCATAATCAGTCACATTTGCTTTTTTCTTTCCCATTTCTTACTTGTTTCTTAAGTTTCACAAAAAGGAGTCGTTCAATGGAGTAAAATGATCTCTGTCGCACATCAATCAAAAAAGAGCTGCTCCTCGTTGAACACCTCTCCTCTGATCCAGATCAATATGTAATTTGTTTAAAATGGCAAGTAAAGCTTGTTCTCTCATACGGCCTACTGTTCAAATGAATGGTTCCCTTCATCGCTTCGGTTAAACGTTTAGATATACTGAGTCCGAGCCCGCTTCCTTGAAACTGTGGATTTCTAGCATCATCGAGCGTATACAGCCGTTCAAACACCTTGGCCTGATCGTGCTCGTCGATTCCCTTGCCCTTATCCCACACCTCCAGGATCACTATGCCATCCTGCTCTTGCAGTGTTAAGCCAAAGACCCCTCCATCACTTCCATACCGGATTGAATTCGAGATCAAATTGCTGATGACCCGGTTCAAAGCATCCTCATTGCCCAAAATATATAATGGATGTTCCGGGATGGCCACCTCGACTTGAAGCTTCTTCTCCAGGAGCAGCTCGTAAAAATCCAAAATGTTCTTCTTACATATCTCATTGAGTGAAATTTTGCTCAGAGGAACCACGTAATCGTCGGATTCCAGCTTAACCAGATCGAAAAATTGATTCAGAAGCCCTGTCAGACTCCACACCTTATCATGGAGCCGCCCCATCAGGACGTGCCTGTCCTCGTCCGTTAGGTGATCCGCGTATCTTAATTTCTCTACATATCCCAATATCACAGTGAGCGGCGTCTTCAGATCATGAGACATATTGGCAATCAGCTTGCGTAAGCTGTCTTTGGCCTTGATATAATCCGCGGTTAGCTTCTGATTATGATCGAGCAGACGATTGACCTGGACTAGCAGCTGCTGCAGCTCCTGTTCTCCGGTAGGAAGCAGTACCTTTTCCGCCGTCTCCAGCCGAATAATTTCATCCATTTTTGTGCTGATGTCGGTTATCGCTTCCTTCAATCTCCTTCGGGACAAATATTGAATAACGACGACACCAATTAATAGGATAATAATGACATATAGGAAGTTCACCATGGTTACTCCCCCAGCTTATAACCGATGCCCCATATGGTACGAATATACTTAGGCTCGGAAGGATTCTCTTCAATCTTCTCACGAAGTCTTCTAATATGAACATTAATGACATTTTCATTACCATAATACTCGTCTTCCCAGATCAGATTGTACATCTGCTCCTTCGTAAACACTCGGCTCTGATTCTTCATCAGCAGCTTCAATATTTGAAATTCCTTGGAGGTCAGCTGGACAGTGCTATTCTGTAGCTGTACAGTAAAAGAATGAAGGTCGAGAGAGAGCTCCTTGTAATGGAGCATGGATGGAAGGGAACTGATGTCTGTTGGGAGATACTGCGTTGATCTGCGAATTGCGGCATTGACTCTAGCCGTTAATTCGATCATCGAAAATGGCTTGCTGATGTAATCATCTGCACCGAATCCGAGACCGAGCGCCTTGTCCAGATCACTTCCTTTGGCCGAGATGATCAGCACAGGGATGGTACTGGTCTCTCTTACCGCTCTAAGCAGCTCCATTCCATTCAGCTTAGGCAGCATTAAATCAAGCAGGAGCAAATCCGGTTCTATAGAATGAAAAAGTGCCAGCGCCTCTTCTCCATCGAAGGCGGCGTCTACTTTATAGTTCTCCTGTCCAAGCGCACTTGCGATTAATTGATTGATTTCCACGTCATCCTCTACCAGCAGGATTCGTTTCTGCATCCGAACACATCCATTCCTTTGACTAGATTGAAGGTATATTGTTCCTCTCCTTATTTCTATGCAGTACTCTCAAGTTCCTGTCTATTTCCGAGTTTAAAGACGAAAACCACCTGGATCGAAGTGTCCCCCAAAGTTAGACAATGCTGACATTGAGGGTACAATTCATCTCAGGTGGTTTCTTTGGGTTACTGTGTAATCACCATTTTTTTAGTCTTATGAATATCTTCTGTTCCGGCATCAAGTGCGGTCTTGTAATATAAGCATTTATGTTCAATGACTTCCATTGTCTTCTTCAGTTCTTCCATCTGTGCTTCTACCGTGGCTCTTCGTTCGATGAACATATCATGTCTCTGCTGTAACGTCGCATCTCCATCCGAGCACCAGTCAATAAAGCTTTTAATTTCTTTGATCGGCATCCCGGTAGATTTGAGACATTCAATAATTTTTAATGATTCCATGTCTGATTCCTTAAACAATCTTTTTCCACCGGCTGCACGTTCTACAAAAGGCAAAAGCCCCTCCTTGTCGTAATAACGTAACGTGTAAGGGGTAAGGTTCAATTCTTTGGCAACTTCACTAATCGTATATGTCTTCATGCGAATCCACTACTCTCCCATTCTCTTAAACATAGACTTAGAGTTAACTCTAAGTCTATGCAATTCTATCAAGGACTAGAGATACTGTCAAAGCAAATCCTGCGACTTAGGAACGAATTTGCTGCACACTCGATCTTTGTGGCTTGACTTAGAGTTAACTATAACATTTAACATGGACATGCAAGAGAGGTTTCTAAGGCAGAGAATGAATTAAAGATATCCTTAAACAAGTAAGCTTACTTTCTCCTTGGATAGGGCCTGTCTCTTGAAAATAAAAATTATACTCTAGGAGGTTACAATTATGATAACGGCTAAAGCACGGGCTGTAGATGGTCCCGATCAATCCTTTAGAGCAGCTGAAATAAAAAGACGGGATCTCGATACCCATGATATCCTGATCGAAATTAAATATGCAGGTATTTGCCATTCCGATATCCATACTGCTCACGGTGAATGGGGAGAAGTGAACTACCCTCTCGTACCTGGACATGAGATTGCAGGAATCGTAGCCGATGTAGGCTCCGAAGTGACCAAATATAAAGTCGGGGACCGGGTAGGCGTTGGCTGTATGGTTGACTCGTGCGGGGATTGTGTGAACTGTCGTAAAGGAGAAGAGCAATACTGTCTTAAGGGAAATATCCCTACCTACGCGGGCGTGGACAAGTATGGTGAACCTACACAAGGAGGATATTCTACCCATATTGTCGTTACGGAAGGCTTTGTCGTCCGGATTCCGGACAACATTGAGCTTGATGCAGCAGCTCCACTACTCTGTGCTGGGATTACCACTTATTCGCCGCTTCGCCGCTGGGAAGCCGCTCCCGGCAAGAAAGTCGCTGTGGTTGGCATGGGTGGTCTTGGTCATATGGCGGTTCAAATTGCACATGCGATGGGTGCTGAAGTCACCGTTCTGTCCCAATCTCTAAAGAAAAAGGAAGATGGTTTGCAGCTTGGCGCAGACAGCTACTATGCTACAAGTGATCCGGAGACATTCAAGAAACTGGCGGGAACCTTTGATTTAATTATTAATACGGTAAGCGCTAGTTTGAATATGGATGCTTACTTCTCTCTGCTCACCCTTGACGGAACATTGGTGAACGTCGGTGCGCCTGGAGAGCCGCTGTCCCTTAATGTCATGTCTCTCATTGGGCATCGCCGTTCCTTCGCAGGCTCCATGATTGGCGGCATCCGTGAAACACAGGAGATGCTCGATTTCTGTGCAGAACACAATATCGCTCCGAAGATTGAGGTCATATCGGCCGATCAGATTGACGAAGCGTACAAGCGGGTTCTCGCTTCAGATGTGAAGTACAGATTCGTAATTGATACGAGCACGATGTAATAAACAATAATGCGTTTCATATCTGTTCAGGGCTCGTCTTCGTTCGGTCATGAATAAATGAAAGGCCGGCCTGCAAATCATGTAGGTCGGCCTTTCATTTATCCTGTGCAGCTGATCGGCTATTGCTCAATTCTGCTGTTTGCCTGCTTTATTTTATAAGGCATATCTAATAAGGCTTATCTAACGATGACTTTGGATAAGTCCGCTTCCATACCTTTGAGTGCCGCATAAGTCAATTTATCCATCACCGCATTGTCGAAGCATATCGTCTTCATCATACGGTAATATTTCTTAGTCAACGTAAATCCGGGCTGGAAGGAAACATCTCGCAAGATCGCTTCTTTAAATGAAGCACCCGCTAAAGCACACTTCTCAAATCGGACACCGGTAAAGCTCTGTCCGTCAAAGCAAAGTCCGGTGAGGTCTGAATTTTTGAAATCCACCCCAACGAAGATGCAATTCTCAAATGTCGTCTTTCTAAGATCGGTTGTGATGAGCTTAACGTCCGTCAATCTTGCCCCGACAAACCTCACACCATTCAAGCTGGAAACGCTGAAATTGGTCCGTACCAAAACGGATTGATTAAAGGTCGCATTGGATAGATCAAGTGATGAAAAGTTGCAGTCCGTCAGGTTCGCTCCATCAAAATTAGCATCTCGTACATCGCTGCTCGAGAACGTGCTTCCCGTCAAATCCGCGTTGGAGAAGTCAGATCCCTGCAGTGCACTCGACGCAAATTTTCCTTTATGTACCTTAACATCAGCAAAGTCGCTCTTGGATAAATTACTCGCACTGAAGTTCGTGAGCACCTGCCTCTCCAGCGTGCGTGACAGGCTTGCTACCTCCTGTACCGTTTGTTCGATGTCACCGATACTATCGATCGTCATCTCGAAGGCCGTTTGCTCGTCCTTGCCCTGCTCTTGGAGTTCCCGATACCGGTCATTCAGATCATGGAGCAGATCATTCTTCAGTTCCTCCACGCTCTTGACCCCATCATACGGTGCGAACACGGCATTTAAATAATTGACCAACTTCTCATCCATAGGATCGATCAGCTCCTCATAATAAGTCCTTAAGAACTCGCTTCGCATATTCCCAGTTTTCTATATTACGATGATACGTTTCTCTGCCCTTATCGGTGATTCTAAAATATTTCCGTCTTCCACCTTGCGATTCATCACCCCAGTACCATTCAATATCGCCATCTGCCTCAAGCCGCCTAACACTGGAGTACATCGTCGCTTCCTTTAGTTCATATTCTCCGCCTGAACGTTCTGCAATTAATTTGACGATTTCGTATCCGTAACGATCAGCCTCGGATAATAAGCGTAATATCATCGTATCGGTATGTCCGCGCAGCAGGTCGGAGGTAATTTTATTGTTGCTCATCTCAGCACCCCCACCATTTCATGATAGTTTAAACTACTGTGACTGTAAAGGTAATGGAGATATGAATCACAAAAACCTTTCACGTTTTCCATTAGTTGTTTAGTAAATGATTTGCCTCTGCAAGCTTTTCTTCCAGCCTAGCTTTTTGGTGCAAATGATGCCTGCTATGCATGTCAATCATCTCAAACCATTCATGCGCATTAAGCCAGCCAAACCAGCCATGACGCACCTTGCATGTCTGATTCGCTTCATGAACTTGCTCATTCCAGTATTTTAATTTTTCTAGGACCCGATCCAGACCAGCTATGATTTCATCCTTACTCTCGGGGTTACGAGTCCTGTTGACTGGTTCCTCAAGTTTGACACGGACATCGGGCCACGATTTTTCAGCAAACGCTTTTTCCCCGTCTTCAGTCTTGCGCCCATGTTCTACTTGTGTCCCCATAGTACATGTTTGAATATGTTCGATGTACTCTTCAGCCACATCGATCACGTGAATATACATTTGTCCGATGGACCAAACGTCTTCATGGGATTTATACCGCAACTGGTCTATCGTATATACCGCCAGACTACGCTTATATTGCTCTATGATATCCAGAGAATCTTTTTTTAACATATGGTCCTCACCCCATCACGTCAAATTAATTAAAGCACCTGCGCAATCTCCCATGTATGCCCGTCAGGATCGGCAAAACATGCCGTCCGCCGCCCCCAAGGACGCGTTATCGGCCCATTTAACAATGTAACGCCCCGCATTTCCAGCTCATTACACACCCGGTCAACGTCGGGAACTTGAATTGTAAATTGAAACCTTGCCCCATTACCCTCCTGACCAACCTTCGCCGGATCAATCAACTCTTGGGCATTCAATTGATTTAAGAGATTAATGCATGTATTCCCGTAATCAAATACCGCGCAGTTTTCGTCTTCGTATTGGATCGATAATTGAAATGTCTCTTGATAAAATCTCTTCGATCGCTGCACATCTTCCACAAATAATGTGATTTCGGTAATTTTATTCAACCGTCCAGTTATGCCCATCTACTCAGCTCCTATTAATTATTAGTAAACTACGTTATCACATCGGACATTAGCTTATTCGTTCTTTCTTTCTACTCTACACACTGTAACCCATCTTGTTTGGTAAAAATTTACTGTTTTCAATATGTATTTTCGGTGTTCTTATTAAAGTTTCCTTCCGTTAGCTTTAACTAAGTGCGAGCATAGCTCTTTATTTTTTGTCTTATGACATCCACTTATAGCATTAGTCATAAGAAAAGACCCGTCGGATATCCTGACGGGTCTTCTCCACATTTATATTAAAAGGACAAATGAATGAATTTATTTTATTAAATAAATTATTCAACAGTTACACTCTTCGCCAGGTTACGTGGTTTATCCACATCAAGACCGAGGGCAAGAGATGCGTAGTATGCCAGAAGCTGGAGCGGCACTACGGAAAGTGCTGGTGTCAGGATCGGCAATGTTTTCGGAATTGCATATGCTTGGTCTACGGATTTAAGCAGGTTCGCAACATGCTCTTCATGCGTAATCACCATAACGTCTGCACCGCGTGCTTTTACTTCCTTGATGTTACTTACTGTCTTCTCAAGTACATCCTCTTGTGTTGCCAGGGCAATTACCGGAATACCGTCTTCGATCAATGCAAGCGTACCGTGCTTCAATTCACCTGCTGCATACGCCTCAGAGTGGATGTAAGAGATCTCTTTCAGCTTAAGGGAACCTTCCTGAGCAACAGCGTAGTCTACGCCGCGGCCGATGAAGAACAGGTTCTTATGGCTGGAGATTTGCTCAGCATAATCCTTAATAGTCTCCGCTTGATCCAGCATTTTCTCCACTTGCTCAGGCAGAGATTGCATCGCAGCGATGATGCCTGCTACCGTCTCTTCTGTTTGAGTGCCACGCACTTGAGCGAGGTACAAGCTGAACAGAGCAAATGCAATCAGCTGAGAAGTGTAAGCTTTCGTAGAAGCAACAGCAATCTCAGGACCTGCCAGTGTTGCAAGCACGTCGTTTGCATCACGAGCGATGGAGCTGCCCACCACGTTAGTGATCGCAAGTACATGGGCACCATTAGCCTGTGCTTCACGAAGCGCTGCAAGGGTATCTGCTGTTTCACCCGATTGGCTGACTACGATAACGAGTGTATCAGAGTTCACGATTGGTGAACGGTAACGATACTCGGAAGCAACATCGGTCTCTACTGGAATGCGAGCCAGATGCTCAATCATGCTGCGGCCAACGAGACCTGCATGGTAAGCCGTACCACAGGCGATAATTTGGATGTTCTTAATATTCTTAATTTGCTCTTCCGTCAAGTTCAGATCAGGAAGCAATACTTGTTTGTGATCTGCAGAAATCCGGCCCAGCATCGTCTCACGATAAGCTTTAGGCTGTTCATAGATTTCTTTCAGCATGAAATGATCGAATCCGCCTTTTTCAGCTGTAACCGCATCCCAGTCGACACGAATCATTTCCCGAGAAATAAAATTCCCCTCAATTGTCATCAGTTCGACAGAATCCTGTGTCAGGACTGCCATTTCACCGTCATTCAGGATGTACACGTTACGAGTGTATTCGAGAATAGCCGGAATATCGGAGCCAATAAAGTTCTCTCCTTCACCAAGACCGATAATCAGCGGACTTGCTTGACGAACAGCAACCAATTTATCCGGCTCATATTCTGTCAAAACGCCGAGTGCAAATGCACCACGCATGTATGTGATCGCTTTTTGAACAGCTTTCACGATATCACCATCGTACTCACGAGCAACCAGGTGAGAGATAACTTCAGTATCTGTCTCCGAAGTAAATACACAGCCTTGACTGATCAGCTCATCCTTCAGCTCCAGATAGTTCTCTACAATCCCGTTATGAACTACAGAGAATTTAAGGCTGTTGTCTGTATGCGGGTGAGAGTTCTCATCCGATGGTTTACCATGAGTTGCCCAACGTGTATGTCCAATTCCTGCACTTCCTTGCAGCGGAGCTGTTTCCAGCTTAGCTTCAAGGTTCGCAAGACGACCAATAGATTTCGTAATTTGCAGACCTTCTGGAGTGAACACGGCAATACCTGCAGAGTCATAACCACGGTATTCCAGCTTCTTCAGTCCTTCGATCAACACATTTTGCGTATTCTTAGTTCCAATATATCCAACGATTCCACACATAGGTAAAATTCCTCCGATTCGAATGTTTGAACATGACGGGAGAAATGCACCAACAGCATGCAAATAGACATGAGTAAACAATAGTCTGATATGCGGGTGACTAACCCTATACGGCAAGCTACATAGCACGAACCAGTATGTTGTTCTGGAACTGGCCAGCTCAATAGATGGCCTTAATATCGTATGAAATGACTTCCGTCTTATCCTATGATCAATGTCACGATGACGCATATCATCACTCATGTAAAGCTGAAGTATGCTCTCCTCGTGCACATTCTAATTTTGTTTCACCTATCGATTCGTTGTAAAAACAGTCGCCTGTTTCTTTTCCGTTCTCGATTTACGGTATGGTGGATTACCGGGAGGTCCCCGCCGAACAATTCGAACACCCCCACCTCGTCAACTTGACCATTGTCCATTGTTTTACATAACAATGGTTCCGTACACTGGAACAAGTTCTGGCGCTTGTAATGCTGTTGTAACCTCGATCCTCACTTTCTATGTCTGAATCACACAACTCATTATATGCATCTGATGTCAGTTTTGCAATGGAGCAATATACCTCCAAGCAAATTTCATCATAAATACCCAAAAAACAACCCCGTGAAACTAGACACTAGTCACACGGGCTTATTTTAAGAGCAGGACAACCAGGTTATCCTGCCAGTTCCTTCTTAACTACACCCGCGATATGCTCAACGAACTGCTCAAGCTCTATACGGTCCGGTCCTTCTGCCATAACACGAATCAGAGATTCTGTCCCGGATGGTCTTACCAGTACACGTCCATTGTCGCCCAGCTTGCTCTCGATCATAGCGATTGCTTCCTCAATAACCGAATTGCCTTCATACTTGCTCTTGTCTTCGACACGAACATTGACCAGCACTTGCGGATATTGCTTCATCAGGCCTTTCAGCTCACTCAGCTTCTTGCCCGATTCTTTAAGCGTATTAATTAACTGGATTGCGGTTAGCATACCGTCACCCGTCGTGTTGTAGTCTAGGAAAATAACATGGCCCGACTGCTCACCGCCCAGATTATAGCCCCCGCGGCGCATTTCTTCCATCACATAACGGTCACCGACCGCAGTCTTTGCTGTTTTAAGTCCTAATTTTTCAGTTGCCTTGTAGAAACCGATATTACTCATTACGGTGGATACAATCGTTCCATCATGCAGCTTACCTGCACGGTTCATTGCATCGCCGCAAATGCACAGAATAAAGTCGCCATCCACTTCGGCTCCCGTCTCATCAATCGCAATCAATCGGTCTGCATCGCCGTCAAAGGCAAGACCTGCATCCGCCCCATGGCGAATCACTTCTTCCTTGAGCTTCTCAGGGTGTGTAGAGCCACATTGCTCGTTGATGTTAAGTCCGTCTGGCTCAACACCGATTGTAATCACTTCGGCTCCAAGATCAGCGAAAAGCTTCGGAGCCAGCTCATACGCAGCACCGTTAGCGCAATCCAGTACAATTTTCAAACCGTCGAATTGGGAAGATACCGTTGTTTTGAGGTACTCAAGATAAGTAAACTTCGCTTGTTCGTCGACCGTAACCGTGCCCAGACCGCTGCCGATCGGACGAGGAAGGGTGTCTTCATAAGCATCCATCAATTCCTCAATCTTGTTCTCTGTCTCATCAGACAGCTTGAAGCCGTCTCCCCCAAAGAATTTGATTCCATTGTCTTCCACCGGATTATGAGATGCAGAAATCATGACTCCTGCGTCTGCTTTGAGTGTGCGTGTTAGATATGCTACGCCTGGTGTCGAAACCACACCAAGACGAATAACATCCGCACCAATGGACAGGAGGCCTGCAACGAGCGCCGATTCCAGCATGAGCCCTGAAATACGTGTATCCATCCCGATGACCACTTTCGGACGGTCTACGCCTCCAGCGAGTACATATCCTCCACAGCGTCCAATGCTATAGGCCATCTCTGCCGTTAATTCTTTATTAGCAACCCCTCTGACTCCATCAGTACCAAAATATTTCCCCATTCTCCTGAACTCCTTTTTGTCATATGTGAATAGTCAATTAGCAAGCTTGCTTTAGAAAAAATGTGAATCTAATTCAAATTCGTGCAATTCATAATATTAAATAATAATGGCTGATACATTGTTACTGTAAAAATGGCAGTAAGCTCTTGTTAAGATGCTGGATTGGATGCATCGGTATCTGCACCGGAATCATCCGGGTCACCGTTCCCTTCCTGGCTCGGATCTGACTCGTCCTCATTGTCCTCCCCATTCGTTGTACCACTGTTCTCCTCTTCCTCTCCCGATCCTGCATCGGGTTCGGTTGGCGGAGTGGTCGTTTCGGTAGAGGTGTCCTTCACCTGAACCTCGATGGTGAGGTCAGCCGATGAATTCTTGACCGTTACATAATCCGGTGCATTGACTTGCAAGGTCACTTCATGTGATCCTTCCGCCAAATCACTCGCATCTGCAATTAGCTCTAGATCCGTCGCGTCTATGTTATCCAGCATATTACTGGGTCCGGAAATGGTGATATCCTTCAACCCGTCCCTTGGCCTCGTAACACTTGCTTCCAGACTGCCGCCTGGCTCCTTAATTACGATGGGGACATCCCGTATCACCTTTTCCGTATCCTGCACTTCATCGGATAATGCAACCGTCACCTCTAATTGCACGGAGCTCGGCTCGATTTTCTCAAAACCGGAGGGCGGCGTCAAGTCCACGTTAACTGTATGTGTCCCCGCCTCCGAGATCTGGCTAAGGTCCAAAGTCACTCCATTATAGTTCTCGACTCCTGCCAGCAGCTCCTGATTTCCATACAAAGTTACTTCATTTACATTCGGTTTCACTTGAGATAAGGTCAGGCCATCCGGAAGCTGTCCGGTGTAATGCACCTTAAATGGGACCTTGGTAAACTGCTCCGTAATCGGCACTTCTACAGCCACCGACTCAGGCTCGATTACAGCTCCTTCAATCTCATTTCCATCGAGATCAAAGGCTTTGAGGCGCACTCTCTTCTCACTTACCGTATCCGTTGCCCCTTCAATATCGATTGTCCCTTCGACTTTGCCTACGGCTGCCAGCTGGCTCTCGGGAAGAGTAACCTTAACCGGCTCCGCAGGCGTAACTACCGGGTCTCCTGCCAAATATCCTGCAGCTGGCTCACCTGTAGGTACGATACTCGCATCAAATGTATTCGTTCCCAGCTCTTCGACAGTTACCGTCACCGTAGAAGGCTCCATCTTAACAAACTCCACTCCGTTTGGTACCACATGGCTTAGCGGTAGCGTGCTCGTTCCTGGACCCACATTGCTGAGATCCAGCCGGACTTTATATTCATCTGTAAAAACAGAAGTCAGTACCGAGCGTTGTCCCCTGACCTGCATCTCGACTTCGGTTGCATCTACTGACGTAAGAACATACTTGGATGAATCGATGCCATAAGGCTCAATCGTAATATTATCTATCACTCGAGGCTCTACAGATGCTGTCGTTGTCGGAGTAGGTGTAACATCGTTCGAATGAACCATCGCCCACAGCAGCAAACTGATAGCCAGCGCCAATATTTTGGTAAAATTGTTATTGTTGAACCATTTATCCATTACCCTGGCCCCCCTTCCGTTTCCAGATCGAGTGCCTCTTTTCTTTCAGTGTTGAAGAAGGACGTAGCTCTTCATGCAGTTTAGAGATCAAGGATTCCTCTTTTATATCCCTCACCACTTGTCCGTTAATCGCTAAGGATACCTGTCCTGTCTCCTCAGACACGACAATCGCTACAGCATCTGCCACTTCACTTACCCCTATCGCTGCACGGTGCCGCGTTCCGAGCTCTTTGCTGATAAACGGATTCTCTGACAAAGGCAAATAGCAGGCAGCGGCTGCAATCTGTTTCCCTTGCAAAATAACAGCTCCATCATGAAGCGGTGTGTTTGGAATAAAGATGTTAATCAGCAGCTCGGAGCTAAGAACTGAATTCATCTTGATCCCTGATTCTGTATATTCATTCAGTCCCGTTTCCCGTTCGAACACAATGAGTGCTCCGATCTTGCGACGAGAGCAATAATTCACAGCCTTAATAATTTCATTCGTAAAACGACTGAACTCCTCATCATCCGCTGTAATCCGGTTAAACCATTTGCCGCGGCCCAATTGCTCGAGTGCACGACGAAGCTCCGGTTGGAAGATGATAAATAGTGCCAGCACCCCGAATGTAAACAACTGGTTCATGAGCCACTTCAGCGTGTAGAGGTTAAACCAGGTACTGACTACCCACACGACAACGAGCAGAAGTATACCCTTCAACAGCTGTACAGCACGGGTCCCGCGAACAAGCAGGATAATGTGGTATATGATATACCCTACAATTAAAATATCTATAATATCCTTAATGGCCTCTTGCCTTGTCAAATCCGCAAAATAGTTCATGCGATTGCCCCCGATATTCCCTAGTTGAGTAAATGTCCACATTCATATATCTGTAAGATAGATCGAACTAAGCTCTTCATGGTCCTTTATGGTTTATAAGGGCTCTGGCATGATAGGTGACCTGATCATTCGCTCATTCTATAGAGTTAGTTGTAGTATGTTCTTCATCATATCTAGGTTATAACGATAAAGTGCAAGTTGCAAGCGAGCTCGTTATTCCTTTCCCAATTATTATCATTATACCCTGAAAATATTAAAAAAAGAGCCCTCATAACAGAGGCTCTCTGGTTTTATAAAGGAATGTTCTACTATTGTAAGCATTTATTAGCGGTAAGCTACGACATTCATCACGTCTGTTATCTTATACCAAATCCAGTCCAGCGCTTGATCTATACTCTTGATTTGTCCTGAGATATGAGCTGTAGAGGCCGTCATATAATGACCATCAATAATCGTGAGGTTACCCTCCACATTACCGTATACTTTTGCAGTCCCATTCTCGACCGTCAAATTCCCTGTAATCGACTTGCCCTCAGGTACAATGACATCGTTCCCTTCGATCACAATCTGATCTAGATCATCTCCACTGACAATCAACTGGTTACTCTGGTCCCAAAAGCTGATCGTACTGGAAAACATCACGATTACAAAAATGGCTGCAGCAGTTAGGGCCGGGTGTCTTTTGACCCACTTCAGCCATGGCTGCTGTTTCTTGGGTTGTGGTACAGCACTCATGATCCGATCAGTCAGCTCATCTGAAGCAGACGGTGAATAATGTCTCATTGCGTATAACAGCATATCCGTCTGTTCCAACTCTTTAAACCGCATGCGGCAGTCGGGACATGTCGACAGGTGACTCTCGAGCCCGCTCTTTTGGGACACCGATAGTTCATCATCTAAATATTCATGCATTAAAGAGGTGCTTTCCTTGCAGTCCATATGAGCATATCCTTTCCTCTAGATCTTTAAGTCTTATTTGCCGTATGAATTATACAGACATAAGACTTGCTTCCATTAAATACGAAGCATATTTAAGAACGTTTCAATAATTTATGCATCATTTTTAAAAAAAGAGCCGGATCAATTTCATAAAACTTATCGTGCTATACAAAATTGATCGGCTACAATTTGAACTCTAGCTTTTTACGCAAAAATTCACGGCCTCTATGTACTGTCGTCTTAATGGTTGTGACAGGCATCCCTAATATATCACTGATCTCCTGTAGAGATAGATCCTGTAAATAGCGTAGTACCATGATCGACTTGTACTTAGCAGGCAGCGTTTCAATTGCATCACGAATAATCCGCTGCGTCTCAGACAACAGCGCTTCACTCTCAGGGGTCCGGTTATCGCTTGGAATCATGGCGTATCCATCAGTCCCCTCCTGATCTCCAAGCTCGGCATCGAGCGAGTAGGAAGGTTTCTTTCTCCGGAGTCTATCGATACATAAATTCGTTGCAATCCGATAGATCCAAGTCGAGAATTTCTGCTCTGGATCATATTTCTCCATATTCCGGTATACTCTCAAAAAAGTTTCCTGCACAATATCTTCTGCTTCATGTCTATTGTTCAGCATCCGATAAGCCAAATGAAACAATTTATCCTTATACAATTCCACAAGCTCAGCGAAAGCCCGTTGATCACCCTTAAGTATTAGATTGACCAACCTATTCTCCAAATTATCCACCATATATTCCCCCAGACTTGCTGATGGGTCTTTCGTACCGCTCATATCCCAAAAAATACATCATTCAAATCGTAATTCATGTGCAGTTAAAAATCAATCATTTCCACTTCAATTGTCAAAAAAAATAGGGAACTCTCCTACTTAAGATAAGAGAGCTCCCGAAGATTGAACCCAGTTCAATGTTTAGATGTTTATTATCAGCCTGTGTTCCGCATCCCTGAGGCAATGCCGTTAATGGTAAGCAGCACTTCCCGGAGTAATTCAGAATCGTCTCCGTTTTGTTCACGCAATGCACGAAGCTCAGTAAGCAGCTGCACTTGCAAGTAACTTAGCGGATCAACGTACGGATTACGCAAGCGAATGGATTCCTGAATCACAGGCACATTATCAAGGATATCCTGCTGCCCTGTAATTTTTAGAAGCAGTTCCTTTGTTAGTTCATATTCTTCAAGGATTTTGCCTTTGACACGTGCACGAATCACATCATCCTGTACCATAGATGTGTACTGCTTCGAGATGTTCATGTCTGCCTTGCCTACCGCCATCTGTACGGTATCAATCAATGTACTGAAGAACGGGAAGTTCTTATACATATCCTGAAGCACCCTCAGATTCTCCTCTTTGCCCTGATAGAAGCTCTGTAGGCCTGTACCAGCAGCGTACCATGCAGGGAAGAGATAACGGCTCTGTGTCCAAGCAAACACCCAAGGAATGGCACGTAAGTCCTCAAAACGATTGCTGTTCTTCCGCTTAGAAGGTCGGGATCCAATATTTAGCTCACCAACCTCAGGCAGCGGGGTAGATTCCTTGAAGAAATTGAAGAAGTCAGGATCATTAAATACAAGATCTTGGTACTTCTTCAGAGAAGCTTCTGAGATCGATACGATAATTTCCTTCCAAGCCTCTTCTTCAGCCGGTGCCTCCACACTGGCAACCATAGCACTTGTCAGAAGAGCAGACGTCGCCTGTTCAAGGCTTCGATAGGCGATTCCTTGCAGGGAATAACGTGAGGAGAGAACTTCTCCTTGTTCCGTAATCTTGATGCCTCCACCAATGGTATGAGGCGGCTGTGCCATGATACTGCGGTTTAGCGGCATACCGCCGCGACCAAGCGCTCCTCCACGTCCGTGGAAGAACTTGAGTTTTATATTGTACTTCTGGCTTACTGCCGTAATTTCATTCATGGCTACGAGCAGCTCCCAGTTTGCTGTAACAACTCCACCGTCTTTGTTGCTATCCGAGTAACCCAGCATGATCTCTTGCAGATCCTCCATCGCGGATACACAATTGCGATATACCGACAATTCGAATAAGCGTTTCATGATCGCTGGTGCTGCATGTAGATCTTCAATAGTCTCGAATAGTGGCACAGATTGAATGGTACAAATCACAGTGCCATCTGGTTCTCTGCGGTAGAGACCTACTTCTTTGGCAAAGACCATTACTTCGAGAAGATCACTAGCACCTCGGGTCATACTGATCAGATAGCTGTTAATGCAGTTTCTGCCGTATTCCTTCTGAGCTCTGTAGATCGTGCGATATACTTCAAGACATTCCTGCGTGCTCTCGCTATAGCTGAAATGTGAAGAAGTTAATGGTCGTGGATCGCTCAACAAGCCGGCTAGCAAATCGATCTTCTCTTCCTCAGATAGAGCAGAATAATCATCTACAATGTTCATATGAGCCAAGATTTCCTTCATAGCATTCTCATGCTCTTGGCTGTGCTGACGAACATCTAAAGTCGCGGTATGGAAGCCGAACAGCTCCACTTGGCGAATAATCTTTTTAACATAAGTGTCTGCGACATAATCCGCATAATGATATCTCAAGCTGCGGTCAATTAGCTTCAGGTCGTTAATCAATTCCTCCGGTGAAGCGTAACGGTCTGACTGGTCGACTTTGTTGTCATCAAGCACATTATTCAGCTTGGAAAGCATGTAGGCGATTTTAATGCGATAAGGTTCCTTCTCATTCCGCCAAATATCCGCCTTCTTCAGAACTACCTTCTGACGATCCTCTTCAATAGAAGACATGAGCTCTTCAGAAACGGTAACGATATTCGTGCTGAAACTCAGTTTACCCATTAATTCAATCAAAATACGCTGATATTCACGCAGAGCAAGCTTACGCTGCATTCTAAGGGTCTCCCAGGTAACGTCAGCCGTTACGGAAGGGTTCCCATCCCGGTCTCCGCCAATCCAGGAGCCAAAACGTAAATAAGTAGGCACATGCCAGCGATGTTCTGGATAATACTTTTCTAGGCAGCGCTCCAGCTCTTCATAAACATCCGGTAGTACATGGAACAGCGTTTCATGGAAATAGTACATTCCATTCCTTACCTCATCGAGCACGGTTGGCTTACGATCACGCAGTTCGTCTGTTTGCCAGAGTGTTATGACCTCGTTCAGGAGCTTCTCACGCAGCTGTTCACGTTCACGATGCGTAAGGGTTGGATTATCCAAGAGCATAACATCCTCAGATATACGTTTATGTATATCAAGAATAACTCGGCGGGAAGCTTCGGTTGGATGCGCGGTCATGACTAGCTCCAGGGACATTGTTTCCAAGATGCTCTGTACCTCAGTATAGCCAAAACCTTTATCCTTCAATGTTTGTACAGCCTTCTCAATAGAACCCGGTTGTACAGCCTCTCCCGCAGAACGCTCGTAATCCCTCTTACGGCGGATCCGATGATTCTGCTCTGCGATGTTCACCAATTGAAAATAAATCGCAAAAGCACGAATAACTTGATGACGTCGATCCGAATCAAGCCCCTGTATCATGCTCATAAACTCCTGGAACAATTCAGGCGTATTCTCAGCACGTAAAGCCTTGCTCGTCTCGCGAATCTTCTCAACAACGTTCAGGAGTTCGTTCCCTCCTTGATGTACCAGAACCTCACCAAGTATATTACCTAGAAACCTCACATCCCGACGCAACAAATTATTTGAATTGTTTTTGTTCGCGGTTGCCATAAGTTCTGTCATGCATATCCTCCTATCTCCAGCTGAATACAAAGTTAATCGTCCGTCAAAATTGACACCTTCATAACATGATACAATAAAAATCAGGTAAAATCTTTAGTTTTGTGATAGAAAATACAGGTTTTTTGACAATTTTCGAATAGAATATTCAGTTATACTTCGTATTTCTACACCTTTGTCATCAGATCAACGCGCCTTGAGTAGAGATCCATTCTAATTCTAATTATAGATATTTTTTACAACAAGTGCATATGAAAAATAGACCTCGTGCGTGGCCCGACGGGGAGTAGATATACAAAAAAAAGCCCATCCATAAGATCAGGCTTTACAATAAGTATAATGAAGCGGGTGATGGGAATCGAACCCACGCTACCAGCTTGGAAGGCTGGAGTTCTACCATTGAACTACACCCGCAAAATACAATCGGGATGACACGATTTGAACATGCGACCCCCTGGTCCCAAACCAGGTGCTCTACCAAGCTGAGCTACATCCCGATAGTAAATGGCGCGCCCTGAGAGATTCGAACTCCCGACCTTTTGATTCGTAGTCAAACGCTCTATCCAGCTGAGCTAAGGGCGCAAAATATGGAGCGGACGACGGGAATCGAACCCGCGACCCTCGCCTTGGCAAGGCGATGCTCTACCGCTGAGCCACGTCCGCAAAAAATCAATGCGCGTGAAGGGACTCGAACCCCCACGTCAAGGACGCTAGATCCTAAGTCTAGTGCGTCTGCCAATTCCGCCACACGCGCATATGATTAACTGGTGAGCCATGAAGGACTCGAACCTTCGACACCCTGATTAAAAGTCAGGTGCTCTACCAACTGAGCTAATGGCTCATATAAATGGCTGGGGATATAGGATTCGAACCTATGCGTGACGGAGTCAAAGTCCGTTGCCTTACCGCTTGGCTAATCCCCAACATTTTTATATGATGAGTATTATCTTCATATATAGTATATCCAATATTTACGAAATAAATAATGGTGGAGACTGAGGGGATCGAACCCCCGACCCTCTGCTTGTAAGGCAGATGCTCTCCCAGCTGAGCTAAGTCTCCATACTAAAGTGACCCGTAGGGGATTCGAACCCCTGTTACCTCCGTGAAAGGGAGGTGTCTTAACCCCTTGACCAACGGGCCTTGCAATATCTAAGCTCTCAACCGGGATCGAACCGGTGACCTCATCCTTACCATGGATGCACTCTACCTACTGAGCTATGAGAGCATATGGCTCCCCGAACAGGACTCGAACCTGTGACAACTCGATTAACAGTCGAGTGCTCTACCAACTGAGCTATCAGGGAATATTAACTAGTAGTCAACACATCTCTCAGTATAAAACTGAGTAAGGATGTTTGCTTGGCGGCGTCCTACTCTCCCAGGACCCTGCGGTCCAAGTACCATCGGCGCTGGAGGGCTTAACGGTCGTGTTCGGGATGGGTACGTGTGGAACCCCTCCGCTATCGCCACCAAACATGATTTTTGCGCTGTGATATCTTCGGTGAACCATCACCAGCAAAATATCAGACCTTAGAAAGGACATGCAGCTTCAAATCTTTACAAGGATTTACTCCCTGAAAACTAGATACGAAACAATGTGCGATTTAGTGCTTTTCCCGTTGTTCTCGGGGTTCTGTGCTTATGCTTCCGAAGCAAGTTTTCTTCGAAAACTCTTAGGATAAGCCCTCGACCGATTAGTACTGGTCAGCTCCATGCATTGCTGCACTTCCACCCCCAGCCTATCTACCTCGTCGTCTTCAAGGGGTCTTACTAATTGGGAAATCTCATCTTGAGGGGGGCTTCACGCTTAGATGCTTTCAGCGCTTATCCCGTCCGTACATAGCTACCCAGCGGTGCTCCTGGCGGAACAACTGGTACACCAGCGGTACGTCCATCCCGGTCCTCTCGTACTAAGGACAGCTCCTCTCAAATTTCCTACGCCCACGACAGATAGGGACCGAACTGTCTCACGACGTTCTGAACCCAGCTCGCGTACCGCTTTAATGGGCGAACAGCCCAACCCTTGGGACCTACTTCAGCCCCAGGATGCGATGAGCCGACATCGAGGTGCCAAACCTCCCCGTCGATGTGGACTCTTGGGGGAGATAAGCCTGTTATCCCCAGGGTAGCTTTTATCCGTTGAGCGATGGCCCTTCCATGCGGTACCACCGGATCACTAAGCCCGACTTTCGTCCCTGCTCGACTTGTAGGTCTCGCAGTCAAGCTCCCTTGTGCCTTTACACTCTTCGAATGATTTCCAACCATTCTGAGGGAACCTTTGGGCGCCTCCGTTACTCTTTAGGAGGCGACCGCCCCAGTCAAACTGCCCACCTGACACTGTCCTCGCACCGGATCACGGTACCAAGTTAGAACCTAGATACGATCAGGGTGGTATCCCAACGTTGCCTCCACAGAAGCTGGCGCTCCTGTTTCCTAGGCTCCCACCTATCCTGTACAGATCGTACCCAAATCCAATATCAAGCTGCAGTAAAGCTCCATGGGGTCTTTCCGTCTTGTCGCGGGTAACCTGCATCTTCACAGGTATTAAAATTTCACCGGATCTCTCGTTGAGACAGCGCCCAAGTCGTTACGCCATTCGTGCGGGTCAGAATTTACCTGACAAGGAATTTCGCTACCTTAGGACCGTTATAGTTACGGCCGCCGTTTACTGGGGCTTCGGTTCACAGCTTCGGGTTTAACCCCTAACCGCTCCCCTTAACCTTCCAGCACCGGGCAGGCGTCAGCCCGTATACTTCGCCTTGCGGCTTCGCACAGACCTGTGTTTTTGCTAAACAGTCGCTTGGGCCTTTTCACTGCGGCCCCCTCGTGCTATTCACACTACCGGGGCACCCCTTCTCCCGAAGTTACGGGGTCATTTTGCCGAGTTCCTTAACGAGAGTTCTTCCGCGCGCCTTAGAATTCTCTTCTCACCTACCTGTGTCGGTTTACGGTACGGGCACCTTCATCTGGCTAGAGGCTTTTCTTGGCAGTGTGAGATCATGACCTTCGCTACTGTAATTTTCACTCCCCATCACAGTCCAGCCTTAATAGTATGCGGATTTGCCTACATACCAGCCTCACTGCTTGGACAGACATCCATCAGTCTGCGTCACTACCCTACTGCGTCCCCCCATCGCTCGTAACGATTTACGGTGGTACAGGAATTTCGACCTGTTGTCCTTCGACTACGCCTATCGGCCTCGCCTTAGGTCCCGACTTACCCTGAGCGGACGAGCCTTCCTCAGGAACCCTTAGGTTTTCGGCGGATCAGATTCTCACTGATCTTTTCGTTACTCATACCGGCATTCTCACTTGTATGCGCTCCAGCAGTCCTTCCGGTCCACCTTCACGGCTGCATACAACGCTCCCCTACCCCTGATACTAAAGTATCAAGCCATAGCTTCGGTGGTGTGTTTAGCCCCGTTACATTTTCGGCGCAGAGTCACTCGACCAGTGAGCTATTACGCACTCTTTAAATGGTGGCTGCTTCTAAGCCAACATCCTGGTTGTCTGTGCAACTCCACATCCTTTCCCACTTAACACACACTTGGGGACCTTAGCTGATGGTCTGGGCTGTTTCCCTCTTGACAATGGATCTTAGCACTCACTGTCTGACTCCCGGAATTAAGTCTATGGCATTCGGAGTTTGACTGAGCTTGGTAACCCTTGCGGGCCCCGCACCCAATCAGTGCTCTACCTCCACGACTCATGATTTCCGAGGCTAGCCCTAAAGCTATTTCGGGGAGAACCAGCTATCTCCGAGTTCGATTGGAATTTCTCCGCTACCCCCACCTCATCCCCGCACTTTTCAACGTGCGTGGGTTCGGGCCTCCAGTGCGTGTTACCGCACCTTCACCCTGGACAGGGGTAGATCACACGGTTTCGGGTCTACGTCCACGTACTACATCGCCCTATTCAGACTCGCTTTCGCTGCGGCTACGGCTCTTCACCTTAACCTTGCACGGGAACGTAACTCGCCGGTTCATTCTACAAAAGGCACGCCATCACCCA
>NZ_CP118108.1:4742500-4805000 GCF_028747985.1 Paenibacillus urinalis
TCGACCAAATCGTAGATCGTGTTGTAAGTAAAGCTCATCCTGGAGATATTGTACTCCTGCATGCCAGTGATTCTGTTAAACAAACCCATGAAGCCCTTCCTCAAATTATCGAGCAGCTACGTCAAAAAGGATATGAGTTCGTTACTGTATCCGAATTGATCAATCAATCTAATGTTAAAGGTGCCGAAGTACGCGATCAAGCGATGAACGATACACAGCTTTAACACTGCTGCTCTATTTTTGCAATAATTTGCTCGACCTAGTGATCGGCAGATGAACACTTGAATATAAAATAAAAGAGCTAACCCCGGTTAGCTCTTTGGCATTTTTTTCAATTTACAGACGTATTCATGCTTGATGTCTTCCCTCCGACCGGCTTACTGTCTGCCGTATGATTGCTTGATGCGTCACTTGACGCTGGTGCAATGCGGTGCAGCATTAGAATTTGATATGTATTGCAGGCCAGAAGTGGAATAACGGTAAAGGCAGTAGCTGAATGATCCCCTATGCTAAGCACTCCGATTGTCTCAACAATTGTCAATGCAATCATGAAAAATAATGTCGGTATAAGGGCATGATTATTGGTAGCTCTCACTTTAAAATAAGCGGTTACAACAGCGGTCAATAGAATAATGATGCCGAGGATAAGGTCCGATGCTCCATTTCCTTCGTTCATGAATATCCGGAAAAACATTAATTCGAGCAAGGCAAGGGCTGTTAAGGCAAGCTGAATATAAGTCCATGTTTTTTGAGAAAAGGTGCCTCGTCCCATATAGTTCAAGATCAAATAAGCAAAAAAACCAAGCTGTGAGTACAAGCTGATCATCATGCCCGAGCCGAACAGAATAACCAGATACAAAAGATAATCCGCTGTTCCTGAGGATACATAATCACCGGTCGTAAGAATAAAGCCTGTAATCAGTGAAGCAATTCCCCCGACACATAAGGTTCGCCAAAATAAATAAAACCATTTCCTTAAATTCAAACCTTTTCCACCTCCGAGTCTTTATTTTACCAACCTTCTCAATAAAAAACCATGGCTTATCGGACATAATTATCGTGTATTCCCCTCATACTACAATCAGTATCTTAAAAAGGGGCTGTGAGGCGCGTGAAATGGCATAATTTACGTTACTTGTGTTTGGTAGGCGGTATGGCCACCCTTTTATCCGGATGCGGGTCTGATCAAAGCTCTGGATCCCAAGGCGGCAGTTATAAAGAAATGAAGACGATGGTCGTTGATATTTTGAAAAGCGATGAAGGTAAAAAAGCAATGGAGGAAGCCCTTCTTGGTCAAAGCAGTACAGGAAGCGGCGGCGGTGAGGGCGGTTCGGAAGAAGAATCAGGATCCGGAGGCGGATCTGGTTCAGGATCAGGCGGAGGCTCTGCTTCAGGAAGCTTTGGTATTCGAATGCTTACTTCAGGCGGATCAAGTGAGGATATTCGTCTTGCGGTCAAAGACACCCTCTCCTCCCCTGAGTACAAGAAGGAATTTGAAGAGATCATGAAGGACCCGAAATTTGCAGGAGAATTTGCCAAGGTGGTTAACGCCCAGAGCAAGCAAATTCACATGGAGCTTATTAAGGACCCTACGTACCAAAAGTCGATGGAGGATATGCTGAAATCTCCTGAAATGCAAAAAATGATGCTGGAGCTCACTCAAAGTGCTGATTATCGCAAACAGACGATGAGTGTCATGCAGGAAGCTATGCAGAATCCACTCTTCCGTATGGAAGTTATGGAGCTGCTGCAGGCCGTTGTCAAAGAGGAGCTGCAGCCTAAACAAAGTGAAGGCGCTGGGGGAGCTCAAGGCGAAGGTGGCGGCGGCGAAGGCGGCGGCGGTGGTGAAGGCGGGAATGAAAGCGGCGGCGAAGGCGGAGAAAGCGGATCTGGTGGCAGCAGTTAACCCTATTTGAGTCTTAACCTAATAAAAAAAGCCAAGCCAATCATGGCATTAGCTCGTCCATAAGACGGCCTATGACATCAGTGCGGCTTGGTTTTTTTATTCAATATTTCTATTCAACAGTTGTCTTATCAATAATCGCTGCTGCAACATCATTATACATTTGTCCGATCTCTGTATGATCCTTATAAACCGATGGAGAGAAATCAGGCTCAGAAATGTGATTATCCGGATTACCGAGTGGAATTTGGGCGAGCAATTCCGTATGCAGGCTTTCGGCTAACCGGCCCCCGCCGCCTCTTCCGAATACATAATCTTTCTCTCCACAGGATCCGCATTGATAATAAGCCATATTTTCGATTACGCCCAGAATGTCATGCTGCGTCTGTATCGCCATCGCTCCAGCTCGCGCCGCAACAAAGGCTGCTGTAGCATGGGGTGTCGTTACAATAATCTCTTTGCTTTGCGGTATCATTTGATGTACATCCAGTGCAATGTCTCCTGTACCTGGAGGCAAATCAAGGATCATATAATCAAGACTCCCCCAATTCACATCACTGAAGAACTGTCTCAGCATTTTCCCCAGCATCGGGCCTCTCCAGACAACTGGACTGTTCTCTTGAACGAAAAAGCCCATAGACATCACTTTGACACCGAAACGCTCCACAGGCTGAATTGCTCCATCCACCACTGCAGGCCCCTCTTCAATCCCCATCATATCGGGAACGCTGAAGCCGTAAATATCCGCATCAATGATTCCTACTCTCTTCCCCTGCCTCGCGAGGGCAGCAGCCAGGTTTACGGAAACCGTCGATTTGCCGACTCCGCCTTTGCCGCTTGCAATGGCGATAAACTGAACTCCTGACGCAGGATCTAGGAGATCGTTATTCTCCATCCCTGCAGCGTGTCCTTTGACCAGCACTTCTTCATCAGTTGGTTCTGCTGCTTCTGTATTCCTCTTCTTGCTATCCCCTAACGCGCCTTCTCGCTCCATGTCTGAAGCATTGCGAAGCCGCACATGGACTTCATTCACTCCTGCCTGACGCAGTACAGAGGCTGCCTGATCTTTAAGCGTTCTGCGAACGTTTTCATCTTCAGTCAAACAAATCATGGTCAAATGGATTCGATCCTCTTTAACCATGATATCGCGAATAAAGTTCAGATCTGCATACCGAAGTCCGCTCACAGGCTCCTGAATGCCAGATAATAATTCCAGCACTTGGTCTCTTGATAACATGATGATAGCACCTCAGCTTTATCTATTGGCATGTATTCCTTTTATACAAGTACAGATCTATTATAACACTCTGAGGTGCATTATTTTAGTTTTTCATTTTTTCCCCTGAGGCATATCTCAAAATTCCTTTGTAGACAGATGCTGCTACCTTACGCTGATACTCATCCTCTGCCAGTAGTCTGGATTCTTCGGGATGTGACAGAAAGCCCACCTCAACAAGCACAGACGGCATTTTTAATGCTTGAAGCATATATACGGTGTTAACAGTTTTTGCGATTCGATCTGTATTCTCTAGGTTTCGTCTAATCTCGTCCTGAATGAGTGCAGCAAAGTTTGGATTATCTTCATGATTCGGGTAATAGAATACCTGTGCTCCGCTCCAGCGATTAGAAGGGATGCTGTTCATGTGAATGCTAATAAACATATCCACCTGCTTATCCTCAATCATTCTTACACGCTGCTTCAGATCCTCTGTTTTTCGTTTGGAATATCCCTTGGTATCTTCAGGAGCGAGGTCGACATCTGTTTCTCTGGTCATGACCACAGTAGCACCTGCTTGCTGCAAATAGTCCCGTAAATACAAGGCTACAGCTAAATTGATATCTTTCTCAAT
Organism: Paenibacillus urinalis; assembly: GCF_028747985.1. NCBI lineage: Bacteria > Bacillati > Bacillota > Bacilli > Caryophanales > Paenibacillaceae > Paenibacillus > Paenibacillus urinalis. The sequence goes on from NZ_CP118108.1 coordinate 4,746,254, forward strand.
AACCCCTTGCTTGCTCACGGCTCCCCCGTCTGGACCACCGTGCCCTGCATCCAGAGCAATGACCTTCCCTGACAACGGCAGGCTCCAATAATTCCACGTTTTAGATGCCGGTACCTCATATATAGCGATACAGACAAATAGAGCCAGCAGAAGAGCTCCCAGCAGGACTCTCTTCATGGTTCGAACATGAATCCACACCAAGAGCTTATTCGAACGTTTTTTTCGCATAAAAAAGCCACCTCCGATCCAAACTGACCATAATGATCTATATGGGACGAGGTGGACAAATATTCATTTATATAAGGACAAACCTAAATTATGTGGTTACCTGCTGCTCCGTCATACCCTCAATCAGCACTTCCGCTACTTCCGGGCGCGTAAATTCCGGCGGCGGGCATTGTCCCTCTCTCAGGAGCCCTCTTACTTTCGTACCCGACAATGTTAAATGGTCCTCTTTGCCATGCGGGCAAGTCTTGCTGGAGGCCATATTTCCGCATTTCGTACAGAAGAAGCTGTGTTCGAAGAATAGCGGAGTAATCCCAAGCTCCTCAGCTGTAAAATTAGTGAAGATCTCCTGGGCCTCATAGGTACCATAATAATCGCCTACCCCTGCATGATCACGGCCAACGATAAAATGAGTACAGCCATAGTTCTTGCGGACCATCGCATGGAAGATCGCTTCCCTCGGACCTGCATAACGCATCGCTGCCGGAAATACACCCAGGAAAGTCCGATTCGCCGGATAGTAATTCTCGAGCAGAACCAGATAACTCTTCATACGGACATCCGCCGGCACATCATCTGACTTCGTCTCACCAACAAGTGGATTAAGGAACAGAGCATCCACAATCTCCATCGCACTCTTCTGAATATATTCATGTGCACGGTGAACAGGATTACGTGTTTGAAACCCTACCACTGTCTTCCAGCCTTTGGCTTCAAACTGTTCACGTGTCTCTGCCGGATCATAATAAAATTCTTCGAACTTCGCTGGCTGCTTACGATTCAACACTTGAATCGAACCGCCTACGTAAGTTGTATGGCGTTCAAACAGCTTTTTCACACCAGGATGTTCTTTATCATTTGTTTTATAGACTTTTACTGCTTCAACCTCATGATCTGCCTTATACACACTTTCCACAGTCAGCGTCCCATAGATCACACTATCTTCCTGACCTACTAGAGCAATGACCTCACCGATTTCAAACGATGCTGCATACTCGGGATTCACATCAAGTGTAATCGGAATGCTCCACACCGTACCATTTACAAGTCGCATGTTATGAACTACAGACTGATAATCCTCTTCATTTAAAAACCCGGTCAACGGAGAAAATGCACCCACACCAATCAAATCCAAATCCGATATGGTCCAATTGGTAATGGGCAGCTGTCTTAGCTCCTTAGCTTGCTTGAGCTGTTCTTCTCGCTCTGCACCTGTTACAATCCGATTAACTAGTGTTCCACCATGAGGCAATATCGCAGCCATGAACCCATCTCCTTATGAGCGATTGTCTATAACGATGATTTGAAGTTACGCAAGCTATTTAAATTTAATAAATTGAATCGCTTATTTGTGCAATCCACACTCCGTTTTATCATTACCTGACCAGCGTCCTGCTCGGGGATCTTCTCCCGGCATTACCTGTCTAGTGCAATATTCGCATCCTATACTTGGGTAATTTTGATCATGGAGCGGATTATAGATCAGATTGTTCTCCCGAATATAGTTCCATACATCCTCGTTCGTCCAGCCCGCAATCGGATTGAATTTCATTAGGCCAAATTTCGTATCGTACTCTACTTTCTTTGCATTTGCGCGAGTAGGTGCCTGGTCACGACGAATTCCGGTAATCCATGCATCATATTGAGATAGGATACGTGTCAAAGGCTCTACCTTTCTAATGTTGCAGCATGCATTCGGATCAGACTTCCACAGCTCTGCACCATGCTCCTGCGCTTGCTCTTCGGGTGTAATCTTTGGTGATACTCTGACAAAATCAATATGATAACGAGCTACAAGACGATCCCGTGTCTCATATGTTTCTTTAAAATGAAAATCTGTATCTAGATAAAATATGTCTGATTTAGGACTGATTTTTTGAAGCATATCAACCAAGACAACATCTTCGGCACCAAAACTGCAAGCAAATGTGATGTTCGGAAATGTCTCAACAGCAAAACGAATAATATCCTCCGGCGTTGCATCCTCGAGCTCGATCGCTTTAACTCTAGCCAATTCTTCTTTTTCTAACAAATTCATTTGTACTTGCCTCCCATATGTGTACTACCTTACATTAAAACCTACAATTTAGATATGAATTACAATTAAGTATAAATCTTACCAGGAGAAAGTCAATGCTAAATCCAACTTTTTTACTAAGAATTTAAGGTTTTTTTGAAACTTTATTTGTTTTTGATAAAAAGTATGCAAAAAAAGCCTGTTCTTCGTTAGTAAAGTGACCATTCAGAAGTAGACACGGGCAGCTCCGAAGAATACCCAATGCATTGTCTGTTTAGTTTAACTTTAAAGAAGAACAAGCCTTTTACAATTTCTAAGGTAAAACGATGAAGATTCGTGTTTCACTGTACATTTAGTGCCTATAAGGATGCTTGCTCAAAAACTCCAGTGCATGGAAGAGCATAACCGAAGCCTCTGCCCGTGTAATCTCCGCTCTCGGAGAAAAGTTAAGCTTATCATCCAGCTCTGTAATATCCCAAACTAATGAGCGCTGAATGGCGCCTTGGTAAGCAGGTGTGATGTCATCTGCATCTGAGATTTCCTCAGGCTTGATATTGATCAGCGGCAAACCGGCGTATTTCTCGATCATATCTATGAGTAATGCCGTATATTGCTCCTTGGTTATTGAGGATGATGGTGTCAGCTCCGCAGGAACCGAAAGGCCATTGTCATTAAAGTCTATGAATGCATCTGCATACCAGCCTTCAAGCCATACCTCACTATACATTTCAACTGTCTCGCCTTCCAACTTAAGCTCTTCCTTCTTGTCGCTAGAAATCGACTTAAGACCTCCTGCAATCAATTGTACAGCCTCAGCAGTCGATAAGGAGGACTCAGGCTTAAATTCCCCGTTCCCTATCCCTCTGACGATACTTCTTTCCTGTAAGGAACGGATCTCCGCTTCCCCATATGTACCTTGAATATCCGTGAAGCCGACATTTGCATACGTTAAGCCACTACCTAATGTAATAGCTAAAGAAACCGCCATGAACCCAATCACATTTTTATTCAATCGTCGCATCGTTATAACCTGCCTTCTAATTAAATTAAGTTGTTATAAGAAGAGGATTCCTTCTTGTACTCTAAACGATGACGTCCTTCAGAAGGTTGCAGCAATGGCATAGGATGGGATTGAGGAAGTTGTTCTAATGCGCTACTAAAGAATATAAGCGCGGACACTTTAGAGAAGGATAGGCAAAGTAAAATAAAAAACCTCTGACCTGATGGCCAGAGGCTGTAATCTTGAAAGTCCAAGATAATATTAACGTTTCGAGAACTGTGGTGCACGACGAGCGGCTTTGAGACCGTATTTTTTACGTTCTTTCATACGTGGGTCACGAGTCAGGAAGCCTGCTTTTTTCAGACCTGGACGGTATTCTGGGTCAGCTTTCAGAAGTGCACGGGAGATACCGTGACGGATTGCGCCTGCTTGACCAGTGATACCACCACCATGAGCGATTACGAGAACATCGTAGTTACCCAAAGTTTCAGTCAGTTCAAGTGGTTGTTTAACGATCAGTTTGAGTGTTTCCAAACCGCCGAAATAATCGTTGATGTCGCGTTTGTTAATGACAATGCGTCCTTCACCCGGTACAAGGCGAACACGTGCTACCGAATGTTTACGACGACCTGTCCCATAGTATTGTACTTGTGCCATGAAACTGTCCTCCTTTTAATTATCCGCGAAGTTCGTAAACTTCAGGTTTTTGTGCTGCATGTGGATGTTCAGCGCCAGCGTATGCTTTCAATCTAAGTTTCATTTGGTTACCCATACGAGTCTTAGGAAGCATGCCGTGTACAGCGAGTTCGATCATACGTTCAGGCTTGTTCTTAACCATCTCTTTAGCAGGAGTGACTTTCAGTCCACCTGGGTGCATAGAGTGACGGTAGTAGTTTTTGTTCTCCATTTTCTTACCAGTAAGAACAATTTTCTCTGCATTGATAACAACAACGAAATCGCCAGTGTCAACATGTGGAGTGAATTGTGGCTTGTGTTTACCGCGAATCAAAGCCGCAGCTTCGCTTGCCAGACGGCCGAGCGTTTTGCCTTCAGCATCAATGATGTGCCAATTACGCTCAACTTCATTAGGCTTCGCCATATAAGTGGTACGCATGAAAAGTTCCTCCTTCAAATGTCGCGTTCATAATACGCATAAATGTTAGTCGTTTATATTCGTTAAGTTCAACTGTTTGTTTTGATGGATTGGTGTTGCATTTTGGTTGTTCACTTAATTGGGGCTGTGGGAAAGCCATTAAGAAAACACAACTTATATATTACACGATTGCAGCCCAGTTCGCAAGGCATTTATCCGAGGTTTTTTTTTAGAAATCCTCATACTCCACATTCCACAGCATCAGCCCTTTGCTAACCGCCGTAGGGCCTGCTGCAGAGCGATCCTCTGCCTCCAAGATCAACTTCATCTCTTCTGGCTTACGCTTCCCTTCTCCGACCTCCAGCATCGTACCGACAATAATACGGACCATATGCTGCAAGAAGCCGTTTCCCGTAATAAACAGATGTATAACACCTTGATCTCTCGGGTGGCCTTTGCGGCTCATGGAACTATCAACTGTAAGCTCTGCCTCATACAGTGTCCTGATATGAGATTGCTTGGTGGAGTGCCGGGAGGCGAAAGAGGTAAAGTCATGAGTCCCAAGCAAGTATGGGAGACTCTCCCGCATCGCTTGTATATCCAGATTACCTGGATGATGCAGCTGCGTCCGTCTATTAAATAGATCGAGAAACTGATTGGCATTAATGGTGTAACGATATGTTTTTCTCTTGGCAGAACGTCTGGAATGAAACTCAAGCGGAACTTCGTAAGCATCGGTGAGTATGATGTCCTCAGGCAGTCTGCCATTCAGCGCCATACACCAACGATCAATCGGAATCATAGATTCAGTATGGAAATGAAAAACCTGTCCAATCGCATGCACTCCAGCGTCTGTACGACCTGATGCATGTATTTTGACCGCCTCACCTGTCAGTGATTTGATCGCTTCTTCAATTCGATCCTGAATGGTGTTCCCGATCGGCTGGGTTTGGAAACCAAAATAATCCGTACCATCATAATTCACCTTCATACATATGTTCCGCATCGAATTCACACCTTTATCCCATACTAAGCACACAGCCTTCTAAGTCAAAACATACAGCTTCCAATCCTCATTACAATGAAAAAGAGCTCCTATCGGAGCTCCTCCCCAAACCGTCGCTTCAATGAGGCAAGGAAAAAAAGGGCATGTTCAGAATATAAATCCTGTCACCCTTCCCTCACTTTATGCCACTATTTACGCGCGGTCTACCAGTTCCAAGTAAACCATAGGCGCAGCGTCACCGCGACGAGGTCCTAGTTTCATGATACGAGTGTATCCACCTGGACGCTCAGCGTAACGTGGTGCGATTTCGCCAAACAGTTTTTGAATTGCATCCTGTTCACCATCAATCGTCTCACGACGTACATAAGCAGCCACTTGACGACGTGCATGAAGATCCCCTTGCTTCGCTTTGGTGATCAGCTTTTCAGCGATAGAACGAACCTCTTTCGCTTTTGCTTCAGTCGTTTGAATACGCTCGTACAAGAATAGATCCGTTACGAGGTCACGGAACAATGCTTTACGAGCACTGGAGTTACGACCCAACTTTTGGTATGCCATGTTTTCCCCTCCTTCACTTCAAACAATCGCTTGCTATTCTTCTGTACGAAGACCCAAACCTAGCTCTTCGAGCTTCTCTTGCACTTCTTCCAAAGATTTGCGACCAAGGTTACGTACCTTCATCATGTCTTCTTCAGTCTTAGTGGTCAATTCCTGAACCGTGTTAATACCCGCACGCTTCAAGCAGTTATAGGATCGAACAGATAGATCGAGCTCTTCGATCGTCATTTCGAGTACTTTTTCTTTTTTGTCTTCTTCTTTTTCAACCATGATCTCTGCATCTTTAGCTTCGTCAGTCAAACCAACGAACAAGAACAGGTGCTCGGTTAAAATTTTGGCGCCAAGACTAACTGCTTCTTCTGGACGAATGCTTCCATCAGTCCAAATTTCAAGCGTCAGCTTGTCATAGTTCGTTACTTGACCAACACGCGTATTCTCAACACCATAGTTGACACGTGCAATCGGGGTATAGATGGAATCCACAGGGATGACGCCGATCGGTTGGTCATCGCGTTTATTCCGATCCGCTTGGACGTAGCCACGACCGCGATTGGCAAAAATACGCATGTGTAGTCTCGAACCTGGACCAAGAGTTGCGATATGAAGATCCGGGTTAAGGATTTCCACATCACTATCCGCACGAATATCTCCGGCTGTTACAGCCCCTTCACCTTCAGCATCAATCTCAAGAACTTTCTCTTCATCCGAATGAATTTTCAAAGACAAAGCTTTCAGGTTCAAAATGATTTCCGTTACGTCTTCCATTACGCCAGGAACTGTAGCAAATTCATGCAACACACCATCGATCTGTACCGATGATACTGCTGCACCTGGAAGCGAGGAAAGCAAGATACGGCGAAGCGAGTTGCCCAGCGTCGTACCATATCCACGTTCCAACGGTTCCACCACAAATTTGCCATAAGTGCCATCATCATTGACGTCTACCGTCTCAATTTTCGGCTTTTCGATTTCTATCACTGCAATACCCCTCCTTCAAAACGTCCTGTCCTATATGAAACATTTACCTTATCTAGTGTAGCCATGTAGTATGCCTAAACAACCATTATTAACAGATTGTGCCGGATTATACCACACTAAGGGGGCAAATCTCATTAGACACGACGACGTTTTGGAGGACGGCATCCGTTATGTGGCACAGGAGTTACGTCTTTGATCAGGTTAACTTCCAGACCTGCAGCTTGCAAAGAGCGGATAGCTGCTTCGCGGCCAGCACCTGGTCCTTTAACCATAACTTCGACTGCTTTCATGCCGTGTTCCATTGCCGCTTTAGCTGCAGTTTCTGCTGCCATTTGAGCTGCGAACGGAGTCGACTTACGGGAACCTCTAAATCCAAGACCGCCGGAGCTTGCCCAGGAAATAGCGTTACCGTGTGGATCCGTAATGGTAACAATTGTGTTGTTGAACGTGGAACGGATGTGTGCCACGCCAGACTCAATATTTTTACGGTCACGACGTTTAGTACGTACGACTTTTTTCGGTTTAGCCATTGTAGATTATCCTCCCTTCTTATTTCTTTTTGTTTGCTACAGTACGACGAGGACCTTTACGCGTACGAGCATTTGTTTTAGTACGTTGTCCACGAACTGGAAGCCCACGACGGTGACGAATACCGCGGTAGCAGCCAATCTCAGTCAAACGTTTAATATTTAAAGAAATTTCTCGACGAAGGTCACCTTCTACTTTAACCAATTTGTCGATACCATCACGTAATTTGCTCACTTCATCTTCCGTCAGATCACGGACACGAGTATTTGGACTAATGCCTGTTTCGCTCAGAATTTTCTGGGAAGTCGTTTTACCGATTCCGAAAATGTAAGTCAAGGCGATCTCAACGCGTTTGTCACGTGGCAAATCCACACCAGCTATACGAGCCATTTTACGCTACACCCCCTTCTATTAACCTTGTTTTTGTTTGTGTTTCGGATTTTCGCAGATGACCATTACATTACCTTTGCGGCGAATGACTTTGCATTTCTCGCAGATAGGTTTTACAGAAGGTCTTACCTTCATGTTGATTACCTCCTCAAAGTTTTACGATGAGTAAAACTGACTTCGAAAGCATTCCACAGCTTCTATGGAAGCAGTCTCTTGTACATAGGGTACACCAAGATTGCATTCACATGCAAAACTGTTGTAACTCTCATTCGTTATTTCAGAAAATGCACCTTACTATTTACGATAAGTTATACGCCCTTTGGTTAGATCATAAGGCGATAACTGAACAACCACTTTATCTCCTGTCAGAATGCGGATAAAATGCATCCGCAGTTTGCCGGATACGTGAGCTAGAATTTGATGACCATTTTCAAGCTCTACTTTGAACGTTGCGTTAGGAAGCGGCTCTATAACCGTTCCTTCCACTTCAATGACATCTTCTTTGGCCACAGATAGTCTCCTTTCTTCTTCAGCTTTGAACTTCGCTTGCATTTATGAACTGCTGGACTGCATAACGCAGTTTTCCGTTCGTAACCCGTCCAATTTCGTTAATACTGTTTACAACCTCGCTGCTGATCATCGGCTGGGGATCCAGATGAAGAAGGTTCTTCTTCTTAGCTCCATCAAACTTGCGTTTGTCCCCGTCAGCAATATATACATATCTGTTGTCCTCAACAGCGATGACTACTGCAAACTGGCCAGCATCCCTGCCTCGAAGGATTTTTACGATTTGACCGATTTGTGGGATTTCTTCATTCATCTTCTCATCACCTACGCATCTCGCCTTCGCAAAAATGGAGTACAGATCGACCGTCATACGACATTGCAAACAATCGAATATAGCTGGGCAACCCATGCAATTTCGGTTCATCGACTGAAGTACAAATACTGGCAGGAAAACCGTGATAACCTGTGAAAGACGACACAGCCCCTTGACTGCGATGATATTGATCAGTCATTTGGTGAAGTTCTCCGGTCAAAACCCGGGATAAATAATGAACCGTCTGATCTTCCTGTACTTGCGTACCGGATAAACGCGTCTCACTCTTCCAACCCAGTTCTGCATCGGACTTACAAATGATCATTACCATTAACCCCGCAGTAAGGATACGATCTCTTGCGATACCGCATGAATTTCCTGTTCCCCGTCGATTTGACGCAGAAGACCTTTGTTCTCATAAAACGTGAGGAGTGGTGCTGTTTTGTTGATATATTCGTCAAGACGAGTACCTACGCTCTCTTCGTTATCGTCAGAACGCTGATACAACTCGCCGCCGCATTTATCACAAATACCTTCCTGTTTAGGCGGGTTAAAAACAACATGATACGTAGAACCGCAATTTTTGCACAAACGGCGACCCGTTAGACGAGCCAGCAATTTGTTACGGTCAACCTTCAAGTTGATGACATGATCCAAACCAGTATTTAAACGTTCCAGAATACCGTCCAGTGCTTCTGCTTGTGAAATGGTCCGTGGAAATCCATCCAACAGGAAGCCCTTCTCACAATCAGGCTGCTGAAGACGTTCTTCAACAATACCTATGGTAACATCGTCTGGTACAAGCTTACCCTGATCCATGTATTCTTTAGCTTTAATCCCAATAGGAGTTCCTTGCTTAATCGCCAAACGAAATGCATCGCCTGTCGAAATGTGAGGAATGCCGAATTCATTAACAATCGCTTCTGCTTGTGTCCCTTTTCCTGCCCCAGGAGGGCCCATGAATAAGATGTTCACGTTATGTCACTCCCTCCAAGACTATCCCTTCAACAAGAAACAGCACAATAGGTGCCGGTCTTAGCAACTCACCAGCAAGGGCGAACTATTGCATTCTTTACCGGAACCTATGGCTATTTATTGATGAAACCTTTGTAATGGCGTTTGATCAATTGACTTTCAATTTGCTTAGTCGTATCCAATGCTACACCAATAACGATCAGCATGGAAGTACCAGCAAGCTGTGCAACTTGAGGCAAACCGGAAAGTGAGCCCAAGAATACAGGTAGAACGGAAATGACAGCCAAGAACAAAGCTCCGGTCATCGTCAAACGAGTCAAGACACGGGACAAGTATTTCTCAGTTGCTTTACCCGGACGAATGCCTGGGATATAACCGCCGTTCTTCTTCATGTTATCAGCCATTTGCTGCGGGTTCATCTGCACGAAAGTGTAGAAGAACGTGAAACCAATAATCATGATAACATAGAGCACCATACCCAACGGTTTGTCATAAGACAAATGCGTTGTAACCCAGTTCGCCCAGCCATAACCCGCCCAGAACGAAGCGATAATGATCGGAAACTGAAGAAGTGATACAGCGAAAATAACAGGGATAACGCCCGCCGCATTGATTTTCAGCGGAATATGGGTGTTTTGTCCACCATACATTTTGTTACCTACAACACGTTTTGCATATTGAACCGGAATCTTCCGGATCGCCTGCTGGATGTAAATAACCCCTACAATGGTCAGGAGAAGAACCAGTGCCACAATAACAACCTTAAGGATGTTCATGAACAACTGATCTGCCTGAATGAATTCTGATTCTATTGTTGTACGGATAACATTTGGAATGGTAGCAACGATACCGGCAAAGATAATGATTGAAATCCCGTTACCAATACCTCTTTCCGTAATCTGCTCACCAAGCCACATAAGGAATGAAGTACCTGCCGTCAATACAATCGCGATGACAATATAGTCAACGAAAGTAGCATTAGGCACCATTTCCTGTCCATACAACCGGTTAAATCCGATCGATGTACCAAATGCTTGGATTAATCCCAACACCACTGTACCATACCGAGTGAGCTGGGCTAATTTTTTCTTACCATGCTCACCTTGTTTGGCCCATTCCGCAAGTTTCGGAATAACATCCATCGATAACAATTGTGTAATGATGGATGCTGTAATATATGGCATAATCCCTAGCGCAAAGATCGAGAACTGGAACAACGCTCCGCCTGAGAATGTGTTCAGAAGACCAAACAATTCTCTGCCTTGCGAATCTACCGCGTCGAATACTTCCTTGTTAACTCCTGGAACAGGAACAAAGGAGCCGATACGGTAAATAATTAGAACAAAGAGAGTGAACAAAATTCGTTTTCGAAGATCTTCGACTCGCCATATATTCTTAAGGGATGTGAGCATTAGATCACCTCGGTTTTACCGCCGGCAGCTTCGATTTTCTCTACCGCAGATTGAGAGAACTTATTCGCTTTTACTGTAAGTTTTACAGTAACTTCGCCATTGCCAAGAATTTTGATGCCAGATTTTGTGTTATTCACAATACCTGTTTCAACCAAAACTTCTGGAGTTACTTCTGTACCTGCTTCAAAACTATTCAGATCTTCAATGTTCACAACCGCATATTCTTTGCGGGTAGGGTTTACGAAACCGCGTTTTGGCAGACGACGATACAGTGGGTTTTGACCACCCTCGAAGCCTGGGCGAACACCACCGCCAGAACGAGCGTTTTGACCTTTGTGACCGCGACCTGAAGTTTTACCCATACCGCTACTTGGACCGCGACCTTTACGTTTGCGTTCTTTACGCGATCCAGGAGCTGGAGAAAGCTCATGTAACTTCATCGTTGCACCTCCTTAATGATTTGTGGGAACAAGCCCTATGATGCTATTCCTTATGCCTCGATTTCTTTAACAGAAACCAAGTGACTTACTTTATTCACCATACCGCGGATCGCAGCATTGTCGTTATGAACCACAGTTTGGTTGAGTTTACGAAGACCGAGTGTGTTAACAGTCGTTCTTTGTGTCTCAGGACGTCCGATCAAACTGCGAACGAGGGTAATTTCCAGTTTAGACATGAGATTCCCTCCTTAGCCCCGAAGCTCTTCGACAGTTTTTCCACGCAATTTCGCTACATCTTCAGCGCGTTTCAAGCGGGACAAACCTTCCAAGGTCGCATTGACCATGTTCATGGAATTCGAAGAACCCAGTGATTTTGTCAAAATGTCACCCACACCAGCAAGTTCCAGAACGGCACGAACTGGACCACCAGCGATAACCCCAGTACCTTCAGCAGCCGGTTTCAAAAGAACACGGCCAGCTCCGAATTTACCAGTGATCAAGTGAGGAATTGTTGTTCCTACGAGTGGTACGTGGATTAGATTTTTCTTAGCATCTTCAATACCTTTGCGGATTGCATCAGGTACTTCGCCTGCTTTACCGATACCAGCTCCAACCCAGCCATTGCCATCACCGACAACTACCAGAGCGCTGAAGCTGAAACGACGTCCGCCTTTTACTACTTTAGCAACGCGATTAATATTTACAACTCTTTCAGTGAGTTCTAAAGTGTTAGGATCTACACGCAAGTCGTTAACCTCCTTTTAAAAAATATCTTAGAATTCAAGCCCTGCTTCACGAGCAGCATCAGCCAAAGCTTGAATACGTCCATGATAAAGGTAGCCACCACGATCGAAAACGATGTTAGTGTATCCTTTTTCTTTCGCACGTTTAGCAACGAGAGCGCCAACTTTCTTAGCTGCCTCAACGTTACCACCGTTTGTGATTTCGCCGCTGATTTCTTTGTCTACCGTCGATGCAGATGCAAGCGTTACACCTGCTACATCATCGATCAGTTGAGCATAGATATGTTTATCGGAACGGAATACGTTCAAACGTGGACGCTCAGCCGTACCAGAAATTTTACCACGAACACGGATATGTCTTTTCAGACGCACTTTGTTCTTATCTTGTTTAGTAATCATTTCACGTTTCCTCCCTTCAGTTAGCCTTGAATAGCTTCACATTAAGACGCACAGGGTATATTAGAAACACGAGCATCTCCTGAAAAGCCAGGGGACGGCACAAAGTCGGTAAGAAATCTTATTTCTTCTTACCGGCTTTACCTTCCTTACGGATGATGCGTTCGCCTTCATATTTAATCCCTTTACCTTTGTAAGGCTCAGGTTCGCGAACAGAGCGGATTTCAGCTGCATAAGCACCTACGCGCTCTTTGTTAATTCCACGAACGATGATTTTAGTGTTCGAAGGAACTTCGAACTCAATACCCGGTTCCGGCGTGATTTCTACCGGATGGGAGTAACCTACGTTCAGAACGATTTTATCTCCGGATTTGCTTGCACGATATCCGACCCCAACCAGCTCCAGAGATTTCGAGAATCCTTCAGTTACGCCAAGTACCATGTTATTTACTACGGAACGAGTAGTACCGTGCAAAGAACGATGTGTTTTGTGATCAGAAGGACGTGTTACTGTGATTTCATTATTTTCAACGGAAACCTTCATTTCTTTATGAAGTTCACGTGTAAGTGTACCTTTAGGACCTTTAACCGTAATTGCGGTATTGTCCAGAGTGACTTCTACGCCACTTGGTACTGTAATTGGTTTACGACCAATACGGGACATGTTGTTGCACCTCCTTGTTCTGTGACTTTATATTACCAAACGTAGCAGACAACTTCGCCGCCAGATTTAGCTTGACGAGCTTCTTTATCTGTCATTACACCTTTGGAAGTAGAGATGATCGCGATTCCGAGACCACCAAGTACGCGAGGTACTTCATTGCTTTTCGTGTATACACGAAGGCCTGGTTTACTGATTCTTTTCAGACCAGTAATAACGCGCTCGTTGTTTTGACCGTATTTCAAGAAGACACGGATGATGCCTTGTTTGTTATCATCCACATATTCTGCATCACGAATGAAACCTTCACGCTTCAGGATTTCAGCGATTTGTTTTTTCATCGTCGAAGCAGGCATTTCTACCGTCTCGTGACGAACTGTGTTCGCATTACGAATGCGAGTAAGCATATCTGCAATTGGATCAGACATAGTCATTGTGTGTAAACCTCCTTCCCGTTCAGGACTTTTTACCAGCTTGCTTTTTTCACGCCAGGGATCTGGCCTTTATAAGCTAATTCACGGAAACAAATTCTGCAAATTTTAAACTTCTGCAATACAGAATGTGGACGACCGCAACGTTCACAACGAGTATAAGCGCGAACTTTGAACTTCGGTGTGCGTTGTTGTTTAACTTTCATTGAAGTTTTTGCCACTTAGCCTGACACCTCCTAAATAATTTCGGAGAATTCGGGACCCTAGCTGGATTCCCGGATACTGTTATTTCTTACTTTGCGAAAGGCATTCCCAGTTGAGTAAGCAATTCGCGGGACTCTTCGTCCGTTTTAGCTGTAGTTACGATTACGATATCCATACCGCGTACTTTGTCGACTTTATCATACTCGATCTCTGGGAAGATGAGTTGTTCTTTAAGTCCAAGTGTGTAGTTACCGCGACCATCGAACGCTTTGTTCGATACGCCTTGGAAGTCACGTACACGAGGTAGAGTGATGTTGAACAATTTATCAAGGAAGTGATACATACGCTGTCCGCGCAGTGTTACTTTAACCCCGATTGGCATGTTCTCACGAAGTTTAAAACCGGCGATTGATTTTTTAGCTTTAGTGATAACTGGTTTTTGACCAGAGATCAGCTGCATATCGTTCACAGCGGAATCAAGTACTTTGGAGTTTTGGACAGCGTCACCCACACCCATGTTGATTACCACTTTCTCGATCTTAGGAACTTGCATTACTGTGCTGTATTCAAACTTCTGCATCAAAGCAGGAGTTACTTCATTCAGAAAACGTTCTTTCATTCTTGCCATGAATTATGGACCTCCTTTCTCATTCGATTACATTAGTCGATCGATTCTCCGGAACGTTTAGCAACGCGTACTTTTTTGCCGTTGTCTAAAACTTTATAACCGATACGAGTTACATTTCCGCTCTTCGGATCAATGTGCATCACGTTCGATACATGGATTGGAGCTTCTTTCTCGATGATTCCGCCTTGTGGATTCAGCTGGTTAGGCTTTTGGTGTTTTTTCACGAGGTTAACACCTTCAACAAGAACGCGATTCTCACGAGGATAAGCTGCGATGACACGGCCTTTTTTGCCTTTGTCTTTACCGCTGATCACCATAACAGTGTCGTCTTTTTTGACGTGCAACTTGTTGTTATGAGATTCCAGAACTTTTTTCACTTTTGCCATTTCGTACACCTCCTATGACTTGCGTGAACAAGTATGAATCGAATCCTTTATACAAGGATCAATATACGTTCATTAGATAACTTCTGGAGCCAAGGAAACGATCTTCATGTAGTCTTTTTCGCGAAGTTCGCGAGCAACTGGTCCGAAAATACGAGTTCCGCGTGGGCTTCTGTCTTCTTTAACAACAACCGCTGCATTCTCATCAAAACCAATGTAAGATCCGTCTTTACGACGAACAGAACGTTTCGTACGAACGACTACCGCTCTTACTACATCACCTTTTTTGACAACGCCGCCTGGTGTTGCTTGTTTTACAGAACAAACGATCAGGTCTCCGATTTGTGCTGTACGACTACGTCCCGTACCACCTAGTACGCGGATACACATCAGTTCCTTCGCACCAGAGTTGTCAGCTACAGCCAAACGTGTAAATGGTTGAATCATCTTGTTTTCCTCCTTTCAGCAGAGCTGAATATCATTAAATGATAACCGCTTTTTCTACGACTTCAACAAGTCTCCAGTTCTTGTCTTTCGACAAAGGACGAGTTTCCATGATTTTAACAGTATCACCGATTTTCGCAGTGTTATTTTCATCATGTGCTTTGAACTTTTTCGTGTATTTGATGCGTTTATGGTACAAGTCATGTTTTTTGTAAGTTTCTACAGCAACCACGATTGTTTTGTCCATTTTGTCGCTAACCACTTTACCGATTTGCACTCGACGTGCGTTACGTTCTTCGCTCATTGTTGGCCTCCTTCCTCAATTACAGACGGATGTTCCATCCGGTACTATTTATTAGCTAATCCCAAGTTCTCTTTCACGAATGATCGTTTTAGCACGTGCAATTTCTTTACGTACGTCACGAATACGTGTCGGGTTATCAAGCTGACCGGTAGCGAGTTGAAAGCGGAGGTTAAAGAGTTCTTCTTTAAATCCGGCAATCTTTTGCTCAATTTCAGCAGTGGTTAGGTTGCGGAATTCACTAGCCTTCATTTACTTCACCACCCAATTCTTCACGTTTCACGAACTTCGTCTTAATTGGCAGCTTGTGAGCAGCCAGACGCATTGCTTCGCGAGCTACTTCTTCAGATACACCAGAAAGTTCGAACATGATCTTTCCTGGTTTTACAACAGCAACCCATTTCTCAACGTTACCTTTACCACTACCCATACGTACTTCGAGAGGCTTTTGAGTAATAGGTTTGTCTGGGAAGATTTTGATCCAAACTTTACCACCACGTTTGATGTAACGAGTCATCGCGATACGAGCAGCCTCGATCTGACGGTTCGTAATCCAAGATGGTTCAGTCGCTTGCAGACCGTACTCACCGAAGTTCAGTGTAGTTCCGCCCTTAGCTTGACCTTTCATGTGACCGCGTTGTTGCTTGCGGTGTTTTACGCGTTTTGGCACCAACATGATTAGTTGCCTCCTTCCTTAGCAGCTTGTTTCTTAGCCGTAGGAAGAACCTCTCCACGATAGATCCATACTTTTACGCCAAGACGGCCGTAAGTTGTATGAGCTTCCGCTGTACCATAATCGATGTCGGCACGAAGCGTGTGCAGTGGAACAGTTCCTTCACTGTAGCCTTCAGAACGTGCGATCTCAGCACCGCCAAGACGTCCGCCTACTTGTGTTTTGATACCTTTAGCACCTGAACGCATAGTTCTTTGAATCGCTTGTTTCAGAGCACGACGGAAAGAAACACGGCGTTCCAATTGTTGTGCAATGCTTTCAGCAACGAGAATTGCGTCAAGGTCTGGTTGTTTGATTTCAGAGATATTGATATGAACTTTCTTACCGCCTGCAATCTTCGTGATTTGACCACGGAGGATTTCAACTTCAGAACCACCTTTACCGATAACCATTCCTGGTTTAGCAGTGTGGATCGTCACGTTGACACGGTTAGCCGCTCTCTCGATTTCGATACGAGATACTGCGGAGTCTTTCAATTTATTTTTCAGGTATTCACGAATTTTTACGTCTTCCAGCAAAAGATCACCGAAATCTTTGCCTGCGTACCATTTGGATTCCCAATCACGGATTACGCCGATACGGAGTCCGACGGGATTTACCTTTTGTCCCACACGTTTTCCCTCCTTATTTTTCAGATACCACCAAAGTGATGTGGCTAGTGCGTTTGTTGATCCGGCTTGCACGTCCCATTGCACGAGGGCGGAAACGCTTCATTGTCGGACCTTGGTTTACGTAAGCTTGCGAGATAACCAGTTTGTTAACATCCAGGGAGTAGTTGTGCTCTGCGTTTGCGATAGCAGAGTTCAGCAATTTCTCAACAACTGGAGAAGCGGATTTTGGAGTGTGGCGCAGAATCGCGATCGCCTCGCCCACTTGCTTGCCGCGAATCAAGTCAACAACGAGTTGAACTTTACGAGGAGCAATCCGAATAAACTTGGCATGTGCTTTTGCTTCCATTGTTTAACCTCCTCTCAAACATTAGCGCTTGATGATCATTTATCTTCTAGTCTTCTTATCGTCTGCTGCATGGCCTTTATAAGTACGCGTAGGAGCGAACTCACCCAGCTTGTGTCCAACCATATCTTCCGTTACATAAACAGGAACGTGTTTACGGCCGTCATACACACCAAACGTATGTCCAATGAATTGTGGGAAAATTGTAGAACGACGGGACCAAGTTTTGATCACCAGCTTTTTGCCAGCTTCGTTCATGTCTTCTACTTTTTTCAACAGGTAGCCATCTACGAATGGCCCTTTTTTAAGACTGCGACTCATGTGTAAATCCTCCCTTCATCCAATGTTCTCGTTCATTCACGATCGCTCGCGCGAAGTTATGCACAGGTTAATTGTGTATTACTTCGTGCGGCGGCGAACGATGTATTTGTCAGAAGCTTTGTTTTTCTTACGCGTTTTGTAACCAAGAGTTGGTTTACCCCATGGAGACATTGGCGATTTACGTCCGATTGGAGCGCGGCCTTCACCACCACCGTGAGGGTGATCGTTAGGGTTCATTACTACCCCGCGAACTTCAGGACGTTGTCCGAGCCAGCGGCTACGGCCTGCTTTACCGATTTTAACAAGTTCGTGATCTTCGTTACCAACAGATCCGATTGTTGCACGGCAAGTTTTAAGGATACGGCGTACTTCACCGGAAGAAAGACGTACTGTTACATATTTCTCTTCTTTACCAAGAAGTTGAGCTTCAGTACCAGCTGCGCGAACCAATTGTCCACCTTTACCTGGTTGAAGTTCGATGTTGTGGATAACGGTACCTACTGGAATGTTCTCAAGTGGCAGTGCGTTACCTGTTTTGATGTCGGAGCTAGGTCCAGACTCGATTTGATCCCCTACTTTAAGTCCTTTAGGAGCGATGATGTAACGTTTCTCACCATCTGCATAATGGATCAGAGCGATGTTGGAAGTACGGTTCGGGTCATACTCGATTGTAGCAACGCGGCCCGGTATTCCATCTTTAGTACGTTTAAAGTCAATAATACGGTATTTACGTTTGTGTCCGCCGCCATGGTGACGAACCGTAATTTTACCTTGGTTGTTACGGCCAGCTGTTTTGCTCAGTGGAGCAAGCAGCGATTTCTCTGGCTGGTTTGTTGTGATCTCTTCAAAAGTAGACACAGACATGTTACGTCTAGCCGGAGACGTCGGTTTGTACTTTTTGATTGGCACTGATTTTCCCTCCTTACTTTACAGTTTCTTATTGTACCGATTCAAAGAACTCAAGAGCTTTGCTGTCTGGAGTCAAAGTTACGAATGCTTTTTTCCACTCAGGAGTGTATCCAGAGTAGCGTCCGTAGCGTTTCAACTTACCAGGTACGCGAAGAGTGTTCACGTTTTTCACTTTAACGTTGAAGATTTCTTCAACAGCAGCTTTGATTTCGGTTTTGTTCGCACGAATATCGACTTCAAATACATATTTCAAGTCGGCCATCATATCAGCTGTACGTTCAGTAATCACCGGACGTTTAATAATGTCACGAGGATTCTTCATTACGCGAGCACCTCCTCTACCTTCTGAACTGCTTCTTTCGTAATGATCAGTTTGTCGTACGTAAGTACGTCAAGAACATTAATGCCGTCAGCCGCTACAAATTTCACACCAGGAATATTTCTTGCGGAAAGAGCAACATTATCATCATAGCCTGGAGCAACGATCAAAGCTTTGCGATCTACTTTGAGGTTATTCAAAATAGCTGCAAATTCTTTAGTTTTCGGTGCATTCAGAGCAAGAGCATCCAGAACGATAATTTCGTTATCAATCACTTTGGAAGACAAAGCGGATTTAATCGCCAGACGACGAACTTTCTTAGGCAGTTTGAACGCGTAGCTGCGTGGTGTTGGACCAAATACAGTACCGCCGCCTACCCATTGTGGTGCACGGATCGAACCTTGACGAGCGCGTCCAGTACCTTTTTGTTTCCAAGGCTTACGTCCGCCGCCGCGTACTTCAGAACGTCCTTTTACTTTGTGTGTACCTTGACGCAGGGAAGCGCGTTGCATAACAACAGCATCGTGAAGTACATGAGTGTTCGGCTCAATTCCGAATACTGCATCGTTCAGTTCAACTTCTCCTACTTGGCTACCACTGACATTAAAAAGTGCTACTTTTGGCATTTTGTGTTCCTCCTTTCTTTAGGTGATTATTTCTTCACCGATTCTTTGATTTTAACGAAGCTGTTTTTCGGCCCTGGAATAGAACCTTTAACAAGCAATACGTTACGCTCAGCGTCTACTTTAATAACTTCAAGACGTTGAATTGTGATTGTTTCATGACCCATATGTCCTGGAAGGTGTTTACCTTTAGGAACGCGGTTCGCTTGGATGGAACCCATGGAACCAGGGCCTCTATGATAACGGGAACCGTGAGACATAGGTCCAGTGCTTTGTCCCCAACGTTTGATAACGCCGGCAAAACCTTTACCTTTGGAGATTCCTGTTACGTCAACAAATTCGCCTTCAGCGAAGATGTCTGCTTTAATTTCTTGGCCAACCTCGAATCCCGCAAGATCAACACCGCGGAGTTCGCGAACGTAGCGCTTAGGAGCTGTATTAGCTTTTTTCGCATGTCCTGTTTCAGGTTTGTTAGCATTTTTTTCTTTCTTATCGGCATAACCTAGTTGAACCGCTTCATAGCCGTCGTTCTCAAGGTCTTTCTTTTGCAAGACAACAGATGGACCTGCTTCAATAACTGTAACAGGGATTACGTTACCTTCTGGAGTAAACACTTGCGTCATGCCTAGTTTTTTACCTAAGATACCTTTCATGTTGACACCTCTTTTCCTTCCATTAATACATTACTAAATTACAATTTAATTTCGATATCTACACCGGACGGCAGATCCAAGCGCATCAAGGCATCCACAGTTTGTGGAGTCGGGTTAACAATATCGATCAAACGCTTATGTGTGCGCATTTCGAATTGTTCCCGGGAATCCTTGTACTTGTGTACCGCACGGAGAATAGTAATAACTTGTTTCTCAGTTGGAAGCGGAATCGGACCGGATACACCTGCACCCGAACGTTTTGCCGTTTCAACAATCTTCTCAGCGGATTGATCAAGAATTCTGTGGTCGTAAGCTTTCAAACGAATACGAATTTTTTGCTTTGCCATTTTAGTCCCTCCTTCTATCGCCCAATTTAATATCGGACATACTCCGTGAAAATTTTCTGACCCACTCTCCCATGGCAAAGGGGCCGGGTGTGTCAGTAACCTCTCACATCATCGCAACGTCACAGAACAACATTCATTATTATATAGAAAACCTAGGCGTAATGCAAGCTTTTATATAAAAAAGATTGATAAAATTCTGAATCGACTTCAGCTCTTTATTTTTCTCGAATGCACTTCCCGAATCGCAACTCGTACCATTATATATGATGAGGCTATAAAAAGCCAAAGGTAATTTATGAAAAGAACCTTATATAGAAAAAGGATCTCGGCGATTAACGCCAAGATCCTTTTGTTCGTTCCGATACAATGTTGCTCGTTACAGTACAATGTTGCTTTATATCATTCGGCTTGCAGCCAAATTATTTAATGATTGTTGCTACCGCACCAGCACCTACTGTACGTCCACCTTCACGAATAGAGAACTTAGTTCCTTCTTCGATAGCGATTGGAGCGATCAGGGATACTGTTACTTCGATGTTGTCGCCAGGCATAACCATTTCAGTACCTTCTGGCAGGTTGATGATACCAGTTACGTCAGTTGTACGGAAGTAGAACTGAGGACGGTATCCAGTGAAGAAAGGCTTATGACGGCCACCTTCTTCTTTAGTCAAAACGTATACTTGAGCAGTGAACTCAGTATGTGGTTTAACTGAACCTGGTTTGGAAAGAACTTGTCCACGCTCGATTTGAGCACGGTCTACACCACGAAGCAATGCTCCGATGTTGTCACCAGCTTGAGCAGAATCCAAGAGTTTACGGAACATTTCAACGCCCGTTACTACGGATTTTCTGGACTCTTCAGCGATACCAACGATTTCGATTTCATCGCCGACTTTAACAGTACCGCGCTCGATACGTCCAGTTGCAACTGTACCACGACCAGTGATGGAGAATACGTCCTCAACAGGCATCAAGAATGGTCTGTCAGTGTCGCGCTCAGGAGTTGGGATGTAAGTGTCGATCTCTTTGAACATCTCAACGATTTTTTGAGCCCACTCGCCATCTGGGTTTTGAAGAGCTTCACGAGCAGATCCACGAGTGATTGGAGTGTCATCACCTGGGAAGTCGTACTCGCTAAGAAGGTCGCGAACTTCCATTTCTACGAGTTCAAGAAGTTCTTCGTCTTCTACCATATCGCATTTGTTCAAGAACACTACGATGTAAGGTACGCCTACTTGGCGGGACAGAAGGATGTGCTCACGAGTTTGTGGCATAGGACCGTCAGCTGCGGATACAACCAGGATCGCTCCGTCCATTTGTGCAGCACCAGTGATCATGTTTTTAACATAGTCGGCGTGACCTGGGCAGTCAACGTGTGCATAGTGACGTGCATCAGTTTCGTACTCTACGTGTGCAGTAGAGATAGTGATACCGCGCTCGCGCTCTTCTGGAGCTTTGTCGATTTGATCGAATGCAACTGCTGCACCGCCGTAAGTTTTGGACAATACAGTAGTGATTGCTGCAGTCAATGTTGTTTTACCATGGTCAACGTGACCGATAGTACCAATGTTAACGTGTGGTTTATTACGTTCGAATTTAGCCTTTGCCATTTGAACGTGGCCTCCTTAAAGTGGTTTATATTATATGTTGGCACTGTGTGTACAGCACCATAAGAGTCATTAAACCTTATGACGCTGTGTACATCAGTGAGTATAACTTATTCTCCCTTAACTTTGGACACGATTTCTTCGGAGATTGTTCTTGGAACTTCTTCGTAGTGAGAAAGTTCCATGGAGAACACCCCGCGTCCTTGTGTACCAGAACGGAGAGTTGTGGAATATCCAAACATTTCAGAGAGAGGTACCTTAGCACGAATGATTTGCGTACCCCCACGGGAATCCATACCTTCGATTCTACCGCGACGGGAGTTCAGCATACCCATTACGTCACCCATGTACTCTTCTGGAACAGTTACTTCCACTTTCATGATTGGCTCAAGCAGGACAGCTTTACACTTGTCTTTAGCTGCTTTAAGAGCCATCGATCCGGCAATTTTAAACGCCATCTCGTTGGAATCGACATCATGGTATGAACCGTCTACGATTGTAGCTTTAACGTCTACAAGTGGGAATCCTGCAAGGACACCATTTTTCATAGCTTCTTCAATACCTTGTTGAGCAGGACCAACGTATTCACGTGGTACAGATCCACCCACAATTTTGCTGTCGAATTGGTTACCGCTACCCGCTTCAAGCGGTTCGAATTCAACCCATACGTGTCCATATTGACCGCGGCCACCGGACTGACGTACAAATTTACCTTCAACGCGCGCTGCTTGACGGAATGTTTCACGGTAAGCAACCTGTGGTTGACCAATGTTTGTGTCCACTTTGAACTCACGACGCATACGGTCGATGATGATATCAAGGTGAAGCTCACCCATACCAGCCAAGATTGTTTGACCTGTTTCTTCATCAGTATGAGCACGAAGAGTTGGATCCTCCTCAGTCAATTTACCGAGAGCAACAGACATTTTGTCTTGGTCAGCTTTGGTTTTTGGTTCAACCGCGATTTGAATAACCGGATCAGGGAAGTTCATAGACTCCAGAATGACCGGATTCTTCTCATCACATAGTGTATCACCTGTACCTGTATCTTTCAAACCAACAGCAGATGCGATATCACCAGCATAAACTTCAGTGATTTCTTGACGGCTGTTTGCGTGCATTTGAAGAATACGTCCGATACGTTCACGTTTTCCTTTAGTTGCATTCAATACGTAAGATCCAGATGTAAGAACACCGGAGTATACGCGGAAGAACGTCAATTTACCTACATAAGGATCCGTCATAATCTTGAACGCAAGTGCCGAGAACGGCTCTTCGTCAGAAGATTTACGAATCGCTTCAGTTCCATCTTCCAAAGTACCTTTGATGTCAGGAACATCAATAGGAGCTGGCAGATAGTCCAGAACCGCATCCAGCATCAGCTGAACACCTTTGTTACGGTAAGAAGATCCACAGATAACTGGGAAGATTTTAACTTCTACTACACCTTTACGAAGAGCGGATTTGATCTCATCAACAGTGAGTTCTTCGCCTTCTAGGTATTTCATAGTCAGATCTTCATCAAGCTCTGCTACTTTCTCGATCAGTTCCATACGAAGCTCTTCAACTTGATCTGCATAGTCTGCAGGAATTGCAGTTTCTTCGATGTCTTTACCAAGATCGTCTTTGTACATATATGCTTTTTGCTCAACGATATCAATGATACCGATGAAATCATTCTCAGCACCGATAGGAAGCTGGATAGCAACAGCATTTGCTTGAAGACGTTCGCGCATATCCTTAACAACGTTAAGGTAGTCTGCACCGATGATATCCATTTTGTTTACATATGCGATACGAGGAACGCCGTAACGGTCAGCCTGTCTCCATACAGTTTCAGACTGAGGCTCAACGCCTTCTTTCGCACTGAAAACACCTACTGCTCCGTCCAATACACGAAGGGAACGTTCAACTTCAACTGTGAAGTCAACGTGTCCCGGGGTATCGATGATATTAACGCGGTGACCTTTCCATTGAGCGGTCGTAGCAGCGGAAGTAATCGTGATCCCGCGCTCCTGTTCCTGCTCCATCCAGTCCATAGTCGCAGCACCCTCGTGAACTTCCCCGATTTTGTGCGTACGGCCTGTGTAGAACAAGATCCGCTCAGTGGTAGTAGTTTTACCGGCGTCAATATGCGCCATGATCCCGATGTTACGTGTATTTTTCAAGGAGAACTCTCTTGCCATGACATGGGTCTCCCTTCAAAATGAAGTTATATTTTAAAGACTGATAAATCCTACCAACGGTAGTGAGCAAACGCTTTGTTCGCTTCAGCCATCTTGTGTGTGTCTTCACGTTTCTTAACGGAAGCACCAGTGTTGTTGGAAGCGTCGATAATCTCAGCTGCCAAACGCTCTTCCATTGTTTTCTCACCGCGGCTGCGGGAGTAGTTTACGAGCCAACGTAGACCAAGGGAAGTACGTCTTTCCGGTTTAACCTCGATAGGTACTTGGTAGTTAGCACCGCCGACACGACGAGCTTTAACTTCCAGAACCGGCATAATATTTTTGATAGCTGCTTCAAAAACTTCCATAGGATCTTTACCAGTACGTTCTTGAATCAAGTTGAACGCATTGTAAAGAATGCTTTGAGCAACACCACGTTTTCCATCAAGCATGATGCGGTTGATCAGACGAGTAACAAGTTTGCTGTTGTACACCGGATCAGGCAACACGTCTCTTTTGGTAACTGGACCTTTGCGTGGCATGGATATCCCCCTTTCTTGCATGTTTATTATTCTTAATTTGTTGTTGTTGTTCTGTAACCGAAGCGCTAACTCGCAAACGGCTTACTGACTGTAAAATCAATGTGTTGATCTTACGCTTTTTTAGCTTTAGGGCGTTTCGCACCATACTTGGAGCGAGCTTGCATACGGTTGTTAACACCTGCAGTATCAAGCGCACCACGAACGATATGGTAACGTACACCCGGAAGGTCTTTAACCCGACCACCACGGATCAGAACGACACTGTGCTCTTGCAAGTTGTGTCCGATACCTGGGATGTAAGCAGTAACCTCGATACGGTTAGTCAAACGTACACGGGCATATTTACGAAGCGCGGAGTTCGGTTTCTTCGGAGTCATAGTACCTACACGAGTACAAACACCACGTTTTTGCGGAGCACTGATATCAGTAGACTCACGTTTCAGGGCATTGAAGCCTTTTTGCAACGCAGGAGATTTGGATTTGTAGATCTTTGCTTGACGTCCTTTACGAACGAGCTGATTAATTGTTGGCATGTTGCCACCCCCTTCCTAGATTCGTCATTCTATTTATAAACCTCAATTCTTAAGTCCACAGACCCAGGCGGTTCATAAAAGAACAAATGAAAAGTTTTTGCCGTTTAGGAAGCTCTTGCATTCCAGACAAAAACATCTTCTTATACCTATTGTTTCAATACAGCTACCATAGCCGCTCCCACTTCAATTCCGCAAGCCTTGCCGAGCTGCTCCATCGTATCGACTATGTTCAGCTTCACTTGATGCTTCTCACATAGCGACTTGATCTTAGAAGTGATTCGCATATCAGCATCCTGAGCTACATAAACTTCAGCAGCCAGACCTGATTCAACCATCTTCATGGTTTGCTTGGTACCGATCTTGACATGAGCATCCTGCAAAAAGTTGTCATTCGACATTTATCAATACCTCCGAGAAGACATGATAACATGCGGCTACTCACGCACCTTTGCTATATTAGCATTACTACACATTTGTTGTCAAGAGATTCAATCAAACTCTAAACATTAAGATTGCCATATCAGGAGGAAGCTTGTAACTTCTCTCCTGATATACAATCTGGTACGTGTTTACCAATCAGATTCGCCTGTTACAGACAAATTTGAGCTATATCAGTCTACAGATACCGGTTCAAGCTCTTCTAGTTGAGATTCGCCATCTTCCGGATTAGCAAACTTCACACTGCGATAACGGTTCATACCTGTACCAGCAGGGATCAGTTTACCGATAATTACATTTTCCTTCAGTCCAAGAAGCTGATCGACCTTACCTTTGATTGCTGCATCCGTCAGGACACGAGTCGTTTCCTGGAAGGAAGCTGCTGACAAGAAGGAATCTGTTTCAAGAGACGCCTTGGTGATACCCAGAAGGACTGGCTTAGCCACTGCAGGCTCCTTGTCACTAAGAATTGCCGTCTTGTTCGCTGTTTCATATTCATGAGTATCAACAAACGAACCTGGAAGAAGCGTAGTATCTCCTGCATCCACAATACGAATCTTGCGCAGCATTTGACGAATCATTACTTCTACGTGCTTGTCGTTGATTTCTACACCCTGGTTACGATATACGCGTTGTACTTCTTGCAGGATGTAGTTTTGAACGCCACGTACACCTTTGATGCGCAGCATTTCTTTCGGGTCAATTGAACCATCCGTAAGCTCATCCCCCGCTTCAATCTCCATTCCCTCGCTTACGCGCAGACGGGAGCCATAGGTAACTGCATAGACTTTCGTCTCAGCTTCACCTTGAACCTCGATTTCACGGCGATCTTTAGCTTCGCGGATCTCTTTGATAACACCATCAATTTCACTGATGGTTGCTTGACCTTTCGGATTACGCGCTTCGAAAAGCTCCTGGATACGCGGAAGACCTTGAGTAATATCGTCTCCTGCAACACCACCGGTATGGAACGTACGCATTGTAAGCTGTGTTCCTGGCTCACCGATGGATTGTGCAGCGATGATACCAACCGCTTCTCCGATCTCAACGTGTTTACCTGTTGCCAGGTTACGTCCATAACACTTCTTGCAGACACCATGACGAGCACGGCAGCTAAGTACAGAACGTATTTGCAGTTTGTCTACTCCTGCTTTAACAATAGCCTCAGCTTTGTCAGAGTCGATGAGCTCATTACGATGTGCAATAATTTCACCTGTCTCAGGATGACGAACCGTTTGGAAGCAATAGCGGCCTTCGATACGATCATATAGATCCTCGATAACCTCTTTACCATCTTGAATACGGCTTACAGTGAAGCCTTTATCTGTTCCGCAATCATCTTCCCGAACAATCACATCTTGCGCTACGTCAACGAGACGACGAGTCAGGTAACCTGAGTCAGCTGTACGCAGGGCTGTATCGGCAAGACCTTTACGTGCACCGTGCGTGGACAGGAAGTACTCGAGTACCGTCAGACCTTCACGGAAGTTCGATTTGATTGGGAGCTCGATGATACGACCGGATGGGTTGGCCATCAGACCCCGCATACCGCCCAGCTGTGTAATCTGAGATTTATTACCACGGGCTTTAGAGTCAACCATGAGCATGATGGAGTTGAAGCGATCCATCGATTTCATAAGGACTTCCGTGATATCATCTTTTGCTTTGGACCAGATATCAATAACGCGGTCATAACGTTCTTCGTTCGTAATCAAGCCACGACGGTACTGATTCGTAACGACAGCAACCTTCTCATCTGACACACGTAGAATCTCATTCTTCTCATCAGGAACAATAACGTCGGATACACCAACGGTAACCCCAGCACGAGTAGAATACGTGAATCCAAGCTGTTTGACCCTATCCAAGATCATAGATGTTTGTGTTGTATGGTATACCTCGAAGCAGCGTGCAATGATATGACCAAGATAGTCTTTGCCGACTCCACCCGCTTGAGGTGCATTCATGATTGCTTCTCTAAGATCAGCGCCTTTTTCATACACAAAGGAATGCTCCGGCGTACCTTGGAAGAGGTTAGCACGAGTTGCATCATTAATGTATGGGAAGCTACTTGGGAAGATTTCGTTGAAGATAATCTTACCGACCGTTGTGATCAGCATCGCATTTTGCTGCTCATCCGTAAAGCTTGTTTTGTTAAGAGCTTTGACCGGTATTGCAACACGTGCATGAAGACCCGCAGTTCCGCGTTGGTAAGCAGATACAGCTTCATTCACTGTACGAAGGATCATACCTGAGCCTTTTTCTTCTTTGTTATCCATTGTCAGATAGAAGGATCCAAGAACCATATCCTGAGATGGAGTAACAACCGGCTTACCATCTTTAGGGTTCAAGATATTACCTGACGCAAGCATAAGAAGACGAGCTTCGGCTTGAGCTTCAGCGGACAAAGGTACGTGAACGGCCATTTGGTCACCGTCAAAGTCGGCGTTGTAAGCCGTACATACGAGCGGATGCAAACGGATCGCTTTACCTTCCACCAGAATCGGTTCAAATGCTTGAATACCCAAACGGTGAAGCGTAGGGGCACGGTTAAGAAGTACTGGATGTTCCTTAATTACTTCTTCAAGAACGTCCCATACTTCAGGACTCACACGTTCAACTTTACGTTTTGCACTCTTAATATTATGCGCGAGACCTTTGTTCACAAGCTCTTTCATAACGAAAGGCTTGAACAACTCAAGCGCCATATCCTTAGGCAAGCCGCATTGGTACATCTTAAGGTAAGGACCTACGACGATAACGGAACGACCGGAATAGTCAACACGTTTACCGAGCAAGTTCTGACGGAAGCGACCTTGTTTACCTTTCAGCATGTGGCTGAGAGATTTGAGCGGACGGTTACCAGGACCTGTAACAGGACGGCCACGACGGCCGTTATCGATCAGAGCGTCAACTGCTTCTTGAAGCATACGCTTCTCATTCTGAACGATGATGTCTGGTGCACCAAGATCAAGAAGGCGTTTCAGACGGTTATTACGGTTAATTACACGACGATACAGATCATTCAAGTCAGAAGTCGCAAAACGACCACCATCAAGCTGAACCATCGGGCGAAGCTCCGGTGGAATGACAGGAAGGACATCCATGATCATCCAATCCGGTTTGTTGCCGGAGTTACGGAAAGCTTCAATCACTTCAAGGCGCTTAATCGCACGGTTGCGACGTTGACCTTGAGCTGTACGAAGCTCTTCTTTCAAGAACTCCAGCTCTTTATCAACATCGAGGTCTTGAAGCAGCTTTTTAACCGCTTCTGCACCCATACCTGCTTGGAAACCGTAGCCGTATTTCTCACGGTAGCTGCGGTATTCTTTTTCAGACAGCAGTTGTTTTTTCTCCAGTGGAGTTTCACCTGGGTCGGTAACAACATAAGATGCAAAGTAAATGATCTCTTCAAGAGATCTTGGAGACATATCCAGAGCCAAACCCATACGGCTCGGAATGCCTTTGAAATACCAGATATGTGATACCGGAGCAGCCAGTTCAATATGCCCCATGCGCTCACGGCGCACTTTGGCACGAGTCACTTCAACGCCGCAACGGTCACAAACGACGCCTTTATAACGAACGCGCTTGTATTTACCACAGTGACATTCCCAGTCCTTTGTAGGACCGAAGATCTTCTCGCAGAACAGACCTTCTTTTTCCGGTTTTAGCGTACGATAGTTAATCGTTTCCGGTTTTTTCACTTCTCCGCGGGACCAAGAGCGAATTTTTTCCGGGGATGCAAGCCCGATTTTCATATATTCGAAATTGTTTACGTCCAACAAGGAGCAACCCTCCTTAACCAAGTCCTAAATTTTAGGTTCTCCCCCCTCTGAAGCGGGATGCTTCAGAGGGGATCAGAGCCTGATGAAAATTCCGGTATTGTTACAGCTGACTAAATGTTACTCTACACCGACTTCTGCGCCTTCTAAGTTAAGGCTCAGTTTATCGCCTGCAGCGTCATCATCGTCATCCGATTCTTTTAGATCGATCTCTTCTTCGTCTTTGGTAAGCATTTTAACGTCCATACCCAAGCTTTGCAGCTCTTTGATCAGTACCTTGAAGGACTCAGGGATACCTGGTTCTGGAACGTTCTCGCCTTTGACAATAGATTCATAAGTCTTAACACGTCCAACAACGTCATCGGACTTAACTGTAAGAATCTCTTGCAAGGTGTATGCTGCACCATAGGCTTCGAGTGCCCAAACCTCCATCTCACCGAAACGCTGACCACCAAACTGAGCTTTACCACCCAGCGGCTGTTGCGTA
Source organism: Paenibacillus urinalis (assembly GCF_028747985.1). Lineage (NCBI taxonomy): Bacteria > Bacillati > Bacillota > Bacilli > Caryophanales > Paenibacillaceae > Paenibacillus > Paenibacillus urinalis. The sequence goes on from NZ_CP118108.1 coordinate 4,776,303, forward strand.
ACGAGAGAGTAAGGTCCTGTCGAACGAGCGTGGATCTTATCGTCAACCATGTGCGCAAGTTTGATCATGTGCATGACACCGACGGTAACTTCACGCTCGAAGCGCTCACCCGTACGTCCGTCATACAGCACAGTCTTACCATTACGCTGCATGCCTGCTTCTTCCATCGTGTCAAACACATCATGCTCCGTAGCACCGTCAAATACCGGTGTAGCTACATGAATACCAAGCTGCATAGCAGCCATACCCAAGTGAACCTCAAGCACCTGTCCGATGTTCATACGGGATGGTACCCCTAGTGGGTTAAGCACGACTTGAACCGGTGTACCATCCGGAAGGAATGGCATATCTTCTTCTGGAAGAATACGGGCCACGACCCCTTTGTTACCATGACGTCCGGCCATTTTATCACCCTCGGAAATTTTCCGTTTTTGAGCGATATAGACACGTACGAGCTGGTTAACACCAGGAGGCAGTTCATCACCGTTCTCACGAGTGAACACTTTAACATCTACGACGATACCATCTGTACCGTGTGGAACGCGAAGCGATGTATCGCGAACTTCACGAGCCTTCTCACCGAAAATAGCATGGAGGAGACGTTCTTCTGCTGTAAGCTCGGTTACCCCTTTAGGTGTAACTTTACCAACGAGAATGTCACCGGCTGCAATTTCAGCACCAATACGGATAATGCCACGCTCGTCAAGGTTACGAAGCGCTTCTTCACCCACGTTAGGAATATCGCGAGTAATTTCTTCAGGTCCGAGCTTCGTATCACGTGCTTCAGACTCATATTCCTCAATGTGAATGGAGGTGTATACGTCCTCTTTAACGAGTTTTTCGCTTAGGAGAATCGCATCCTCGTAGTTGTAACCTTCCCAAGTCATGAAGGCAACGACTACGTTGCGGCCCAGTGCCAATTCACCCATTTCGGTAGATGGTCCATCTGCCAAAATGTCGCCTTTTTTAATGTGATCGCCAATTTTTACAATTGGACGTTGGTTAATGCATGTTCCTTGGTTCGAACGCATAAATTTGTGTAATTTATGTTTAACGATATCGCCCTTAACTTCCTTGCCGTCAACGAGTTCAATTCTGCGAACCCAAATCTCATTGGCAGAAGATCTCTCAATAATACCGTCATGTTTGGACACAATACATACACCGGAGTCTTTTGCAGCTTTGTGTTCCATACCCGTACCTACAAGCGGAGCTTTAGGAATAAGGAGTGGAACTGCCTGCCGCTGCATGTTAGATCCCATGAGTGCACGGTTGGAGTCATCGTTCTCAAGGAACGGAATGAGCGCCGTTGCAACGGATACAACCTGCTTAGGAGATACGTCCATATAGTCAACACGGTCATTCGGCATCGTTGTGATGTTGTCAGACTGTTTGTTGTAACGAACAACGACCATATCTTCAGCGAAAGTACCATCTTCGTTCAATTTTGCATTTGCCTGAGCGATAACGTAGTTATCCTCTTCGTCTGCAGTTACATAACGAACCTGATCTGTAACTTGACCTGTCTTTGGATCTACCCAGCGATATGGAGCTTCGATGAAGCCATATTCGTTGACGCGTGCAAACGTAGACAAGGAGTTGATCAAACCGATGTTCGGTCCCTCTGGAGTCTCGATCGGACACATACGGCCATAGTGGGATGGATGTACGTCACGGACTTCAAAGCCTGCGCGCTCACGAGTCAAACCACCAGGTCCTAGAGCAGACAGACGACGTTTATGCGTAAGTTCGCCCAGCGGATTCGTTTGGTCCATAAACTGAGACAACTGCGAGCTTCCGAAGAACTCTTTAATCGATGCGATAACCGGACGAATGTTGATCAATGCTTGAGGTGTAATGACGTTCGCATCCTGAATGGACATTCTCTCACGAACAACACGCTCCATACGGGATAGACCAATACGGAACTGGTTCTGCAAGAGCTCACCAACAGAACGAAGACGACGGTTACCCAAGTGGTCGATATCGTCTGTATCACCAATGCCATGAAGCAGGTTCAAGAAGTAACTGATGGAAGAAATGATATCTGCCGGCGTAATGTGCTTCACCGATTTATCAATGTTGCTGTTCGCAATCAGTTTTACGACTTTACCATCTTCAATTGGTGAAAATACATCAATGGTTTGGACCGGAATATCATTGGCATCAAGAACTCCGTTCGCCACATGATAAGTACGTTGTCCAACCGCCTCTTCGCTCTCAAGCGCAGGCATAATTTCATCAAGCAATCTGCGGTCAACAATTTGTCCAGCCTCTGCAATGATCTCTCCAGTAGAGATATCGATCAGAGATTCTGCAAGACGTTGATTGAACAAACGATTCTTGATATGAAGCTTTTTGTTAATTTTGTAACGACCTACGTTCGCAAGATCATAACGTTTTGGATCAAAGAAACGTGCTACAAGCAAGCTCTTCGCATTATCCAAAGTCGGTGGTTCACCCGGACGAAGACGTTCGTAAATTTCGATCAGCGCTTTCTCTGTCGAATCCGTGTTGTCTTTATCCAGCGTATTCCGGATATATTCATCATTACCCAGCAAATCCAGAATCTCAGCATCTGTACCAAACCCAAGCGCTCTCAGCAGCACAGTCACTGGAATCTTACGAGTACGATCGATACGAACATAGATAATGTCCTTCGCGTCCATCTCAAGCTCCAGCCATGCCCCACGATTCGGAATCACTGTTGCGGTATAAGATTTCTTTGCGTTCTTATCTAATTTAGTACTGAAATAGACGCTAGGAGAGCGAACCAACTGGCTGACAATAACCCGTTCCGCACCGTTGATAATAAAGGTGCCTGTTTCGGTCATCAGCGGGAAATCACCCATGAACACTTCCTGCTCTTTGACTTCGCCCGTTTCCTTATTAATGAGCCGGACTTTTACCCGAAGCGGTGCGGCATAAGTAACGTCGCGTTCTTTCGCGTCGTCTACCGTATATTTCGGTTCACCGAGACTGTAATCGATAAATTCCAATACGAGATTACCTGTAAAATCCTGAATTGGCGAGATATCCTGGAACATTTCGCGCAATCCTTCCTCCAAAAACCATTCGTAAGATTTTTGTTGGATTTCTATCAGGTTCGGAATTTCGAGTATCTCGTTAATTCGTGCATAACTGCGCCGAGTGCGTCGACCATACTGAACAAGATGTCCTGCCAACTTAAACTCACCCCTCAATGTCTACTCACTTTTAAAAATTTCGTTGCGAACCTCTGTTTGTAACCTTATAATGGAACTCATATAAGATGAATCAACCAGAGAGAGAGCATCCACAAATAAAGAAAAGCCCTTACTCGAATGTTTTTTTCGAAAAAAGAGCAACTTATTAGTGAATTTCTCCTTCATCCCAGAAAAACCCACTCACCTCATAGTCTGCCCAAAATGTACATATTATACGCGGATCAACACATAAATATGCGATCCTAGCGAAAAAAAGATTGACATTTTAACAAACTAAAGCTAAGTAGGGCATCTTAATACTGACATTTATTAAGAATACCACAATGGCGATACCAAGTCAATAGTCCTATTGCGATTTTTTTTAGTTTGTATATACTAATATACCCGCATTATTTCGTTGCCTTGAATATCCGATACCCTTTATCTTTCGTCACTTCTTCAACCACACTAAACATCGATTCCAGCTTAGCTTTCGCAGACGGTGCCCCTTGTTTCTTCTGTATAACAATCCACAGAGATCCCCCATCATGAAGTTGCTCGTAGGCTTCTTCAAAAATAGCGTGCACAACGTCCTTGCCAGCCCGAATTGGAGGATTTGTAAGGATGACATCGAACTTATCTTCTCTCACTGCTTCCAGCCGGTCACTCTGTTTAATGACCGTATTCGCGCTTACCTGGTTTTGAATTGCATTATGCCTTGCCAGTTCTACGGCACGCTCATTGATATCAATCATCGTAACGACCGCATCGGGCAGCAGCTTAGCTGCCATAATCCCAATTGGACCATAGCCACATCCTACATCCAGAACTGACTTGGCTCCCTGAAGATCCATCGCTCCAATAAGAACCCTGCTGCCATAATCCACACCATTTTTCGAAAACACTCCTGCATCACTGGTTAGTTTAAGCTTGCACCCTCTCAGTTCTGTTTCAAGAGTTTGTCTATCGTGAGCGACTTCAGGCTTATTAGAATAATAATGATCAGACATGGGATACCTCCAATTCACCTTCAACTTCAAAAGTTACTGCCATTCATAACAACAAACCCCTTGACTCTATCAAGGGGTTTGTATGTTTTGTTTCCAGTTCACTATTTAGTGAAATAGATTATTTTACTTCGATAGAAGCGCCAACTTCTTCAAGTTTAGCTTTAACTGTTTCTGCTTCTTCTTTGCTTACTTTTTCTTTCAGTGGTTTTGGAGCGTTGTCAACGAGTTCTTTAGCTTCTTTCAAGCCAAGACCAGTGATTTCGCGAACCGCTTTGATTACGTTGATTTTGGAAGCACCAGCAGATGCCAAGATTACGTCGAACTCAGTTTGCTCAGCAGCTTCAGCACCGCCAGCAGCGCCGCCCATAACAGCTACAGGAGCTGCAGCAGTTACGCCGAATTCTTCTTCGATTGCTTTAACAAGATCGTTCAGTTCCAAAACAGTCATACCTTTAATTGCTTCCAAGATTTGCTCTTTACTCATGGTAGAACCTCCATTATTTAAATTAGTATTTTATATAGCCTGGTATTTCAAGTAATTAAGCGCCTTGCTCTTCTTTTTGATCGCCAACAGCTTTAACCGCAAGGGCGAAGTTGCGTACAGGTGCTTGAAGCACGCTGAGGAGCATGGAAAGAAGTCCTTCGCGGGATGGAAGTTCTGCCAGTGCTTTAACTTCTTCTGCACTAACAACACGTCCTTCAACTACTGCACCTTTCAATTTCAGTGCATCGTTCTTCTTAGCGAAGTCGTTCAAAATTTTAGCTGGAGCAACAGCATCTTCACCGCTGAATGCAATCGCAGTAGGACCTGTCAGAACTTCATCAAGTTCAGTCAGCTCTGCAGCTGCAGTAGCACGGCGAAGCAATGTGTTCTTCAGGACTTGGAATTCGATACCCGCTTCACGAAGCTGTTTACGCAGCTCAGTTACTTGGGCAACGTTCAGACCACGGTAGTCAGCTACTACTGTAGTTGCGCTCTCGCGCAATTTCGCAGTTACCACGTCAACCGCTTCTTGTTTAGCTTGAATCACTTTTGCGTTTGCCAAATTGTACACCTCCTGATAGATTCCTTGCTCAGCACCTTACGGCACTTAAGCATCTTCGTTAACCGCCAGAAGCGGAAGTTTCCCGTAGATAGGTGAGGCTTGATCCGATGTATCAGCTTCATTTATCCAATAAGAAAAGCCTCCGTAGAATCACGAAGGCTTGATAAAGTCATATTGAGCACAATCACTCAATTGATACGTTCTATCATCACACCTCGGTAGGAAATTAAGCTTGCAAAAGCACCTACTGTCTACGGTAAGCATATTCGAATTTAAGGGTCAGTCACTTAAGACTTAACAACTTTTACAGAATAACAGATTCAGTAGACCAAAGTCAACTGGAATTTATTATCTGAAAGAAGCTGTACTCACACGTGCACCAGGTCCCATAGTAGAGGACAAGCTGATGTTTTTCAGGTAAACACCTTTTGCAGCTGCTGGTTTAGCACGGTTCAGTGCTTCGATCAGAGCTTTAAGGTTATCATTCAACTGCTCAGCAGAGAAAGATGCTTTACCGATTGGCGCGTGAATTTGACCTGCACGATCCAGACGATACTCGATTTTACCGGCTTTAATTTCTTGAACAGCCTTAGCAACATCGAAAGTAACCGTTCCGGCTTTAGGGTTAGGCATCAGGCCTTTACCGCCGAGCAGACGGCCCAATTTACCTACTTCACTCATCATATCAGGTGTAGCTACGCAGACATCGAACTCGAACCAACCTTGTTGGATTTTGTTGATCATATCTTGATCTCCAACAAAGTCTGCTCCAGCTGCTTCCGCCTCTTTCGCTTTATCACCTTTTGCAAATACCAATACGCGTTGTGTTTTACCTGTACCGTGAGGCAAGACAACAACACCACGCACAGCTTGGTCTTGTTTACGTGGGTCTACGCCCAAACGAACTGCAGCTTCAACCGTTTCGTCGAATTTAGCAGTCGCAGCCTTTTTGACAAGCTCAACAGCTTCCAAAGGCTCGTAGCTAGCTTCGCTGTCGATCAGCTTAGCAGCTTCAACATATTTCTTACCATGTTTAGCCATGTTTCTATTCCTCCTTTGTGGTTTTAGCGGATATACCTCCCACATGGCGGGCACTTTAATTAGGCCCGCGTTACGAACACTTCAATTAGTCTTCGATGGTGATACCCATGCTGCGAGCAGTACCTTCTACCATACGCATTGCGGACTCAACGTTCGCAGCGTTCAGGTCAGGCATTTTTTGCTCAGCGATTTGACGAACAGTATCGCGTTTAACAGTTGCGACTTTTTTCTTGTTCGGTTCACCGGATCCTTTTTCAAGTTTAGCAGCTACTTTAAGCAGAACTGCAGCCGGTGGAGTTTTGGTGATGAAAGTAAAGGAACGATCTTCAAACACCGTAATTTCAACTGGAATGATCAAACCTGCTTGATCGGCTGTACGAGCGTTGAATTCTTTACAGAATGCCATGATGTTGACACCCGCTTGACCCAATGCCGGACCTACCGGAGGCGCAGGATTCGCTTTCCCTGCAGGGATCTGCAGTTTTACCATTTTGATTACCTTCTTGGCCATGTAAGACACCTCCTTGCATCAATAGTGGTCGACGAGCTCAATAAGCCCTCCCACAAGAAACCAATGTCAGCTTCGATAAAGCTTCTATAATTTCTCCACTTGAGTATAATCCAGCTCAAGCGGGGTTTCCCGTCCAAACATGTTGACGTGAACTTTCAGTTTACTTTTCTCAGCCAATATTTCTTCCACGGAGCCCACAAAATTCGCAAAAGGACCAACCTTAATTCGTACAGATTCCTTAATGTCGAATTCAATCTTCGGTTTCGGTTCTACCACTCCCATATGCTTCAGAATCTGTTCAACTTCATCTGGCAGCAATGGTGTCGGCTTTGAACCTGACCCTGTCGATCCTACAAACCCAGTTACTCCAGGCGTGTTGCGAACAACATACCAGGAATCATCCGTTTGAATCATTTCGACTAGGACATATCCCGGGTAAATCTTACGCATGACAGTCTTTTTCTTACCGTCCTTATTCACCACTTCTTCTTCCATTGGAACAAGAACACGGAATATCTTGTCCTCCATGCCCATGGACTCTACGCGCTTTTCCAAATTGGCTTTGACTTTGTTCTCATACCCTGAATAGGTATGAACGACATACCATCTTTTTTCCATATCAAGCCACCTGGGACCCTTCTTAAATTATCGCATCGATCACATAGGAAATTCCGATGTCAAGAACCCAAAAATAAAGCGTGATAACTATAACCGTCCCCAGAACAATCAGGGTGTAGTTAGTTAACTCTTTACGATTAGGCCAGCGAACTTTTTTAAGCTCTGCCCAGCTTTCTGAGAAAAAGGAAAACAGAGACTTGAAACTACGTTTCACGCCGACTACACCTCCAAATTAACTATCTGGTTTCGCGATGAGAAGTCTGCTCGTTACAAAACTTGCAAAATTTCTTCATCTCCATGCGGTCAGGGTGATTACGCTTGTTTTTTGTCGTTGTGTAATTTCTTTGTTTGCAATTCGTACAAGCCAAAGTAATAATTACCCGCATGATGTGCACCTCCCGAAGACATCCGAAGCATTATCAGAAGTCTCTAAATTGATCCTAAAAAAAAGCGCGAATTTAGGCCTACCTAAAACACTTTATCACAAGGGTATATTCATGTCAATGCAAGAATAAGCCTTATCCACTGGCTAAAATAACCTGTAGTCGGCGAACTTTCAGGTCTCGATTTGTTCTCAGAAAGCGTCTCTCTCCTATGCGAACGATAAATTGGACGAACATAAATACTAGAAACGCCAATATTAAACAGTATTAAACATTCCGTTGTTTTTAAACGTCCTGTCTTTGCTGCAAGCAAAAAAAGACTCTTATTCGAGTCTTTCTTCAAGTTGCAATATTCTAATTATCTCGTACTTCAAGATATTTCTCAAGTTTGCGTTTTACTCTCTGCAGTGCATTGTCGATGGACTTTACGTGACGATCTAGATCAACCGCTATTTCTTGATAGGATCTGCCATCTAAATAAAGCATCAATACTTTGCGTTCTAGATCACTTAAAATCTCGGACATTTTGTCTTCCAAGCCAACAAACTCTTCCTGATTAATAATAAGCTCTTCAGGGTCGCTCACCTGAGATCCACAAATGACATCCAGCAGCGTACGGTCTGACTCTTCATCATAAATCGGCTTGTCCAAAGAAACATACGAATTCAGTGGAATATGCTTCTGACGAGTTGCAGTCTTGATGGCTGTGATAATCTGTCTGGTTATACATAACTCTGCAAATGCCTTGAATGAAGCCAGCTTGTCCCCTCTGAAATCACGTATCGCCTTGTAAAGCCCGATCATTCCTTCTTGAATGATATCTTCCCTATCGGCACCGATTAAAAAGTAAGATCTTGCTTTGGCGCGTACAAAATTACGATACTTGTTGATCAAGTATTCCAGCGCCTCACTATCGTTGTTATGAACCGCTTGGACAATATCCTCATCGCTTAGGTAATCAAACTCGGACAACATGATATCTTTGAGGTCAACACTCACTAACAATCCCTCCGGCTGCAACGCAAGGAACCCCGTCACCTATCAAAATAATAGCATCAGTATAAATGATCGAACCTTCCATCGTCAACCACACACCGCCTAAAAAAGAAAAGAATGATATAAATGTCAAGAGATACATAATACCAATTATTTACACCCGAAGGGTATTTGTCAATCTCTTCTCCACTGCTCGAACAATTTCCGCATTTCTGGTGTGAGCTTTGAATCTATCGTATTTTTTGTCGATTTTTTTTGAAAATCTTCTTTGATACGTTTACCGACTTCCTTCTCATTCTGCTCCAGCTCGATCAGAAGTTCGCGCGCAGACAAGCGGAGTGCACCTTGACCAAAGATAACATGCTGTTCCACCATATCGCTCGTTGCCACATAGATTTGACGTCTTCGGGAGCTGAGCTCGCCTACTAGACGCTCGATGCACTCGTCTGCCGTTTCTTTTTCTTTTGTAAAATAAACCTGGACTTTGCTCTCCGTAAAGGATTTGCCCAGGCCGGGAACTCGGTATGCATCAAACACGACAATGACTCGTCGACCCGAAAAGCCCTGATACTCAGCAAGCTTAGCCAGAAGCTTGTCCCGAGCTCCATCCAGGTCGGTCTGAGCTAGCGTAAAAAGCTCCTTCCACGCTCCGATCATGTTGTAGCCGTCCACGAGAAGCACATCACGGAGATCCTTCATGATCCGTCAGCTCCTAGGCCTTTCGGGATCGGAGCACTTCGTACATGACTACACCGGCAGCAACAGAGGCATTCAATGAATTGATCTGTCCTGCCATGGGCAGCTTGAGAAGGATGTCGCATTTTTCACGAACCAGGCGGCCCATGCCCTTGCCTTCATTTCCAATCACTACGGCAACAGGCCCTGTAAACACTCCATTCCCAAAGACAGATTCAGTAGCTCTTATATCAGTGCCTACAACCCATACTCCAGCTTCCTTCAGTTCCTCAATCGTTTGCGCCAAATTACTTACTCTTGCTACAGGCACATATTCAGCTGCTCCAGCAGAGGTCTTGGATACCGTAGCTGTCACTTGTGCCGACCGTCTCTTAGGAACGATGACCCCATGCGCACCTGTGCAATCCGCTGTCCGTAAAATGGAGCCGAGGTTGTGTGGATCTTCAATCTCATCCAGCAGCACGAGAAACGGAGGTTCTCCCTTCTCCTGTGCAGAAGCAAGGATATCCGCAACCTCAGCATATTCGTAGGGTGCAGCCTGTGCTACAACTCCTTGATGCTGAATGCCAGGCACCATCTGATCCAGTTTACGCTTATCGACTTGCTGTATGATGACTCCTGCTTTTTTGGCTTCCGCAATAATCGGCATCGTCAAGTGCTTCTGGGCTTGGTCGGCAATCCACACTTTGTTTAACGTTCTTCCGGAACGCAGCGCCTCGATAACCGAGTGCTTGCCGGCAATCCATTCTTCTTCCATAATTCCTTTATCCTCCTGGCTGACGCCTTCAATTCGATTAGTTGTTGTTCTCCTGCTGCATTTGTGTGATGCCCAAATCTATTAGTTCGCGCAGCCGCGCTTCCCTTTTGCTTAAGTACAAATATCCGACAAGACACTCAAATGCTGTCGCATGGCGGTATTGCTGTACGTCTGCATTTTTCGGCACGCTCGATTTGGCATTCCGACCTTGTCTAACAACATCCTGTTCCTGATCATCCAGCATCGACTCGATAAGAGACAATATTCGACTCTGCCCTTTGGCTGATACGAAACTGGTCGCTTTCTGATGAAGATGATGTGGACGCAAATTGGGCTTCGACAGCAAATATTGTCTTACAGCTACCTCATAGACCGCATCTCCGATATACGCCAGCGCAATGGGCGGAATCAGTTCCGGCCTACGTGAAGGAGAGTAAGGAAACAACCAATCCCGCTCTCCTTGTTCGTTAAGATGAATATCCATCTCACTCATTTGCGCCGCCATCTTATGCCTTGAGCCGTATCTTCGATAACAATGCCCATAGCCGTCAATTCATCACGAATTTCGTCTGCACGTGCCCAATTCTTCGTTTTGCGGGCCTCATTACGCTCAGCGATCAATTTTTCTACATCCTCGTGCAGATCATCTTCATCCGATGTGTATATACGGAGCACTCCGTTCATCTCATCAAACGTCGTCAATACCGCCTCAAGCTCAGCACGGTTAGTCACTTCGGCCTGAAGCAGGCTATTAACCTCATTTACCCATTCAAACACGGCTGTAATAGCATCTGGTGTATTAAAATCATCCTGCATTTTCTCATGGAAGCTGGCCAGAATTTCGGAAAGTCTGGATTTCAGCTTCTCGGATACAGGCTGGTCCAGGGTTACCGTTCCAAGACGATGCTTCACATTATTTACCGCAATTGCAATCCGATCCACACTATTTTCGGCCTGCTGCATAATATCCTCACTGAAATTGAGGGGATTGCGATAATGTGTCGAAAGCATGAAATATCGAATGGCTTCACGGCGATAGAGATTGCGCAAATCTTTCACCAAAATACCGTTCCCCAAAGATTTCGACATTTTCTCATTGTCAATCCGAATGAAGCCGTTATGCATCCAATAATTAGCCAGCGGCTTGCCTGTCAATACTTCAGATTGGGCCACTTCACATTCATGATGCGGGAACTGCAGGTCTTGGCCGCCTCCATGAATATCCAAAGTGTCACCGAGCAGCTTGCGCGCCATAGCCGAGCACTCGATATGCCAGCCTGGACGCCCCGGACCCCAAGGACTTTCCCAATAAATTTCACCAGGCTTTGCCGCTTTCCATAGAACAAAATCCTGCGGGTTTTCTTTGCGTTCATCGACTCCGATTCGAATGCCGAACTGGAGCTCATCGAGATTTTGCTTGGAGAGCTTGCCATACTCCGGGAATTTGTGTGTGCGATAATACACATCCCCGCCATTCTCGTAAGCAATTCCTTCCTTGAACAGCTGATCAATAAAATCAATGATCAGATCCATATTCTCGGTAACTCTCGGATTATGAGTTGCTCTCGGAATGCCCAGTCCATCTAGGTCTTCGTAGTATGCTTTAATAAAGCGATCTGCAACCTGTGTCACCGTAAGTCCTGTCTGTTCTGCTTTTTTTATCAATTTATCGTCTACATCCGTGAAGTTAACGACATAATTCACATCATTACCCACCGTCTCTAAATAGCTGCGAACCACGTCGAAAAATATCATCGGCCGTGCATTTCCGATATGGATATAGTCGTATACTGTCGGTCCGCACACGTACATTTTCACTTTTCCCGACTCCTGTGGAGTAAATACATCCTTGCTCCTTGTGAGCGTATTATAAATATGAAGCGCCATGATTCACGTTCCTTTCAATACATTTCAATCATTATATTGTACCACGTTTACGATTTGTTACCACGTATGACCGCCTCTTTGCGGCTTCCTTCGTTAGCTGCTGATTTAAGCTGATCCAGCTCCTCCCGCAGAGTAACCAGCTCTCTCTGCAGCTCCCGCATAGAATCAACAACCGGATCCGGCAGCTGCTGACTCAGTCGATCGACTCTCCGGCCATCCTGCTTAACGACTCGCCCCGGAATACCAACGACCGTACTATTTGGGGGGACTTCTCTTAGTACTACGGAGTTTGCTCCAATGTTGCTGTAATCTCCTACTTTAAATGATCCCAACACTTTAGAGCCCGAGGATATCACCACATTATTACCAATGGTAGGATGTCTCTTTCCTTTCTCTTTACCCGTTCCACCTAAGGTCACACCTTGATAAATCACCACATCATCACCAATTTCGCACGTTTCCCCAATGACGACCCCCATACCATGATCGATGAAGAGCCGATTCCCGATCGTAGCCCCCGGGTGAATCTCGATTCCCGTCATAAACCGGCTGAATTGAGAGATGATTCTGGCCACGGTGTACCATCCCCATCCGTAAAAATGATGCGCCAAGCGATGGGCCCAGATGGCATGCAATCCCGAGTAAGTAAAGATCACTTCAAACCGACTTCTAGCAGCCGGGTCATTATCAAAGACTGCCTGAATATCAGATTTCAATTTCTTAAACATATCTGTTCCCCTCTTCGCATCATTTACCCGTTCGTCTTTCGTAAATTTGATTCTGCCTGTCAGCGTATGTGAATCAAAAAACGCCTCTGCAGCCATATTCGGCTGCAGAGGCGTCTCATTAAATCGCGGTTCCACTCTGCTTAGGATTCGTATCACGCACGTACCCTATCTCGGACGTCCGTTAACGAGGACGAAACGTCGCTACCTACCCGCAGTAGCTTTCCAGCATAGTGGAAAGGTCCAGGTTCGGAGGCGCAGCTCCCAGGCGCATTTTCGATCAGCAGAGCGTGAGATAACTTCCAGCCTTGAAGACTTGTTAAGGTCTTACCCGGTTATCTTCTCTGGTCCACGTTCATGACTGTGTACTTCTCCTGTTCACAGCTGTTTAATATAGTCAGTCTTCCCCATACGGGTACTCTTAATCATATTAGGATAAACAGAGACTGCTTATCTTGATGTACTGCTTTTTATATATCTTAGCGAAAAGAACTTCGGCTGACAAGGATTATCCTTCCTAGTCTCATGGCAAATTTTAATATTGGGCTCTCAAACGGCTTAACACCTTATCGCGGCCTAACAGATAAATTGTTGCATTCAAATCCCGGCCATGGGTTTGGCCCGTCAATGCTACACGAATCGGCATGAACAGCTGCTTGCCTTTAAAGCCTGTCTCCTTCTGCACTTCTTTAATCAAAGCCTGCATGTGCGAGGCAGTAAAATCAGAGGAAGCTTCTACTTTCTCAGCAAAAGCCTTGAGCACCGTCGGCACCTGCTCTTCCTTCAGAACAGCTTCAGCTTCGCCTTCAAACTCCACTTCATCCTTGAAGAACAAGGACGCCAGCTCCACAATATCCGATGCTGCAACCATCTGCTCCTGATAAAGTGCCACCAGTTCCTCTGCCCAAACCCGCTTGTCTGCTTCAAGATCACCAGAGAGCAGACCCGCTTGCTGCAAGTGCGGAATCGCAAGATCCGCGATTCGTTTCGGTTCCGCATTCTTGATATAAGAGTTATTAAGGTGAGCCAGCTTATTCGTATCAAACACCGCAGGAGACTTGGACAGCCGTGACGGATCAAAAATCTTAATCAGCTCGTCCTTGCTGAAAATTTCCTCTTCTCCTTCCGGAGACCAGCCCAGTAGTGAGATATAGTTAAACAGTGCTTCCGGCAAATAACCGAGCTTGTCATATTGCTCAATAAATTGAATAATCGACTCGTCGCGCTTGCTGAGCTTCTTGTGATTCTCATTAACAATGAGGGTCATATGACCGAACACCGGCGGTTCCCAGTCAAAAGCTTCATAAATCATCAGCTGACGAGGTGTATTGGAGATATGGTCCTCACCACGCAGAACATGGGTGATCTTCATCAAATGATCATCAAGAGCAACAGCAAAATTGTAAGTAGGAATGCCGTCCTTCTTGACAATAACGAAATCCCCGGTTTCTTTGGAATTAAAGGATATTGTTCCTTTAACCATGTCATTAAAGGTGTATATTTTCTCTTCCGGTACACGGAAACGTACACTTGGCACGCGGCCTTCGGCTTCATATGCCTTGCGTTCATCTTCCGTAAGATCACGGTGCTTGCCGGAATAACGCGGTGTCTCCCCGCGGGACATCTGCTCCTCGCGCTCCGCTTCAAGCTCTTCCTCTGTACAATAACAGAAATAAGCGAGACCGCGGTCAATCAAATCCTGCCAATACTTCTTGTAGATATCGAGACGTTCCGTTTGACGATAAGGGCCATATTCGCCCCCAACATCAATACTCTCATCCCATTCCATACCAAGCCATTTCAAATATGTCAGCTGGCTTTCTTCTCCGCCTTTAATATTCCGCTTTGTATCTGTATCTTCAATGCGGATAATAAATTTCCCGCCTTGATTTCTCGCATATAAATAATTGAATAATGCCGTTCTTGCATTTCCGATATGCAAATGTCCTGTCGGACTCGGCGCATAACGCACGCGAACCTCCGTGCTCATAATATCCCCTCCGATTCATTATTTCAAGATGATAGCACAGGTTGGATCAGGCAGACAACCGATTGCGCAGCAATGCCCTCGCCCCGTCCTGCAAAGCCAAGCTGCTCTGTCGTCGTCGCTTTTACATTCACTTGAGAGAGCTCTGCACCTAGAGCCTTGGCAATGATCTCTGCCATTTGCGGAATATAGGGTGCCATCTTTGGCTTTTGAGCAATGATCGTTGAATCCACGTTGCCCAGCTGATAGCCACGCTCGACAGCAAGCTCCCATACTCGCTCCAGCAGCTTAAGACTATCTGCGTCTTTAAATACCGGATCCGTATCCGGAAAGTGCTTGCCGATATCACCAAGACCCAAAGCACCGAGTATGGCATCACTTATCGCATGCAGAAGCACGTCCGCATCGGAGTGTCCCAGCAGTCCTTTTTCATAGGGAATCGTGACTCCCCCAATAATACATGGTCGGCCCTCCACTAATTGATGAACGTCAAATCCTTGTCCTACACGGATCATAAGTCTACTCTCCCCTTTTTTGCATAAATACAGCATAATCCAGATCATCCGGCGTCGTAATTTTAATATTCGTATACCGGCCCTCTACGACCTTTACCTGCTTCCCAAGCCGTTCAATCAGCATCGCGTCATCAGTGCCAAGAAACGCCTCCTGCTTCGCCCGCTCATGAGCCTCAAGCAGTGCAGACAGACGAAAAGCCTGTGGGGTTTGGATACTCCACAGACTTCGCCGATCCGGCGTGGACATGATAATGCCTTCTTCGTTTACTTGTTTGATCGTATCCTTCACAGGTACCGCAAGCACAGCAGCCCCATGCTCCATCGCAGCCTCCATACAGCTCTCGATAAGATCCGGTGTCACAAAAGGTCTGACTCCATCATGTACGAGCACATAATCAGAAGTAAGCTCCTTCAAGCCTGCATAGACGGAATCCTGCCTTTCTGATCCTCCAGCAGTTACCCGAACCTGATCTTCAAGGCCAAATTTATGAATCCACTCTTCGCAGCGCGCAACATCCGCAGCACCTGTTACCACGATCAACTCTTTAATTCGCGACACACGGCTGAACACCTCAAGCGTATGTATAAAGATTGGCTTGTCCTGCAGCAGCAGAAATTGCTTGCTCTCCGCGTATCCCATACGCGTACCCCTGCCTGCTGCCACAATGACGGCCCCCCATGAATTGTTCATGCTCTTAAACCCCTGCCTTGTTCTTCTGCTTAAGCATTCAGCGATCGGAACACTCAATCTCCATCATACCGCTTTATTGAGCTTTTTCCAACAGTTTCGGCTTGGCAAAAATCATTCTTCCTGCAGAGGTTTGGAGTACGCTTGTCACAAGCACCTCCATCATCGTGCCGATATATTCTCTTCCGCCCTCGACAACAATCATGGTGCCGTCATCCAGGTAGGCTACGCCTTGACCATGCTCCTTGCCGTCCTTGATGATCTGGACCATAATTTCCTCACCTGGCAAAACGACCGGCTTGACCGCATTAGCCAAATCATTAATGTTCAGCACAGATACGCCTTGAAGCTCACATACCTTATTCAGGTTAAAATCATTGGTTACAACCTTGCCCTGAAGTACCTTGGCGAGCTTAACCAATTTACTGTCCACCTCAGATATTTCTTCAAAATCGCCTTCATAGATCAGCACTTTAATCTCCAATTCCTTTTGAATCTTGTTAAGGATATCGAGCCCGCGGCGTCCACGGTTTCGCTTGAGCAGATCTGATGAATCCGCAATATGTTGAAGCTCCTCCAGTACGAATTCAGGGATAACGATGGTTCCTTCGATAAAGCCTGTCTTGCAGATATCCGCAATTCGGCCATCAATAATGACACTCGTATCCAGTATCTTATGCTCTTCAATCCGTCTGTCTTCACTTATTGCACCGTTATTCCACCGTCCTGAAGTCCAGAACGCCCCTAGGTCCTCTTTCTTCGCAAGACCCAGCCGAAGTCCCATGTAACTGAAGATAAGCATCATAGCCACTTGAAGCAGCTCTCCTGGCTTACCAAGCCAATTGAATGACGGATAAAGAAGTATAGCGAACAACAATCCAATTCCCAGCCCCAAAGCCCCCGCCGCCAATTCACTCATAGGAACACGAGCGAGCTTCGTCACTCCTTCTTCTACCCTTAAATTCACCATAGAACCCAGTGTACTGCATAGTAATGTAAAGACCGCAATCCCTGTTAGCATCCATAACGCAAGTGCTGTTGTCGTCCCCAGTCTGTCAGCCAGTTCGCTTAACCAAGGGACCGTTACTCCTACTGAATGATATAACGCATAACCAGACCATGCTCCCATGATTCCAGTCAATGTTAAAATGACTTTTTTCCACATGTCCCTTCACCTCCTTTGACCTTTTCCTTATCCAGTATGAACCAATTCAGAAGGTCCTAATCCTGTAGAGAAGGATATTTAAGGAAAAATATCTTCCGAATCTCTTCTCGTTCTATATGAAGAATAAATAAATCATTTTCGCCGCTGAATCTAACGATAAGTATCTAACTGTAAATCATGGTTGAAAATGGTTTGTAGGGTGGCATATAATAAATTCAACTGAAAACACACCGAGGTGAATATAAGGAATGAGCACTTCCAGCCTGCAAACCTTTCAAGACCAAGTATCCGAATTGTTGCTCCGTCACCGTAGTCTGATTGATGTCTTGTCAAAGTTAGGACAAGCCGACGCTTCTGTTAATCGTGCAGTTTCCAAGGCCATTACGGAGTGCGGATGTATTGAACTTCATGCTTCCAAGCAGTCATACACACCTAACGGGAATTTGGAGGACGCTAAATCTTCAGTAGAGACACATGTACATGGAGACTTGTGTGATCATTGCAAAGAGATTGTCAGCTCAGAGCTTGGACGCAATCTGTTTTATATGTCGGCGCTTTGCAATCTGCTCAATATTCAGCTCGAGGATGTCCTTGAGAATGAAGCCAACAAGTGTTCTACACTCGGCATTTTCAACCTATCGTAACGAAATTTAAATGTAAGCAACTCTAGATTAGTTCCGCTAATATACACAGCCTTCTATACACTTCCGATTCGTACTACGATGAATTTACAGCACAAAAAAAGCATTTATTCTCTTCGTGTGATGCGAGAGAATAAATGCTTTTTTATTCGAATGAGCATCTCTGCTCAACTTTTCCCTAATAACGATGTGACGTTTCATCTTCCTGACTCTTGTTCCGATTGCGTCTGCGTTGAATATAACGTTGTACACTATGAGACATACCGTATACGGCATATAACACCAAAGGAATAAATACAAACATGGATAATTGCTCAGAGAACAAAAATGCAAGTGCAATCGAAAACAAAACAACCAGTGGAGCGATCCACACCGCTTTTTTGGGAATGCCTACCTTTTTGAAATTCGGATATTTCAGCGAGCTGATCATGAGATAGGACAACAGCAGTGTAGCCACCATCATAAAGGGAGCGGAAATATCTTTGTTAAATAAGGACAGCAGCGCAAGTACACCACCTGCCGCCGGTATAGGCAGTCCTGTGAAATAACCGGGAATTCCGGGTTTAACATTAAATCGGGCTAACCTCAGTGCACCGCATATCGGAAATAGGCTGGTTACGATCCAGGCTATAGCTACCGGAGCTACCTGAAACGAGACGGTATACATCAGATAAGCCGGGGCGGCACCAAATGATACAATGTCAGACAGTGAATCCAGTTCTTTACCAAACTCACTTTGAGCATTCAGCGCCCTTGCAATCCGGCCATCTAAGCCATCAAGAAGCATAGCGATAACCACCATAAAAGCGGCAAGCGTATACTGATCTTCTGAGGCCAGCAAAATGGCAATCATTCCGAGTGATAAATTACCCAAGGTAAATAAATTCGGAATTGATTTCGTTATCATCACGTCACCTCATATGTGCGGCAATAAAAAAATAATCATCTGTCATTCTGGGTTATTTATATCTGTCTGTCAATGAACATTTGCTCCTGCAGACGCTTCAAACCATCCTTAATCGTACGCGCACGTACTTCTCCGATACCGTCGACTTCGTCCAATTCTTCGATGGTTGCCATGATGACATGCGGCAGGTGTTCAAACTGCTCAACCAAATTATGAATGATGACATTTGGCAGGCGAGGAATCTTGCTGAGAACACGGTACCCCCTTGGGGCCACTGATTCTTCTGAAGTCGCAGCTGATGCAGGATATCCGAGCAAACGAACAATATGGTGGGTATCCAGCAGTTCATCATCTGTTGAACGTTTAAGCCCACTCACGATCTCTTTGATCTTCTCATCGCTGTCATCCTTAGCATAGTCCTTATACAGAAGCATGGCTTCTTCTTCCGTATTGCTGACAAGCTCCTCCATCTGCATGGAGATAAGCCGCCCTTCATTTCCGAGCTCATTAATGTAGCGCTTGATCTCCATCTTGATTCGAAGCACCATTTCCACACGCTGAATGACATTCACAACCTCAGGTATGGTCACCAGCTCTTCAAATTCGGACGCGCTGAGATTCGTCAAGGATTGATTGAGCACCGCCCTGTATTTCTCAAGCGTTTGTATCGCCTGATTTGCTTTCGTCAAAATTACACCGATTTCCTTCAATGCATACCGCAGTGTACCCTGGTAGAGCGTAATAATATTACGTCTTTGTGATATGGATACAACGAGCTTACCTGTCTGCTTGGCAACTCTTTCGGCAGTTCTGTGGCGAATTCCTGTCTCTGAAGACGAAATAGAGGAATCAGGAATCAACTGTGTATTTGCATACAAAATTCGTTTTAAATCCTCACTTAAGATAATGGCTCCGTCCATCTTGGCCAGCTCATATAGATAGTTTGGAGAGAAATCACAATTGATCGAAAAACCGCCGTCCACAACCTCCATAACCTCAGGACTGTAACCAACGACGATCAGCGCACCCGTTTTTGCACGCAATACGTTCTCCAGTCCCTCTCTAAATGGCGTTCCGGGCGCAACCAATCTTAAGAGATCATTCATTTTATCCAATTGGCTCGATTCTTTCATCTTTCAATGCCCCCTAATCTAAAGCAACCGCTAGTGCATCTCCGACGGTGTTTACACCGATAAGTTCTATTCCCTTCGGGTGCTTCCAGCCTTTTAGGCTCTTCTCTGGCATAATCACCCGTTTGAATCCAAGCTTCTGCGCTTCTTTTGCTCTCTGCTCCGCACGAGACACGGCCCGGACCTCGCCTGTAAGACCTACCTCTCCAAACACAACATCAAAAGGTTTGGTCGGCATATCCCGGAAGCTGGATGCGACACTGACGGCAACCGCCAGATCAATAGCAGGTTCATCCAGCTTCACCCCTCCGGCGACGTTTATATAAGCATCCTGGTTCTGTAAGAACATACCCTGGCGCTTTTCCAATACGGCGATAATAAGAGCCATACGATTGTAATCTACACCGGTAGCCATACGTCTTGGAGAAGGGAATTGGGTTGCGGATACCAGCGCCTGAAGCTCAACAAGCATTGGACGGGTCCCTTCCATGCTGGCAGCAACAGTAGAGCCTGCTACCCCAAGCGGTCGTTCAGACAAGAACATCTCGGATGGATTGGCAACCTCGGTTAACCCGATTTCACCCATCTCAAAAATCCCCATTTCATTGGTTGAGCCAAAACGGTTCTTCACCGCACGAAGCAGCCGGTACGTATGATGTCTCTCGCCTTCAAAATAGAGCACACAATCCACCATATGCTCAAGCATTCGCGGTCCTGCAATAGCACCTTCCTTAGTAACATGCCCTACAAGCACGGTCGCAATGCCCTGACCTTTGGCGATTCGCATAAATCTTGATGTACATTCTCTAACTTGTGCCACACTGCCCGGTGCACTCGTAATTTCTGGTAAATATACCGTTTGAATGGAGTCAATGACTAAGAAATGCGGCTCTACCTGTTTGACTGCTTCCTCAATCCGTTCCATATTTGTTTCGCTGAGCACATACAGCTCAGGAGACAATGCTTCCAGTCGATCCGCCCTCAGCTTCGTCTGCCTAACCGATTCCTCACCGGAAATATACAGCACGCGCAGTCCTGCTGTGGTCATGGCATGGGAGGTTTGCAACAGTAATGTAGATTTACCGATGCCCGGATCTCCGCCGACCAGAACAAGAGAGCCCGGAACGACGCCGCCGCCGAGCACTCGATTCAGCTCTTTAATACCCGTCAGGATGCGGGGCTCCTGGTCACTCTCTATGTTTATGATGGGCTGAGGCTTTTCTTTACTATCAAAAAGGGAAGAACCTCTCCCTTGTGTCTTAACGATACTTTCGGTTTCCTCCACCATGGAGTTCCAGGACTGACATCCTGGACATTTACCGTACCATTTAGGGGCTTCATAGCCGCATTCAGTACAATAAAATTTCGTTTTAACTTTAGCCACTTCACTTCTCCTTATTTTTACACTATTCGACTATAATCGTCTTAAAGTGCAAATGCCGAATTTACTAAAAAAGGATTTAATAAAAGTTTAACATTGAATGCATTTTGACGTAAAGCTTAATTGCCAAACTTTACACAGGATGTATTTTTTCCAAGTCATCCATCTTGATTTGATGTCTATCAAGTATGCATTTTCCTTAAAAAAAGGGTTCTTATCGCTCACGCGACAAGAACCCTTTCCAACATTTTTAATTATACATGTGGCATGGATCAATCAAATCTTAAGTTCATTCTATCCAGATGTAACAATTTATGAAGAACTTGTAGGTGTAGATACACTATCTTTTTTGGTGACCACCAAACTTCCTTCATCCACATCAATAAGCAGAGAATCACCCTTTGTCACATTACCCGTGAGCAGCTCTTCGGAGAGCCGGTCTTCAATATGCTTCTGAATGGCTCTGCGGAGTGGTCTTGCCCCGTAAGCAGGATCAAAGCCTTCTTTGGCAAGGAATGCCTTCGCTTGATCTGTCAGCTCAAAGTCAACATCATACTCACGCAGACGTTTACGCAGCTCCTCCGCCATCAGAGTAACAATCTCACCGATGTGCTTCTCCTCAAGGGAATGGAACACGATAATCTCGTCAATCCGGTTTAGGAATTCGGGACGGAAGCTCTTCTTCAGCTCATCCATCACTTTCCCCTTCATGTTGTCATAATTCGCACCTGCATCTACAACGGCTGTAAAGCCCAGCGTAGAATTACGCTTAATAGCATCTGCACCTACGTTCGAAGTCAAGATGATGAGCGTGTTGCGGAAATCGACTACACGGCCCTTCGAATCTGTCAGACGGCCGTCTTCCAGCACTTGAAGCAGGATATTGAATACTTCCGGATGGGCTTTTTCAATCTCATCCAGCAGAACGACAGAGTATGGCTTACGGCGCACCTTTTCAGTCAGCTGCCCGCCTTCTTCATAGCCTACATATCCCGGAGGAGCTCCAACCAGTCTGGATGTGGAGTGCTTCTCCATATATTCAGACATATCAATCCGGATGACAGCATTCTCATCGCCAAACATCGATTCAGCAAGGGCGCGAGCAAGCTCTGTCTTACCTACCCCAGTTGGTCCCAGGAAGATAAAGGAGCCCATCGGACGTTTCGGGTCTTTCAGACCTGCACGTGCCCGGCGGATTGCACGGCTGACCGCTTTAACGGCTTCATCCTGCCCGATAACACGCTCATGCAGGATTCCTTCCATGTTCATCAGTCGATCCGTTTCTTCCTGCTTCAGCTTATTGACAGGAACCCCCGTCCAGCTGGCTACGACCTGTGCGATATCCTCAGGTGTGACCTCGGAGTCAGTACGACCTTGTTTTTCCTTCCACTGATTCTTCGTTACATCAAGCTCTTCGCGAATTTTCTGCTCTGTATCTCGCAGGGCAGCAGCCTTCTCGAATTCCTGACTTTGAACAGCCGAATCCTTTTCTTTACGAATATCATCGAGTCTGTTCTCAAGCTGCTTGAGATTAGGCGGTACCGTATAAGAGTTAAGTCTTACTTTGGAGCCCGCTTCATCAATCAGGTCAATGGCTTTGTCCGGCAGGAACCGGTCTGTAATGTAACGGTCCGACAATTTAACTGCCTGTTCAATCGCCTCATCCGTAATTTTCACACGGTGATGCGCTTCATAACGATCTCTCAAGCCGTGCAATATTTGAATCGCTTCATCCACGGATGGCTGATCCACATTAATCGGTTGGAAACGACGCTCAAGTGCAGCATCTTTTTCAATATATTTACGATACTCATCCAGAGTAGTCGCACCAATACATTGCAGTTCTCCGCGAGCCAGAGCCGGCTTCAGAATGTTGGAAGCGTCAATAGCTCCTTCTGCTCCCCCTGCTCCAATAAGTGTATGCAGTTCATCAATGAAGAGAATAATATTGCCTGCCTGACGGATCTCATCCATAATCTTTTTCAATCTGTCTTCAAATTCACCACGGTATTTCGTTCCTGCAACAACGGAGCCCATATCCAGGGTCATTACGCGTTTGTCACGCAGCGTTTCAGGAATTTCGTTGGCGATAATTTTCTGAGCCAGACCTTCCGCTATTGCTGTTTTACCTACTCCTGGTTCACCGATTAGTACCGGGTTGTTCTTTGTACGACGGCTGAGCACTTGAATAACACGCTCGATCTCTTTACTCCGGCCAATTACCGGATCAAGGTTGCCTTCCTTCGCAATGGAAGTAAGATCACGTGCAAGGCTGTCCAGTGTTGGTGTACTCACGTTAGCTTGTGCTCCATTATGACTGGACACCGCTTCGCTGCTTCCAAGCAATTGAAGTACTTGCTGACGAGCTTTGTTCAGGCTGATGCCCAGGTTGTTCAGTACGCGTGCTGCAACCCCTTCACCTTCACGGATCAGCCCGAGTAGAATATGTTCGGTTCCAACGTAGGTGTGGCCCAATTTACGAGCTTCATCCATCGAAAGTTCAATCACTTTCTTCGCACGTGGTGTATATGCAATATTCGTAGGCTGCTCTTGACCGCGGCCAATGAGCGTTTCTACTTCATCTTGAATTTTTTCAAGTCCTAGACCCAGACCGATAAGAGCTTTGGCAGCAATGCCTTCACCTTCACGAATCAGGCCGAGCAAAATATGTTCGGTACCGATGTTATTATGACCTAAACGAACCGCTTCTTCTTGAGCTAAAGCCAGCACTTTTTGCGCTCGTTCTGTAAATCTTCCAAACATCATAGTTCTTGCACCTCCACAAGTTTAATTGCCTATATCTCTATCCAGATTGCCCGTCACGGACAGCTCTGGCCGACAATCGTCGGTATCATCCCAAGCCGATTGCGAACTGCCTGTTATCTAAGGCAAGATCAGCACTCAGCCGGGTTATTACTGTTATAATATCCATCAAAATAACGCATTTCTCTGACGAGTTCTAATGCTTAAGAACATCTCGTATCATTTGTGCACGGTAGATGTCTCTCGCATTCGGATCCAGGACTTCTTCACCGAATTTCTTCTGCAGAAAACCCGGTTGAGTCATGACATTCAGTTCATTCATTTGAACAATAGAGGGCTCTTCAATCAATCCAAGATCAATGCCCAATCGAACATCTGATAAGCGCTGTGCAGCTTCCTTGGAATCCATGATCACCGCATGGGATAGAATCCCGTAAGAGCGCATAACCCGGTCCATAATCCGCTGCTTCGAATCACGCATCAGTCTCTCGCGTGCATTTCGCTCATGACCAATGATCTGAAGAACGACACTATATAAGTTCTCAATGATTTCAGCTTCAGACTGTCCTAATGTAATTTGATTCGATATTTGAAACAGATTTCCTGTCGCCTCACTGCCTTCTCCATAAATTCCGCGAACCGCGAGACCTACTTGTGATACGGCAGTAAGCACTCGGCTAATTTGCTTCGTCATGACAAGAGCCGGTAAATGCATCATTACGGAAGCTCGGAGACCTGTACCTACATTGGTAGGACAGCTCGTTAGATAGCCTCTTCGGTCATCAAATGAATAATCGATATGGGCTTCGAACACATCATCAATCGCTGATGCCCTCTTCCATGCCTCCTGCACCTGGAAACCTGGGAATAAACATTGGATACGCAAGTGATCCTCTTCATTCACCATAATGCTGATGGATTCATCTTCACTGAGTATAACAGCTCCGTTTCTCGATTCGTTCGCAAGATCGGGGCTGATCAAATGTTTTTCGACCAGAACTTCTTTATCGAATTGATCCAGTTCATTCAAATTCAGTACATGGAATTCACCAAACTTATGAACTTCCTCAAAGCCAAGCACATCAATAAGGTTACGACGTACTTCTCTCGACTGCTCTTCTGTAGCCAGCATTGGAAACGGAAAGCTCTGCACATTACGAGCGACTCTTACCCGGCTACTGATTACGATTTCTGAGTCAGCAGCGGTATTCCGCATCCAATCACTAAGTGGTTTTTCGGTAAACCGGATATCCGACATGGTGCACACCTCCTTACTTTATTACCAAACTTTACTCTTGTGCTATCTCTTTTTCAAGCTCACGAATCTGGTCACGCAGTTTAGCGGCCTCCTCGAACTCTTGAAGATTGATCTTCTCCTGCATTTCACGCTTCAATTCATCCGCTCTGCGTTTAAGGTGAATTTTCTCGCCTGCACGAACCGGCACTTTCCCGATATGTGTGGTGTTGCCATGTACGCGTTTCAGAAGCGGATCCAAGCGACTGGAGAAATGATTGTAGCAGGAACTGCAGCCAAACCGATTAAGCTTACTGAACTGACTAAATGTCATTCCGCATTGCTCACAACGAAGCGTTTCCGGAGAGGGAGCTCCAGCTGTTTTATACTTGCCTGACTCAAAGTCCATAAGCCCTGACAAAAGTCCGTGAATGGAAAAACCGTTGGAGATCCCTGAAATATGGTCACCTTTTTCCTTAGCACAGTTCTCACAAATATGAAATTCCGTCTTCTCTCCGTTTACTATCTTCGTAAAATGGAGCGTAGCCGGGCGTTCATTACATTGTTGACACATCATGACCGCTTACCTCCTTTGCTTCACTTTCTTGATCATATGAACAATCCTATTCATTTGCCCAAGACCGAGATCAGCATTGCTTTTAGCATTCGAGCGCGAATCTGATCACGATAGGGAAGTTTAATAAGCAGTACTTCTCGAGATATAGCCGCCTTGACCAAAGCAGCCTCTCTACGGTTGAGGAATCCGGCCTCTTCCAGCTGATAGATAAGCCCTTCTGCTGCCGTCTGATTAATCTCATCTCCAATATGCTGATGAAAATGTCCATTTAGAGCAAACTGTGCAGGAAGCTCCACACGCTGAATGCGAATATATCCGCCTCCGCCACGCTTACTTTCCACTAGATAGCCTTTTTCAAGGGTAAACCTTGTGCTGATGACGTAATTAATCTGAGACGGTACACAAGAGAACTTATCAGCGAGATCGTTTCTTTGAATCTCAATCAAGCCCTCAGAGCTATCCTGCAAAATATTTTTCAGATATTGCTCGATAATATCAGAAATATTGCGCATTCTACATCCCCCACTATATTTGCCCCTTAAATAACTTGAGTTCATTACATTAAACTACACTAATCATCTGTATCTAAGGAAAAGGCTTCCCAACTGGGGTCACTACCCATCCTTGAAATTACCCATCTTGGACGGAGAACGAATCTCATTCGCCTAGAAAACTCAATGTGACGCCCTGCATCCCTGATACTTCAAATCTGTTTGATCTCTGTTGACTTTGACTTTCTTTGACTTTGTTTTCATTATACCACATTATGTAGAATTCTCAAGAGGGGTTCCTTTTTCATTTTTCTCATTTTGACCTAAAATATGCGCCTTACGAAAAAAACTCCCCTGAATTGTTCAGGAGAGCTCGTTCTTTCAAGGGTCTTACCTAATCTCAGCAGCCTCTAGTTAAATTAGAAGAAGTCCATAAAAAATGTTCGGCATGCAGGAATCACATGATCCAGTTGGGTTGCTCGGAGCGGATTACCTGCTAATCGTTCCATTAAATAAAGTTCCCGTGGCCGCTTGTAGCCCATAAACATCGCTGTAAAGGATTGGATGTCGCCCGATACATCGGCAGTAGACTTGTCATCAGAAGAAAGAAGTTCTATATTACCCTGTCCATCCTCGTTTATAGTCAGGTGCCAAAATCCCGTATTCCAGGATGCTACAGAATCCTCAACTTGGAGAACCAGATCCAAGCTCTGGTTTGCTTCAAACGGATATTGGGCAATAAAAGCTCTCAGATCAACAATACGTGCCATAAAATAAGGAACAAGCTCCTGCTTCACTCTCGGTTCAGGCAGCAGGAAGGGCAGCTCATCGTCTGAGGGTAACATGCTTAACTTAAACTGCTCACTGGGATGGTTTGCAAAATACGTAAGCAGTGCTCGGCGCGCATTCTCATTCGAATAAACAAATTCATCGCATATAAGCTCTTTGTCTTTATTCTCATAAAGCACATATCCTTGCGGCTCTCCCTCAGGAGAGTAGTAAACGGCTGTATGCCCATCCCCATTCAGCACGGATCGTTTCCACCACGCCTCATCTCGAACCAAAGTGCCATTATAGCGACTTGCAAAAGATTGATACAACCCATCAAGTACAGCGATATCCGTTACATCGCGAACAACCTTCCCCTCGTATTCTACTCTTGGTGGAAGCTGGTGAGCTTGAATGAAATACCTTTTGTATTCGGCAAAGACCTCCCAGCCGTATTTACGGTAGAACGGTACCAAAAAAGGATGTAAGAAGGATAGGCTCTGTCCTTGATTCTTCATCTCCTGCAGCGCATGCTTGAGCAATTGGGCCACATGTCCCTTTCTACGGTTTTCCGGCCATGTGGCGACCCCAGCAATGCCGCCCATATCAAATACTTTGCCGTTTACATATACTTGAAAAGGCAATAGAGTCAGCTTTGCTTGTAGTTCTTCATCATCAAACAAACCCCAGTACTGCTCAGGAACAAAGTGCTGTCTCCGCTGTTCCTTCTCCTCAGCAGTCAGCTTATATCTAAAAGCATATTCAGATAATTGTGTACTTACATCAAACTCTTCCATCTTCAATTGCCGAATGACCATGGTTCCACCTCGCGATTCATAATTTAGAAGGTTAGCTCAACTCTTGTCTTTATATATGAAAGTGAACAAAGGATCCAATCTAGCAAAAGTGTGTCAGATCTATATACAGATGTCAATCTGAAGAGTTATATAAGAAAGGTCCTGCAAGTAAAAAAAGACACTATCGAGTGTCATCGATAGTGTCTTATGTGTGCTTGGCAACGTCCTACTCTCCCAGGACCCTTCGGTCCAAGTACCATCGGCGCTGGAGGGCTTAACGATCGTGTTCGGGATGGGTACGTGTGGAACCCCTCCGCTATCGCCACCAAACATGATTTTTCGAAGCTACGCTTCTCGAAATCGCTGCGAGAAAATATCAGTCCTTAGAAGGACATGCAGCTTAAATCTTACAAGGATTTGCTCCCTGAAAACTAGATACGAAACAATGAGCGATGTTAGAATCTTTGTTGACCCGGTTTTGTTCCGGGCCCCGAGAAAGTATTCGGATTTACCGTCGAAGCATTCGCTTCACTTTCTTGGGTATCTTTTGGATAAGCCCTCGACCGATTAGTACTGGTCAGCTCCATGCATTGCTGCACTTCCACCCCCAGCCTATCTACCTCGTCGTCTTCAAGGGGTCTTACTAATTGGGAAATCTCATCTTGAGGGGGGCTTCACGCTTAGATGCTTTCAGCGCTTATCCCGTCCGTACATAGCTACCCAGCGGTGCTCCTGGCGGAACAACTGGTACACCAGCGGTACGTCCATCCCGGTCCTCTCGTACTAAGGACAGCTCCTC
>NZ_CP118109.1 GCF_028747985.1 Paenibacillus urinalis
TCCAGGATCGTTAGGCTCTACTCTGAATCCGGAATCTGACTTATCAAACTCTGGATTTTCAACACCTGCCAATCTACGGATAAGACCAAGCCCAGCATTAGAACTCCCACCTTCATCATTGATCGCATCAACGATGCCGCTAACACCAACACGCTCTACACTAACACCGGCGCTTGTGCCGAATTTCTTATATGGGCTGCTTAATCCTCCATCTTGACCATGAATCTTTTGTAACTCTCGGATCGCGGCCTCATGTCCTGTTGATTGGCTTTCGCTATCAAGGAAGAACTGCCTGTCGAACTCATAGACCTTTTTCCAATCAGAGTCCGTTCTCGCGCGATACAAGGTATTAATAAAATCCATTGCGCTGTCTATCTCTTCCGCACCGTGCTTAGATGAAATCAGCTTCTGCTCTAAATCCTGACCGAAGTCATAGATTGCTTGCCGTGCAGCTTCATTATGACCAAGGTAAGTCTTAGCTTGCTGACGCATAGCGTAGTTAAGGTTGGACGCATGACCGATAACCATCTTACCTGATTTCGCCGTAAGCTCGGAACGATCATTCGCCGCAAATTGAGTAAACTCGTCTTCGCTGCTTAGATTCGGAAGTTCAAAACTTCGAGCCCCTTCATCGCCAGAGAATTTATTGATCAGCTTATCCATTCTTTCTGTACGCTGTTGTTGCTGCTCATTGTAGATCCTGCCCCACTCAGCTTGAATCTTTTCGTCGCTCAGTGCTACGATATTATCGTAGTCACCGTCTGAGTCGGCTTTCATTAGGGATGCCGTCAATGCGGTTACGTGAAACTCTCCTGGTTTTATATTCTCGTCCATCATGAGTCGAGTGATCTGCATTGCATTATCATGGAACGTAGGGTAGCGAACATTCATTGTATAGAAGGGCTTATCTGGATCGCTCAATTTTTCATAAATCCCCATCTTCTTTGCATCTTCTGGAGAGATGTATGTTCTCTCGCCATCCATAGCATCCGAAGTCCTTGGGTCGATCAGTTTAAAGATACCGGTACCGGACTCATTCATATTGGTTTTGAATACGCTGCTGTACGTCTGACCTTTAGAAGAAGTTACGTCTTTAACCAGTTGATTAACGTAGCCATCAATGGATCTTTGCAGGGATTCATGAGCTTCTACAGCTTCCTTGTAATTTGTAACCCCATCGTTCTTGCCGATCCTTGCAGCACGCTCATAGATTTTGGCGATATTCTTTTGAAGCTCTCTGAAATGGATATCTCCGCCTTTTCCTTCTTGAGCTGTAAACGGAATAAAGATCTTATCTATGGCCTTCCTTCTTTCAGAGTCGGCGCCTCTTCCCACAACTTTGTCAACGTAGGTATATTCCAAATCACCAACCTTCGGGAGCTCTAACCAATAACCTTCTCCGTTCATCCCTTCTCCAAGCATTTGGGATACATGGGATCGATCAAATATGGTTCCCATAAGCGAATGCTCATTCTTGCCATACTTGCTGGTAGGAAGGTTTTTGAAATCATTAACAGACAGCGTAGGACCTTCAACGGACTCCGGATTTGCAATAGCTCCAAGGGCTGTTATCATATTTCTGGATTCCTGGGCACGATAGTTTGCTTGATTTGTCTCGAGCATCCGATTATACATGTGCTCTTTTGTAGCTTCCGCACCCATGTTGTCCAGAACTCCGTACTCACGATGTCCCCATGTAACACCTTTTATGGCGTTTTCTCCACCTGCATAGATTGGATCGTCACCTCTAAACTCGATAACAACTCTACCTGTCTTATCAGTCATTCGAGAATAATTCTCCACTTGCGAAGCCCTAACTTCCTGAATCGCAGTCGTTAAGCCTGTGCTAGTCTTGTTATTCAAATTAATATCTGGGTGAGCGAAGAGCTGATCAAATGCGTCTGTTTTGATGCCCGCATTTGAATTAACTAGGAAACGATCCTCATTCCAGTTTAATCCGATGCCAGATTCCTCGACAGCTCTGATTGCGCGTTGCTGCTGCTCGGGAGACATCCCTTGAATATGATCAGCCAGTAGTTTGGCTTGACCTGTCATCATGGCTCCAAAGTCTTTATGCTTTCCTACATCAGGATTGTAGATGGCTGTGATGTCATCTGATCCTGTAAGATATCTCATTAGCTCTCTTGAGACTGTAGTGTCAGTTGTTTTTTCTCCTTCAATCATGAATTTGAACGGCTGATCTTCAGTATGAATCCCGATTCTGTTCTCATCATAATCCGTGAAAATGGTTCCTGTTTTATTTCCGTCATAGAATACTTTCTCTTCAACGCCAGACACCGTTCTTACTCCGAGCAGATCCCCTGGATTTACCGTTGTCCTTAGATGCCCATCTTCGTAGAAGGCACTATTCCAAGTAAAGGAGTCACCCTTGTCGATAAAGGTGTGATTATCTACTTTATAAGCATCCATGATTTCTTTAGTAAAGATAGCCTGCTGTTCGTACAATCTAGCTTTTGCCATGGAGTCAGATAGCTGTTTTTTAATACTCTGACTTACACTACTATCGGCAAGAAGCTGCTGAACACGATCGTCGAGCTGAGCCTGTGACATGTAGGCGACTTTCATATTAACGCCGCGCTGTGCAGGATTGGCTTTATTTCGCTCTTCCATAGCTGCCGTTGTAACAAGACTATCGAAGTATGAAGGCTTTATTCCGGCTTCAAGAAGCCCCTGCCTAGTCTTCTCATTAACGTTGTAGCTGTTGAACCACTGGACAGCATTATCACGACCGTTAAAGCTGTACGCACCAAGTGGATGATAATCCTGAATGTTCTTGAAAGACCATATTCCTCTGGAAACATTTTCGGATTTAACGCTGCCAGCATAAAGATTCAGTTCTTTGCTTGCCGCCCAATCATCAACTTCCTTAATCATTTCATAAGCTTTGTTAGGAGAGAGATCATCAAAAGTTGCATGCCGTATATTGCTGCCACGCTGTAGGGCTCTTCCTAGCCAATCTTCCCGTATATCTCTATCAAGGTTTATGCGCCCCTGCTCATGCCATTCCTGAATCATAGCCGGAGCTATGCTTACGTGAGATTGCTTTAGGAAGTCAGAGTCATTGTTTGCCCAGTAATATCCATCGTTTTGAGATAAAACATTTCGCTTGATTCCAGACAAGGTTTCGATCTCATTTCGCAAAGCCCTCTTGCTCATTAAGTCCGCTTCCTCATACTCATCGTTCCTAATGGCATTTAAGATATTGCGCATTTCAAAGGAGTCCGTATATCCTCTAGCGATCATTTCCGCAGAAGAAATAGTTTTAGTATCTCCCCCTTCGTTGACTAGAAAAGATCGAGCGTTGAGTACTTGGTTTCCGATAACATGTGTTCCATTCTGTTGAATCAGCGGAACGATGATTTCGGATGCTTTGCTGTGCGACTCACCTGCAAGGAATTTCTCCATGACACTCGCACTGTTTTCACTCTTAAAGATCTGAATCCGCGCTTGAGTTCCTTCTTCATTCACCGAAAGATTGTATTGAAGCCCATGCATCCCCATTTTGTCAGCAGTCGTTCTGTATGTTTCCAGAATGTGATTAACAGCCGAAGAGTTGTTGCTTCTCAATCCGGATGCATGTTCTACACCATCAAGCCGTGAAAAGATATCAACCGCACTTTCATCCATTTTTACCCGCTGATTAGCAATCCCTTGCTGTAAAATAAAGCCTTGAACTCCGTTAGTCTTCTTGATAGCAGACTGAATCATTTGCTGGTTAACAGCTTCGCTCACTTGCTGCATTTCAGCTCTGCGCCCTACGGATTTAATTTTAAGATTCTGCTGCATGATATCATGGTTGTCCATCAAGTCTTGAACCATCATACTGATGCTGTCATTAATGGCGAAGCTTCGATTAAATTCGTGGAACTTGTTTGCCACTTTCCTATTGATTACGTTGCTCTCTTGAAGTGAAGTAATCAGGTTCCCGAGCCGTTCTTTCCTGAGATCAACGCCGTCATCCGGACTTCCGATCTGACGATAAATTGCGTTGCGGGCAGTGGCCATCGTTTCGAAGTTTAGATATCTCTGCTCTTTTCTGGCAGTGCTTCGATCGAAATAGTGTATGCCTCTTTGCTCAAATGGCTGTGTTGGGCGTTCAGTTGTATCTCCTCCAATTGTGCCATTCACTTCTTGATTGTAGAGCCTCCAGGCAATATCACGCTGCTGCCTAGTCCGTCTTGCTTCCATATCGCTCATATCTGGATTGATCGGAAATTGTTCTTCGATAGCTTCAATCGCTTTACTGTAATGAGGAAGCTCATCTACAAGTCGTGGCGCCATTCGGAAGAATAGGCGCTGCTCTGTCTCGTTTAACCTACCTCCTGGTAAGCTATTGAAATTCATGCGCTCCATCATCTCTTCATGAGTGATTCGGTTATCCATCAAACGTTTGCGAGCTTCTTCAGGATCGTCTTCAATGTGATCTATCACATTTTGGATATGTCCACCCTTTCCTTCTAAGCGCTCACGGTAAACTGCAGCGTTACTATACATACGCTTGGCTGCTTCAAAGCCTCGAGTGGTTGAGTTTCCACCAGCACCCGAAAGAGAGGTTAGGCTTTCATATCTTCGTCTGGCCAAGTCTCTTTCTTTCTGGATGCGAATTTCCCGCTGCATGTCTTTTGAAAGACCGTTCCAGTAATAGAATTTTTGCTGGACAAAATTTTCGATTTGCTGAATTGCATCATCACCTTCACGAATGATGAATGAATTTGCCTTTGTATCTGGATTGTATAAATCCAGCGCTAATCGATTTGTCTTTAAAGTTCCATCCTCATTATAGTCTGAGATATTTCGTAAACCCTGTACCTCGTAGAAAGACTTGCTGTTGACAGCCATACGATTAAAATCCGGTTCATCTGCTACAAACGATCCGTCTTCTG
This sequence comes from Paenibacillus urinalis, assembly GCF_028747985.1. Lineage (NCBI taxonomy): Bacteria > Bacillati > Bacillota > Bacilli > Caryophanales > Paenibacillaceae > Paenibacillus > Paenibacillus urinalis. The sequence goes on from NZ_CP118109.1 coordinate 4,905, forward strand.
ATCTTGCTTGAAAATCAAACTCCCCATTCCCGTAAGCCATTGCTCCGCCAATTGAAAATAGGCGATCTCCTTTTCTAAGCTGCCGATCACTCCAGCTTAACTGTGTAGGATGATAATTGAATCCAAAGGTGTCGATCCCAGGAAGTGATTTTGCATCCTCAATTGTTTGACTGACACCATTAAACATTCTGGAGAAAACTCCACCCAAGCCCTCTTCACCAATATCATGCGCCGCATTATGGGCCGCACCCTGATCAAAGCCAAAAGTTCTGCGCAGCTCCTGCAGCGTACCTAGACCTCCCATTGCCGGTTTAGATTCGAATGATCTGCCAAAGCTTGTGTGCAGTCCCTTCATATTTGGATAAGATGATTGGATAACTCTCAAGAAGTCGATATGCTTCTTCGGCCCCAAAATAGGCTCACCTATCTTTTTACTCCATTGCTCCAATGCTGGTATATCAAAATTAGTACCATTGTGAGATAAGAAGTACTTGTAGCGATTATCATGAAGGAATTTGTTATAGCGATTAATAACCCCCAGATGATCCTTTTCTCCATTCGCCTGCAGATCATTAAACCCTTGATTAATATGACGAAGATAAAATTCAAAATTCTGAATAAACTTCAAATCATCAATTGTTCCATCTGTGCGTAGAATCTGATTCACGACTTGGTTATGGCTGATATTTGTTACTCCTCGGTTTGTTTGCAGGATAGCACCTGAAACGCCGCCTTCGTTTGAGGTAGAGTAACGCATTAAGTCGATGACCGAACGCTGCTCAGAAGAGGTTAATTTCCGGAAGCTGTATGGATCTGTTTTGATCTTTTTTATCAGGCCTTTCATTTCTGTTGCTGACTTATTATCTAGGGCAAGCAGTGCATTAAATACACTCTTTGAACTAGCTTTATAGGTGCCACCTGCCTGTCTGCTAAAGCTTTGCGCTGCAATCTCAGTCACCCCGAATCCTGATCCATCGTTTTTAGATCGATCTCCCATGGTCTCAATATCGAAAGCAACATAGGAATTGTGTCTACTGCTTGGATTCTTAGCCCTTTGGACGAACTCTTGGAATACATCAATGGCGCTTCTTGCCTGATTATTGTTAGCTGTGTAAAGCTCAGGCATGACTTTGTAGCGTCCTTGTCCAATGATTGATTTTGCTGACAGCTGTGAATTATTAATCTTCTCCACCAGCTCGTTTACTTTCCCTTGTCGGCTATCTCTTTTTGCGTAATTTGGACTTGTAACAGGATTAAATGCGGTAACTGGCACCCAGGTTCCGCGGCTGTTTGGAGCAACCGCTTGGAACCCTTCTGCCATTAGAATTTCCTCAATCCCCATGAACTCACTTCCTTACATCAGAGAATCCATATTCTCTTTGAAATAGTTATCAATCTCGTGACTTCGATCTTCCTCGTACCTAAAGTTCACACTGGTTTCATTTCCTCCATTAGGAGCTATGCGAATATCCACATCCGTGAGTCCCTGCCCTTCCAATACAGCTCGAATGTTATCCTGCATTTCTTGATAGCCTGAGAATTGAGGCCCGTTCAGATAAACGTCGTTGCCTTCAGGTGAGATGTCAGGCAGATAACTGGATGAGACAACATCATCTGTCCAGAAATTGAAATCACTCATATCCAATCCGGCTTCTTGAACTGCCTTCACTTTCATATCATCAAGGTCGACTTTTGGATTCCATCCGATCCAGCCGGGGTCAGGCAGGACGAACTTGGAGAACACTTCCTCCAAGGGAGCAGGACCTTCATTTTCCATTCCCCATAATGCTTTATAGATGCGCCGTTGGTTTTCTGGAATGACTTCTAGGATTCGCTGTCGGTCCTTTTCAGGAGCTTCAACAAAATCATCAAAGAACCATTTATCCTTGTATGGGAATGCACTAGCCAGCTTCATTCGATCGCCATATGGGTCAGCACCGTAGACTGTGCGCTCATACATATCTTTGTAATGCATGGCCATAAGCACTTCTTGCGGCAGTTGCACTTCGTTGAATCCTTGACCCATTAACTCGATCTCTTTATTGATAGCTTTTCGCTGATCTTCCCATCCTTCAGGCTGATCAATGAATAGTCTGATCTTCTGATCTTCCAAATCACGCTTTCGCTGCTTATTCATTTCCTGTCGAGCTTCTTCGCTCCCAAGAATAGCATCAACATCATAACCAGCTTCAGCGGCATCAACCTTGGCTTGCTCATATAAGCCACGAAACTTCATGTATTTAAGGACATCGAAGTATTCGTTAATATCATTCTCTATTCGTCTACGCTCAGGAATCCATGCTTCGCCTGTTTCTTTCTCGTAATTCTGTCTATAAAGATTGCCGATTCCAGCTCCCAAGGCTCCAACAATACCACTGCGCAGAATATTCTTCTTACTTGCTCCAAAGATATTTAAGAATCCGCCAACAGCTGCGCCAGCAATTGCTCCACGCATCATCGACTCATCCAGATCATGACGGATGATAGATTGGAATCCAGGGATGAGATAATCATCAATCAAGAAGTTTTCCCATGTTGCCCAGTCCTTACCGTAGACCTGATCCCTCTCATACTCCTCAAGAGCTGTACGCACCTGCAGGAACTTCGTATTCAGTGGCGACTCATAGTGAGCAATCCGCTCCCATCGTGCGCCCTTGCTAATCTCAGAATCTGAGAATCTTGAGAATACACCTGCTGCTGAGAAATCAGTTAGATTCTCTTTCATAAGTCCGCGAGCAAGAATGTCACGGTTGATATTTCCGATGTCTTCGTTATAAACGACAACCCGTGCTGTCTTGTACGTATCATTCGAAATCTGCTTACTCTCATCGCCATTGAGACCGATGGTGACTTGATCGCCAATACCCAAATACGATCGAAGAACGCCTTCTGCTTTCCCTCTTAAATCGACACCGGCTAGTCTAAAGACTTGATCGCCAAACTCTTCTGTTACAAAGCTGTAGTCGTCCAAGAATTTACGCACTGTAGCCTGTTGATATTCAAGTTCAGCGCCCTCAAAGCGATAAGGAGTAAATTCATACTTCTGCTTTCTTTGAGCCACCTGGCGCTTAATTTCAGCCGCTTGTTTTCTCAGCTCGGCGTCCGTGCTCGTCTCCACGACATAATCACGCCAGAATTTGTATTCGTCACTCCAAGGCGCTACATCAGCCAGTATCTTAAATTTATCGAAGGCACCGTAAGCACCTGTCTCATCGGGATGAAGTTGATTGAGCTTTTCATATGTTTCTCCCGGTAGTCGGTATTCACCATTCTCTATTTTCTGATAGGGATCGCCGCTTTGGAAGTCAATGAAATAGTCTGAACCAGGCAGCCAATCTGGCATGGTGTTTCGGATTGGATTAAACTTATCCAACTGTCCATCATCACGCCGTATGAACCGGCGCCCAATCTCGGAGAGCTGTCCTCCAAGAGAACCTGCATTCAGGGACTGGAAAGCATTCGATAGATTGTAAGCTGCATCAGCTTTCTCAATAACTGTCTTACCTTCATAAGGATTGTATCCGAAGACTTCATCTTGCAGAATCCATTTGTATACCCCTAGAGGTTCTGACCAGTTTTCCCATGCTTCCTGCATAAGCCATCCGGCCTGTGTTGGATCTTGAAGGTCTTCTAGCTTCCGGTTCTCAAGCTCTTGCTTGTAGGCGAATCCGTCATCAAACATGGCACGAGGTTTCGTTTTAATCAGAGTATCATCGTCCGTCTTCTCAGCAATATTGAATAACTCTTCGATGGTGTAGTCTTTATTGGCCACATTTGCTGGCACGTAGATGGCTTGCCCTGTATTGACCTCTTGAGCAACATAAGCCCCTGTTTGATTCCCCTCAGCATCCTTCTGGTGAATCTGGATATAGCGAGGCGCCGAAGTATCAGCATCCCTTGTATATTGATTAGCACCATAGTCTTCAGAGTCTGCGTATACAACATTCTCCGTTCGACCGCCTGGAGAGAACCGCGTCACGATTGGCGAGTTAGGACGATTACCAAATTCCGATGTCTGCTCCTGCATTAAGATAGGATCGCCCCAGTATTCGGGATGCATCTTCTCAGTCGGTTTAATAAGCTGACCAATCGTGGCATTTCCGATATCTCCAAAGAAAGGTGTATTCGGGTTGAATAGTGATCCAGTAATCAGATAAGGACGATCATAGAAATGTTTCCTTTCCCAGTAGTACGGATCCTTCATCCCGAAGGCGTAAGCCAATCCCCCTAATGGATTTCGGAAGGTTGGCAGCATATTAGCTTCTGACCATCGCTCCTCATTGGTTAGGTCTGTGTCACTGTCCTCCGCATCCGACATAGCAAGTCGGTAGCTGTTAGGTCGATGCTCAGTAATACGATCTCCTCGGTAGGCCGACTTAGAACCAAACGCCCACCATCTACTCTTACGCACTTCATCCACGCCATACTGCAGGTATTCTTCATACTCTTCAGCAGAGTATGCTTCCTTCTCATCAATCGGCGTTCCGCCATATCCAAGAGCAGATGCAGCAATGTAGCCCGGACCTACAGGACCAATGCCCGGAAGATAAATGCTAGGCATAGCGGCAAAGTGATCAATCCCAGGAGTGAGCATCCTTGCCCTTTTCTCTTCCTCTGTCTTTCCACTTTCATCATCAGCCCAAGCTTCAATGAGATTCGTTCTAGCCTTATAGTTTTCCCAGCGATCAGATACACTCTGTCCTGTAGACTGCTCAACTTCCCAATCCAAATACTGAGCGTACTGTGTGCCAAGATAGATTGGAAGGAATCTCTTGAGCATTAGGGAAGACATCATCTTCAGTGGGCTTGTCATTGAGTCATCTGAGAATCCAAGCCCAAGATCACCTAGGGCATCCTGCAGACGATAGATCGGATAGTTGGCTCCAAAGATCGAAAGGTTTGTGAAGTCCTCCATGTTTCTTCGACCCGTCCGAAGTCCCATCTGTTTTGCTTTATCTCCGAAGTCCGTGAAGAACTCAAGAAATCTTCCAGAGGTAGTCGTTGATTCAAATGCCTTATTCACCGCAATATATTCATCGTTTATACGGTTGACTGGTCTTGTTCCAGAGAACTTTTGAAATAGAGGATTGGTTACATGAAGATTAGCTTTCACATTATCCTGGAATTTCAAAGCTTCTGGCGTCTGTCCGGTCATTAGATTATTAATGTCGTTAATTGCACCTGAAGGATTCGAGTTGATCCCGATTTCTGACTTCTTGTATTGTGCATGGCTGAATAGGAACTGTGTATCTTGCCACTCTTGTTTCGTCAGCTTGTCTGCATCAAAGAGATCGTCCGTATACTGTCTGAAATCAAATGGACTCATTGTGTTCATTTGCTTCCGGTGAACAAGCTGATTGATCAGATCGATACTAAGCTGCTGATGAATGCGATCGAATCCCGTTTGAATATTGGTATATTCTCCAAGCCAAGAGGAATCCCCTACGGGTCTTTTAGAATGCAGGAAAGCATCCGGATCGCGCTCATACTTTTGCCAGAGTGATTTCAGTTCACCGCTTGCCATTCTCTTTCCATCACCTTCACCCATGAAGCGAAACACTTTCATAAAGTCATCTTGCGTGCTGAAGGTAATCTCATTAGCCTGAACAAAATCTCTCAAGCTGGCTGGCATATCATCCATCATATTGTTAAGGGATCGGGCAGATAATCCTTTAGTGTACTTCTCAAAATAAGCCCTGACAGCATAAGAACTCTCTTGATCGATACCGCCTTGAAGGGCTTTATTAATGACATTACGTTCCCAGTCTGGATTAAAGAACTTATTAACTCTCCCTAGCGCCCCATGAATGGCAGCATCCTTATCCTGCCTTCCTAAATCAAAGACGCCAGCAAAGAAGTTTCTCTGGCCACCTTCTTCGGTCATCATGCCTGACACTTGCCGTGTTACCTTGCCAATCGTTCCGAATCTTGATGAGGTAAGAAACATATCACGCTGCTTATTTAGTACTTCCATACCTGCATCTGTGTTGACCGCGTTATCGTCAAAGAGACGAACGAATTTACCGTTGACGTAGATTAGCGGTTCATGGGCTCTCTCTTTGACATCTAAGCCACGTTGAGCGTTGAGTCCTGGCTGAACTACATCTCGGTTAAATATGCGGAAACTGGCAATCTCACGAGCTTCTTGCATATTGATGTTATCCCGCATGTGCATGAGTCCGCCCGGCAACGTCTTGGCGGCCCACTCTTTAACGCCTCTGCGCATATCATCATATGTTTTGTAATCGGTCCAATCGATGATCTTTCCGTTTCTCTCTCTAATGTATACATTCTCATCAAACACAGATTGGCCAAACTTTTTGTTGTACTGCATGATCTCTTCCATGTGAGCAACAAGCTTAGGATCTACCTGCATAACTCCATTCTTATTCATGGCTAAGATGTCTTCTACAGTAGCCTGTCTGTGTCCATTCATTACGCCCTTGTATCGAGCTTCTTTTCGGGTCAGCGTATCCATCTGCTCGGCAGTAAACTTACGCATCTTGGTTTGAATGCCTTCGATCCATTCGCGGGCTTCTTCTGAATCAGCACGATAATTCCTATTTCGATAGGCGTCTTGAATACGAGTAAATTGGTCAATTGCTTCCCGATCAGAAACACCGTGCTTGCGAAGGTGGGATGCCATCTGCTCGGACGGGAGCGATCTTAGGAACCCAGGATCTCCGCTCTCCATTGCACTTTGAATAGACTTTGCATGCTTAGGCATACGTGTTTCCACTTCTTTAAGAACGTCCCGGTACCGCAATCCTTCTTGGATGTGAAACGGTACTTGCTCCGTAATCATCTGTTCTCGCTGACGGATGTAGCGCTGCATATCGTATTCTTCTGCACCGCCGCGCCGACTAAACTCTCTCATCTGTTCAGTCTGACGCTTCACTAATTCACTTCTTCGTTCATTGAATCTCCGGATCGATCCCGGCAAATCCCTTGTCAGAGTTCTTGAAGGACGCTGCTCTTGCATGATCTCTCTAGCCGCCTGATAGGAACCTTTAACTTGGGTATCAAAAAAACGCGTGATTTGTCGGGTAGCTCCGGTACGATGCATTAAAGCTCTTGCTGCAATGACACCCCCTACTGCGATACCTGCCTTTGCAAAAAAGGACATTTCATCATCCTCTTCATTTGATTGCAAAAAGCGGGTCATTGGACGACTGTCATTATCTAAATAGGGGGTAAACTTATTCTCATCGTATTGTTCTCGTTCCAAGCTATCACCTCATTTCATATGCGTATTTCTCATACCATCTCATTAAATAAAGCGCCCAGCAGGTTTGGATCATCCACTGCCCATCCCCATACTTTCGATTCACTCTGCGATCGTAATCGATTCGGCTCACCAACTCCCAAGCCTTAAACATCGAACTCGCCTCTAAGGTCGTCCTGAGTTTTAAACAAGGCTAATTCCGGGAAAGATTGATTGGCCATACTTTTACTAAGGTCAACTTTCTGATTTGAAACTTGAGACATCATGGCTTCTAGTTCTTGCTGTGACAGTTCCTTCCGGCTCACATCGCCTCTTTGTCTAGCTTCTGGTGGCTTCTCTGGATTCGCTAAAGGTGAGGCCTCAGCTCTTTGTTGTGGAGACATAGCCATAGGCATCGGAGCAGGAGTTGCTTGCGCCTGCTGCATAGCCATTAATTCCTCTTGAGAGTAGACTTGTAAAGGCACCCCTCGTAGATTTTGCAGTATCCATTCGGCTCGAGCCAAGTAATACATTGTTTTTGGTACCGGCCAGCTCGCTATTTCTTCAAGCGTATATTTAGGGAACGCTTCTTGGATCACACAATCAACCTGAAAATTATAATCCGTCATATCTTCCCGATGATAGTTTAGCAGCTGCTCTGCCTGATCTTGATTACTCAACATAGAGTTGTCTAGGATATACGAGCAAAGCGAAGTAGCATACCCATCTGTTGTTCGGAAGTTAAAACCTATAGGATAGATCGTCGCAATCTCACAAAAGATTTCCTCAGCTTCGCTAGGAGATATATCTTTCATCGACATGACAAAGTTATACTCATTGCGTCCAAGCATTCGATATACGAAGGCTTGCTCATTAATAGTGCATGCAAATATTTCTCCGTACTGCTCTTTCCATTGTTCGATCTCTTTTTGTGTATACATATTATCACCTGATAAAAAATGAAGCAGAGCGAACAGCCCTGCTTACAATTGGATTGGCGCCGACTGGGCGACGAATGCACTTTGAGACATAATCATTTCGGACAATACACTTGGTCTTCCTGCGGAATCTGACCTAACCTCTTCGAGTGTCATTCTGGGGTGCAGAAGACAGGTGCTGGTCATATGGTCCTCACGATCCATCGTATTTAGATCTTTGTTTTCAATAATATTTCGATACTCTGGACGAGTTAAAGTCCGCCAAATGTATACTCCGTCTGAAAATGGAGTAAAGTAAATCCTCTTATGCTCTTTCTTCCATTCTTCAACGATTCTGCGTGTTGGTCCTCCTTCAAAAACAGGAATATTCAACTCTTCTTCTGTATATTCTTCTTGCACTTTTTTAACTTCTTCTTTAGCTGCTGCTCCTGTCTCTTCATCTACAGGAAGCTGTTTTTCCTTCATATCCTCATCCATATCAAAAAGCGTTGGCTGTTCCATCTTTAATCCCTCTCTTAAATCATATTGTAACGCATTACATTTTTATTATACTTGCTTTTATCTTACATATAAAGGACCATTTATATCTCTGGCAATGAAATTGTAGACTTCCGTGATAGGCTGACCTTCAAAAGATGTACCGATGCCGACTTTGGATAAGCCATTAAGCTGCACTCCGTTTACTGTCTCAACTGTCACATTTGCAGGAGTTCTAAAACTTCCTGCAGTTGTAAAGAACTGCGTCCCCGGATTTAGCGACTCACTGACTGCACCATAGTTGATCTTAATATCGAAGCCGTAAGGATCAGCAGGGAAAAACGTTGTATATGGATTCGTCAACCTAGATTCATCATCGGACGTTCCCCATAAAGCAGCTTCATATTCCTCAGCGATCTGCTCAAAGCTTTCCTTGCCATACATCGTTAGAATCTCATCCAACTTGTACTTTTTGAAATCTTCTTTCTTAATAACGCCTTCCTGCTGTGCCTGATTGACCGCATAATTAATTGCGGTTGCATTCTTCAGCACTTCTTTCAGATATCCTACGCCCTTGAAGTTGATGCTGAACTGTCCTTGAACCATTCTCTGTCCGCGGGCAACCGTATCCATCGTATAGGAATGATATCCGTAAACCGGCAGCACCTGCTCACTCAGTGCAAACTGAATGGATGTCGCTTCGTCTACCCAAATATCTCCGAAGAATAAATTAACGTCTGCTCCTGAAAAGTAATCTTCATTAAATATCTGATACTCGACTCGATTATCGGGGCGCTTATAAAGGTTCCCTTGAGGGGATGGTTTTCTCCTTGAGCTATAAATGGCCATTATTTAATCACCCTTCTCATTGGATCAATATCCAGAGCATAAAACTCATAGACGGATTCGGTGAGTAAGCTGTTAATACTTAATGACATACCTTCTGTATAAGTTGTAACACCATAAATCGTCAGTGCACTTTTTGCTCCAAACTCATTTGCCATTGAAATGGTGATATCAAACATAGGCATCTCATCCATAAGCATGTTGTATCCTAGCTTTTTCACTTCTTCCATTGCTTGAAGAACAATGCTTTCATCAAACATCGTAAAACTCATCACACCAGTGATCGTGCGCATCCCCCTAGTGAAACCTTTCATGGTGCTTCTTCCTAGTGCTCGAACCGGAAACTTCTCTCTGAATATAGAATATGAAATAGTGGATAATTCACCGAATACTTGCGGCCCTTTTCCGGGCATATTAATAGTGGCTACGATATCTGAACCGGCGTAACTGGTGAACGTATGCATGTAGCCATTGGTCGCTCTTTTCATGGTGGCACCTCTTTCCTATAAGTATGTAAAAAAGGGCAGCCCTTTTGGAGCTGCCCTTTGTCCATTAGAGTACCGTTCTGAACAAATCGCCTACAGTGGAAATCATACCGTCAGAGCCTTCATTGCGGAGGTTATCTTTCGGACGAACACCTTTCAGCTTGCGGGCCACGAACGTATACGCCTTAGCAGTAATAACATCATCTACAGAGAATCCAGAACCTTCATTCAAGACTTGAATACCATAGATCTCCATACCCATGCGTTGACCGTACTCATTGGCACCAGTGATTGTGATATTGAATGGCATCAATTGGTCAGCGTATTCTGGTACATAGAAGCCAGTTAGGTTAGAATCATCGAATGAGTTAGCCCCTGTCTTCGCATAACCAAGACGAGTCATTTCATCATCCCATGCACTAATGCCATAACCGCGTTCTGTGTTTTTCAGACCGAAGATCAAGTCATCATCCATGTTTGCTTTGTATTGCTGGAAGGTTTGCATTGCCGGTGCGCCGGAATACGTTTTTTCCATTTCGCTAAGCAGAGCATCACGGTCGAACTGAGTAAATACCAACGATCCGCTGATTCCGCGCTTACCACGGGAGAACGAGCGGGCATCTGGCGACCCCATCGTGTAGATCGGTGCGACCTCACGAGTAACGGAGTAAGTAATCGCCTGGAGTTCACCAATGAGTCGTCCATTGAATGTTGCGACGATATCTGAACCAGCGAAGGAGCTAAACGAGCGTGTATAGTTCTCCATGCTAGTGCCTGCGTTAATAGCCATTAAATTTCACTCCTTTATATTAGTTCTGGGGCAATTAAGCCCAAGAAGTATGGTTCGGCATGTTTTACTATACCGAACCTGATGATTATGAAGCTTTCAAAACTACAGAAGCATTGAACTTTCTCAGTTCGAACTGTGGAACGAGTTCCAGTGTAATGAATGCATTACCAAGGACTTGATCGGCAGCGCTGGAGAAGATAACGAAGTTAAAGCGTTGAAGAACTCCATTTTCTTTCAGTGCATCGAGTCCTGCCTGAATCTCAGCAGATAGTGCATTTCGCTGAGCCAGACCGTTTGGCAATCCGATATACGGTTCAGCCTTTCTGCGAACCAACTGTACCGACAGGTGAGTGATTCGGATTGTAGAAAGACGACCATAGTCAGAGTTTGGACGAGCAGCTGTTACACCGTCTTTTACTGAAACCGCGCGATTCGTGCCTGTAGTCGAGAAGGCTTTCGTATCGAACGTTACATAGCGTCCGCCAATCAGTTGGTCATGCTGCCCTTCGGAAAGACGATAGCGAAGACCGTATACAGAAGGCAATTGCTTGTTAGTCGTTGCAACTTCGGCATTCAGTGTAGTGATCAGGGAACCGTACACCAGAGCACCCGGCGCAACGTAGTTGCCAACTTGGTCGCTTGTAAGTCCTACTTCTGGTCCAAATACAACACTCACATATCGACCAACGTCAATGGTCTCACCTTTCTCGTTGAGCACATATTCATGCGTAGCTTCGTTAAACATGCTGTGCATGTTCACATAGTCCAAACGAATACCCGCATTTTCATATGTCTTCTTCCGCTCATCTGTGATCAGGGTTTCAACACCAGTAGCGATGTCTACATATTCTTGTACAGCCAGAAGAGTAGATTCGAGAGCAGGAGCCATACTAATAACACCGATGGTCTCATAAGTCTTCGCAGTAACAACCGCACAGTGCTGTGCCAGCTGTGTTGCAAAGTTCTTTTCAGGTGCCAGTGGATCGATAATACTGTTTGCATAAGCATCTACCAGTACGATAACGTCAACAGCATAGTTTTCCAGTCGATTGTAAATACCTTGGCTTGTCAGCTTGATATTTCCGAAACCGTCTGATTCATAAGTGCCGCCGAGCTTTTCATAAAGCTTAGCCATATCTGCTGGCTTCGTTGGATCAAAGAGTCCGTTCTGTCCGAGCCATGGGAAACGATCTGGAGAATCAATGGCTTGAGTTGGGTCCTCTTTAATTACACCTGGGCTTTCTTCACCGAGGTACATTGGAGCTGTTTCAAGCAATCCTTGAACTCTTACGCTACCAAACTCATTCGGGCAGAAGAGTCGAACAACGTTGTTGTTTGGATCAGTGTTGACATATTGAACCAGTTGGCGAAGCGTGCGTACTGCTGTTAGCGCCTTAGTTTTATATCTCAACGCATTATCCTGAGAAGTCAGCTTTTTCTCGGTCGGTTTGTGGAAGATAATAATCTTCTCTACGCCTGCTGGATCTTCTGGATCAACCTGAATTTCAACTCGAACACCTCGAAGAGTCGTTGGATCGTATTGATCTGTCAGGCTTCCGTAAACCTCACCATCGTATTTACCGTAAACGAACAACTTAGGATCACTTGCGGTATTGCTGGATGTTTTATATCCTGCATACAATTGAACGCCTACCGGAACAGCGCCTGCAAAAATAGTTACTTGTTTATCAGAGATATCCAAGCCATACCCTGCTGGATCAACAACAACCTTATTTTGACCTTCCATATAGAAGATAGAGAACTGGTCACTCATTGGAGTGTAGTTCAGGTTGTAGGGAGTATCCTGTCCAGGAACAGTTGCAGTCACTTCTGTTTTATTTGCAAAGGAAGAGTACCAAGCGTATTCAACAGTAACCGTTACGTTGCCTGTGATATCTGGATATACTCCTTTCGCTACTTCAGCATCATAAGCTGCTGTGAAGAAGATACCGCCGTCTTTGTAATCACTAGCAGATACCGCATCTGTAAGTGGGTTTGCTGCGTTAAATCCTTTACCTACACGGTAGATCAATTCTCCTGCAGGAGTCGTGGAAGAAATCGTTGCAACCACGCCAGTAGTATTGTCTTTTACAACAACAACTGGAACGTGTCCACTTTCAAGCTTGTCCGACCAGTTTCTACGGGAAGAATAGAAATAATGATTTTCCTGCACATCACGATTCAATGTGTAATCTGGATCGGTGTAATCAGGTATTCCGCCTTCGTCCGCTTTAGGAACCATAGTGTATACATAATTCTCGTAATCGAATGACATCTTAACTGTGTTGCCAGGACGCATTTTGTCTGCATAGAAGTATGCTTTTTCTTGGCCAGCGATAGAAGCATCGACATTACGAATTGCATTTGCAATTACCTTGGACACGCCAGTATCTTTATCAATCTCAGACACTGTGATCTCACCAACAAAACGTCCATTTTCAGGAATGCTCAGATTAGCAGAGAATGCGGTATTTCCTTTTGCATAATCAAGGAACTGCTCAGTAGCGCGGGCAAGGTCTTTCGCATTCAAGACTGTTTGAGCGGATTTACCGTCTACACGAATCAAGCGAATGTCATCGTTGCCAGCTAGAATAGATTCGTACATGCCTCGAACCAGAGAGGAACCATTCGGTTCTTTTGTAGTGCGATCAAGCATGCCACCAAATAGCTTGTCCACTTCTTTGATGCCGAGTTCACGGACAGATACTGGTTCACCAGTTGGACCATCCACTGCACTGCCGATAATCAGTTTGGACTGAGTAGTCGCAGTTTGCTGAGAGCTGCCGGTAAATAATTGACCGTCTTCATAGGTTACTTTAACACCAGGCAGATTTTCGTACTTTTCAGTAGTTGCCATTTTTATTCATCCTCCTTAAAGGGTTGCTGACTTGTTTTCTGAGCGTCAAGGTCATTTGTTCTGACCGCGATCTGCTCGATGCGATTAAGGAATTTTGGAGTTATCTTCTCAAATCGCATAATATATTGAATCGGACGTATGGGCACATTGACCCTTGTGTCCGAACTCACCTGATCTTCAAGCTGCTGTAAGAACGTTAGTTCATGAACACCGTTCTGTTTGAAATATCCTTTGTACATAAAGATAAAATCTTCTAGCTCTCCTGCTAATTCATCTGCTTCCTCAGCAGTCAGAGCATGCACATCGAACTGAATAGTGAATAGAAACATTTGGCCCCATAGCTCCACTATTTCACCCGGAACATATGGATGATGAATTTGTGCTCGTAGACGAGGCTTCCGATCTTTGTAGTCAGGGTCGATTACTCGGCCGATCAGCCGAAATGTAATGAGAGGAACTTCAGCCTCGTCTTTCACTGGAAAGTGTCTTTTAATTGACCCTTTCTTCTCCGCCCTTTTCCAGAGCTTATTCATTTCATCAATGAATCCTAGAAAGGTAATGGGTTTATCTGCACGGAGACGATTATCCAAGTACGGATCTTTCGTTGGATCATAGCCAGTTGGGTAATTCAGATTCATGTTCTCACCCTTACTTGAGAAGTCTGTGTCATTGCATAGACTGAGAAAATAGGAACGATCTCGATTTCAATGTTGATGACTCCCCTCAGTCTATCCGGTTCCAGTGTGTAATCGTATCTCTTGATTCGCTGAGCATCCATATGGCTTTCTGCAATCGATTGAATGATTGCTTCGGCTTCGGAAATGATGTACTCAATACCGATCCTCCCTACGTATTCTTGAAGATGATCAGCAATTTCTTGAATAAGAAACTGCGCAATGCGTAGATTAGAAATATGCTTGCTTGCACTGCTGGATGTAGCGACTGCACAACTTGAGGAGGAACAGACGACTCCTTTTTTTAAGCTATCTTTAAAACAGACGATTCCAGCAGCACTTAGCTCCTGCATATCCTCTTTTGATAGCTCCTGCTTTAATTCCACATTTAGTGTCTTATTAACAGGGCTCTTTTCTGGATTCAATGAAGCTACAAGCCCGGCGTATACCGCTGCCGCATGATGATCTTTCATTTGATCAAACACGACTGAAAAGTATTTGCCAAGCTCCTCATCACCGTTCTCAGTTGTCTGCGTAAGAGACTTAATATCTGAATAGATGGCTCGGATGCTTTCCATTGAATCCAAGTCTTTAACGTCGAAGAATCCATGTATTAGCTGACCTTGATACTCTTTATCCTGGGCAAATTGGATGAATTTTTGGATGGCCTCCGGATGAGTATTGAAGTATACTCCGTCGATGTATATGAGATCGAATGGGAATTTAAGGAGTGCACTAAGCGATGTTTGTAACGCATTACGTTCAACTCTCATTAAATAGGCTCCCACTTGACCACCTAGATATAAATCTTTGAAGCGCTCTATTAATGGTCCTTCGCCAAAGACTTTCTCTGCTAAAGTTACACTGGTGATTGCAATAGGATCATAAAGTGATCCTTTGGTAGATTCCCCAAGAACGATGATTCGTTTACCTATCGCCAGGTTTACACTGGAATAGATATGAGGAAGTTGAAAATAATCAATATTTGGTGAGGGCTGCATTGTCTCCCGCCTCCCCCATTGAATGCTTCAGATAAGTCACCCAGAACTCCACTCGACCGCCTTTGCCGTAAAGTGGCTCAGCTACACTTATACTGTGCTTTTGCATAATGCGAACCGGCATGCCCTTGTCCCATTGGACTTCGAGAATAAGATCATTCTCTTTCGGATTAATATCGTGTTCTAAGTAGTAGACATACTGCTTAGGAACCATGCTACCAAATGCAGCGGATCTATTCGTATTTGGCAGTGACTCCGGAAAAGAACTAAGTGTTCTTCTGGTTCTCACTTTCTCCATTGATACGACATAGGAAGTCCCGAAGCATTTAGGACAATTGCTGGTTGGCTCACCGCTTCGTTCAGAATAGCAAGCGCATCGGAATCGTGGATCACGACGAACATAAACGACATTGTGAGCATATTCATCGAAAAATTTCGCTAAATCTTCTCTAAGGTCTCTCATTATTCAAGACCTCTGTCGTCTGGTGTCGCGCCGTTATTTACTTTCATCGAAGCGCTAACTGGCGTTGCGTATCCGCGCTTATTACGTCCCATCATAGCGTCCATCCAGAACTTATGATCTCCAGACAAGGTTTCAAGTGTCTGCTTGATCAGGTTGATCGGAACAGTTGCACTTGAGTTGCCGCTTGAAGTAGTAGAAGAAGATCCTCCCGGAACAATTCGGAAATCGCCCAGCTGAACCTCGTCTCCCCCATTAACACTAATGGTTTCATTTGGGTTCCCGATGTTTTGCTGATCCATGACAGTAACAAGCAAAGAGGATAATAGATTAATCGCTGCTTCATATACGACAAACTTCTGAGTAGGGTAATAAGAAGTATCACGCTCTTCTAGTAAGTCATATCTATTGTTGTTCGCATCGATAATCATATCTTGAAGCTGATGAGCTTTTTGGCCGGCATCTCGCAGGGCAACGTATAATTCGTATACGGTGAAATAACTCATCAACTGACGAAGCAATGGTCTTAGCTCTACCGGCTTAGCATACAATGGGCTGAACTCTGTACTGATTACGGAGACACTAGGCTCTTCTAAAGCGTCACCATCTGCATTCTTAACCCCGTCCACCACAACAGTGTAGTTGTGATTCAGGAGTATAGAATCTACTGGTTTAACTACAAGCTTTCGAATCCCTCGACCCGCCGATTTCGCATCTTCAAGCGTAATCTCCGTTCCGTCATCCAGAATGACAAAGAAATTTACATTCATTCCGAACATACTAGGAGGAATATAGTCTTTGTATCCAATGTCCATCATTTCACCACCTTTTCTAAAGTTCGCAGCAGCGTCCCGTTCGGATGTATAAATTCGAACTGATAGGACCCCGGATACAATGATGTATGCCAGTGACCTTGCGCATCTGTCGATATCGTATCGATCAGCGTCTTTTTATCCTGACTCCATATGCGAACGACTGCGAGCTTCACAGGCCCGCCCGCCATTACGACCGTTGTCGGAAGTCCTGAAGGAGTAAGAATAGTAAGATCAGATACTGCTACTTTTTGGGTAGGTGTAGACGATGAATCATTACTGGAGCCAATGACTCTAAATCGCTCTAAGACTGTATATAATTCTCCATCAATTGTTGCTTCGTAAGTGATTACATAATGCCCGGTATTAAAGCTTTCAGGCACAGTAAAACTCTTCATATATAAGCCATTTTTTGCTTCTTCAAGTGTAACATGGGCCACTTGAGTAAGACCATTTGAGCTATAATACTCAACGATTGCAGTGGGAAAGAAATCGGCAGGAATGGGCATGCTTTCTTCATCATAGGTCAATAATTCTAAGATAATCTCTTGGTTCTTCGCATATTCTCCAATGTGCTTCATGGCGATGCCTTCCTTCACTCATTTTTATGTATATCCCCTCATAATCGAGGGGAAATTGTGCTACTCTACGTTGTTGACTTGATACTTGATTGTTACCAAGTCGCCTGTAATAAGAGTCGTTCCGTCGCCAACATCGAAGTTGATCGACAAGCCGCCAGCAACTTCTGCATAGTTGAGCCCTTCATGCTGCAAGCCACCGTTGATATAAACGTCAAGCGTCATGTCTCCGACTTGATAAGGAGGCAGATCCTCTACGTTGAAGTCAGCAAGCTGTACAACAGATTCTCCGCCGTTTGCGACATAAACTGCTTTAGGGTGACGGTGAATATCTTTACCTGCCTTAAGCGTTCCATCTTCATTCAGAGCGCGATCCAGGCGAGCATCGATGGTTTCTGCGGTACCGCGTGCTGCTGTGACTTCTGTTTCCAGATCAGTCGCACGCCCAGCGAGTGCTTCTTCGGCCGCCTCAGCTCTTTCCTTCTCATCTGCTACTTGCTTAGCAAGAGCAGCAGCGTCAGCTTCAAGACGATCATTCAGTGCCTCATGTTCGCCAGTAAGCGTGGATACCCGAGCAGCATCTACTTCAACTTGAGTTGTAGTTCCGCCGTTTGAGATTCCAGTAAGAGCCTCAAAGATTTCAGCTAGTACTGCTTCAACCGTAGCGCCTGCGAAGTGTCCAGCTTCATCCTGTACGCCAATGGTGCTTGCACCTTTGCCAGCTTCATTACTTGCGAAGTCAGTACGAATTGCCTGATCAGCAGCAATACGAGCTTGAATCTCATCTGCGATTTGCTGAACAATTGCTTTAGGCAAGTTGCCGTTACCATCGCGATCCAGAGAGAACCCTGCGCCGTAAAGGTCTTGTGCCAGCTGGTTGATGTTCAGGTGAGCTGTTGCATCAGCCGTACCTTCAGCAAACTTCTCGTTCGCTGCGAACATCTCCGAAACCGTCTGAAGGTTGAAGCGTTTCAGGTATTGCCAGTCGATCTTCTGTCCTTCAGGCATTGTGAATGGAACTTCACCTGCGCCGTCAGGAGAGTAGAATTTCAGAACGAAGACGCCGCCTTCGAAAGTCATTCGACCGAATACTTCTTGGTCTTTATCATCCAGAACCGGTTCGCCGGTTACAACGTCACGGAGGATTACTTTATTCTTTGGCGCATCAACGATAACGCCTTCACCGGAAAGTGGGTCAGACAACACGTTTGGCACGGTTGCCGGAATGATTTCAGAGACATCCAGATTGGCTACGCCGGATACATCTGTCGCAATGACTTGAATGTAGTCGGCAACTTTCTTGCCTTCTAGTGCCGTCTGATAATGCTCTTCCCAGTTAACCGCCAGTTTCGACTCAGCAATGGCTGCATCATCGGCAATATGGCTGTTTTTCAATACGGCATCTCTAATTTGTTCACCACGAAAACGAGTAATTGCCATGTGTGTTTCACTCCTTAAAGGATTAATATATAGTCACAAATCACAGCATCCTCTGATTCCAATGGAAAGTTAAACCTGAACTTCTGACTACTCAGCTCTATATAATCGTTGTCTTCGCCCTCATGCATTCTCATGCCGTTTAGACTGACGAATAGTGTCCCTGAGACAAAAGCATTCTTTGTGAGAAAGGTCTGGCTGTCCACGGAATCCGGAATAGGTGATTCATTTCTAACTGATGTCATTTGGTTCGTCACCCGAACCGGCATTGCATTTCCGCCCTTCTTTCTGATCTCAGCCATCTCACTCAACCTCTCTTAGTTTTTTTCAGAAACGACATAGACCGTTTCTTCATCAATACTCTTCGGATCAACCTCTTGGCTAAACTCAATGATGATGCTAGATAAGTCTGTGACCATCAAGGAGCCGTTCTTTGGCTTAACTGAGCTTACGGCCAATACTGGCGCTATCTCTTCAAGCTGAGCTGCGAAGTAATCTCTTAGGGTATCGATCTCAGATGCTGGCGTGGTTTCCCTGCCCACGAGTACATCCTGTTTTACAGCGTTGGCAATTCTGAACTCTATTGCATCCTCAGCTTGCAGCGGCTCTACAAACATCATGAAATATTTATCTACTTCACGATAGTCTCCATCCGTCACTGTTGGTCCTGAGCAAGGCTGCAATTTCATACCATTCAAGTAGACACTTAACTGCCCGATGCCTGGCGTGTATGGCTTATCCATGCGGAATAGCACTTCCCCACCCTCAGCCTGTAGCGTTTTAACATGGTCAATGTTAACCGTCTCTTTTTCAGGAGGAGGCTCGGTCTCATCAATTCCATCATAGTGATAACGAATCGGATTCGAATAAGCACTTTTCACTCCTTGAATATTGACCGCTCTAATTCGGGCATAGTAGGTAACCCCTTTTTGGTAATCAATATCAGGCACCACCTGTGTATCAAAGATCAAACCCGTATTCTGGTGTGGCCAAACCAATACATCGAATGTATTGCTCTTGGATATCTCCAGCTCGTAGTGATCTGCTCTGTCTACCGGCAGCCAGGTGAATTTAACATCACCTGTGATTTCGGATAGATCTGTAGGCGATGTGATTAGAGGACGTGCCATTCGAGTCTCATTACCGGTTACAAATTCAAACTTGTAACTTTGTAGAAGCGGACGCTCGGTAATATCCCGAATGCCACCTTCTCCCCCGCCAACCAGCTCCACTTGATAATGCGTTAGTGGTTCGAGTCTTCTGGCTGGCAGGATTTTAAGTAGCTTGTCTTTATATGCAACGCTGATCTCTTCGCCCTTCTGTGTCTTCAGGTTTAAGAGCATGACGTTATTTGTATTAATGGATTCTTTAAAGATATCGAATAGAAAAGTGACCTCAATATCGCTATCGAGATCAACTTTCTGACTTAGATGCACCGGAAACGTTCGAAGGACCAGACTCATGATGTCGTCACCTGCAATTTATAATCTACAAGGATTGTGGAGTTTTTAGGCGGCGGCTCAGTGAAGGTAATCTCCTTGCCGTTAACAACATAGTCGTAATCCGCTCCGCGTCTAAGTCTCATCCCATTCCGAAAGACCTTGTAAGAGTTCTTAATAGGGTTATTCGCTAAAACGAATATCTTATTAACTCCATCTACTGCGCCAAAGGGCTGTTCGCCATCCACGTCGTTTTCGCCGCTGAAATCCGGCATTGTTCCGACCTTCATGCGATACTTAGGATGAGTAGGGTGCTTGGTTACATGAGCCATGTTCTTTCCTCCTTTACTTCCACATTAGACAGTAATCATATACAGCTGGTCTTACTGTTCCGGTGTATTTGCAGTCAATTCGAATTTGTACAAACTTCGTGGGCGTACTCAGGTAAACAGCAACATCTGTTGTCATCTTCTGCCACGGTGAACTTGTATTCACACGATAGTAGTAATCGACAGATGCACCATTCGCTACGTCCACCTCTTGATTCGCAAGCAAATATAACTCATCTGTTGTTGCTGGTAGCTCATGGAGCACAGAGATCCATGAGTCTGCTTTAATGGAGTTCGTTAGAGTATCCAGAATTGCAGTACTCGATGGATCTTTGTACACCTCATCCACAAACGGCTCTGCAAAGTAGAGCTTATATGGAGAGCACAGCAACAGCATGTCATATCGCTCGTACATGGTTTTCAGCTTAATCGCTTCCGAAATGTTTTTCTGCATCGTATTCAAGTGAAAGTCGTGCAGTACTTGTCCATCCAGAAAGGCGATCCGCTTCATGTAGTTAGGTGTAGCCATGCTGTCACCGTCCTATTTTAGATTGTCATTGACCAGGTTACTCTCATGCCTGTGCTTGCGTCTTTAGTAACAGGACCGATACCGGAGATATTAGACATCTTTCCTTCTTCCTGCTCAGCAAACATACCTACTTGATAGATTACGTGTGTAGTTTCGCTGTACTGGTACACTACATTCACGCTGTCTGTATCTTGAAGAGAGACTTTGAACGTAATTTGTTTCCCGTCAGCGGACACATCATAACCAGTGCCTTCAACCTGAGCCACACCGTTCAGCGTTACGGCAAGGATGAATTTACCCTCAGAATCTTTAGTAGCAGCCTTATTGAGAGTGTAAGTCGTTACAGCAGAAGATACGTTCAGTGTTTCTGTTTTCTCCACGTTCATTGGGCCTGGAACTCCTTTAGGGAAGTCAGCTACAAATTGAACGGTAGTACCACTGTTTACTCGATATTCGAATGTCAACAGTCCTGGAGTTTCTACGACTGGAGGCTTCTTCGAAGGATCAAGAGCATCTACTCCTTGCGGTGCGAGACTGAATTGGATAATGCCTTTGCCAGAGTTAACGATCCATACATCGCCTTTGCCGATGCTAAGGCCTTTGTCTACGATCTTGTACTCTTTAACGGTGTTATCCAATGCTTGATGCTTAACGGATACAAGTTCCATGATTGGTGCGTCTGCCATTTCAAAAGTCAGATGGCTATTGTCCAGCTGATCTTGGAAACGAACGATCACCTTCACTCCCTCCGCTGGCGCTTCAGCAAACACGACATTCGATCCTTCCAATGTAACTGTTACGTCTGTTGCATCAGTTTCCAGTTTAGCGCTTAGAATTTTAAGCACTTTATTTTCTGGATTCAGCGGGAACGATGTTGCTGCTCCGTCACCCGTTACCGTAATGACTTTCTCAGAGAAAGTAATCGGCTTGGTCGGGAAGACTTCCACTTCCGGATCGCCCATGCTAATTAGCGAAGGATACTGAATCAACTGACGAGCTCCAGCGTATTCTCCATCCATTTTGATTCGAAGCTTATCAGATTCAGCGAACTCAACCGGCTTATTTTCTGGATGCCCTTCTGGCTTTCCGCCGAGCCCCATAAAGCCCAAGGAGTAGAACAGCTTGAATTGATAATCTGCTTTGACGTTCGTCTTAGCTGCAGCAAAGTAAACCTTACCAAGCTTGTAGTCGATACCGTACTGCTTGTTCTCTTCCGAAGGAACATCTGCAAGCGTATATGCTTCTCCGCCCACAGTAATTGTCTCTGAACCCGCTACGACCTCAGCATATTCGGAAGCTACTTTCCGGAACTTCACTGTAACTGTATTTTTAGGTGCAACCGCAAATTTCAATGTTGCAGCGTCAGGGTCTTTAATCGATACGTCTTTATTTAACACAAGGGCTTGGCCATCAGCCTCTACAGAAATG
The DNA here is from genome assembly GCF_028747985.1 of Paenibacillus urinalis. Lineage (NCBI taxonomy): Bacteria > Bacillati > Bacillota > Bacilli > Caryophanales > Paenibacillaceae > Paenibacillus > Paenibacillus urinalis. Next base: position 27,186 of record NZ_CP118109.1, read on the forward strand.
ACACTCAAGAGCCGTGTGATATCCGGAATAACAAGATCTGTGCTTGTATTAGCGGAACCTACATCAGTCGTGTAGGTTCCTTCGGATTCACAGGCAATTGAGAGATCAAATTCGTAAACGCCTTTTGCATTTGGTGCAAGCGCCGTTTCACCCTTGTCTGTTTGCTTCGCACGAGTCTTGCCAGCCGGATCAGCCATCATTTGTGCAATGATGTTATTCAGGCTATGAACGGCAATGTTTTTCTTCTCTTTTGTGAAGAAAACACCCTCATGATCGTTATACATTTCAAGTTTAACGCGGCCCTTAGCGTTTAGGTTAGTTTCATCTCTAAACATTGTCTGTTATCCCCCTATTCTTAGAATCCGCCTTTAAAAGCGTCCCCGTTTTTATTCAGTAGCTTAATTGTCCAAGTGACACGGATTCCTGTCGTAACATCTTTCACGGTATCGCCAACACGTACTAAGGAGTAAGCGTCAACTGGGAATCCAGTAAATCCCTCAATTTCATCATCCTTACGTGGCCCGTTGAACAATCCCATTTCACGAATCGTCACGTTGTATGCCGGTACTTGCTCAGGGAACTCAGCGATGAAGCTTACTGTTCCTTTATCAAGCTGGTACCAAGGATAAGCTGTTCCCGCTTTTGGCTTCTCAATGACAGCTCGTGCATAGCCTGTCTCGAATCCTGGAAGTTCCTCAGAAGTATAGTAAATATCGTAGTTCACGATAGCAGTGCCTTCTGCATCCAGAGTGCTAATGACGATCGATTTCTTATCTTCCGAAAGTTTGAACTTTCCAGTGTTAAATTCATCGTCTGTTGCTACCAGTGCTAGTTCTTTTCCTGTATTAGCATCAAATACAGTTACTTCTTTCAAGACAGCTGGTGCATTGTACACCTTGCCAGCAGTAGTATAGCGGTAGTCAGCTGTAATGACTGCGTCTGCTGCAGGAGCATTTGAGAAGGTAATCACGCCTTTGCTGTGACCGAATCCAGTGGTAACGACTTCACCGTTAACTTTAAGAACAAGCGATGAGCCTACTACATTCGTATTGGCAAGGTTAAACACCGACACTGTGCCATCGCCTGTACCTACAGCTTCACCGGTTACATTGGAAGTTACGGTTTGATTCGTCAGTGTTGCAGCTGCTTTCAAATCGTATCTTTCGCCGGTGATATCATAAGTGATGTGCAATCCACTCAGCGTTTTATTAAATTCAAGCGTTCCTTTTTTCTCATCAAGGAAGTACTTGCCGTCTGCAAGATCAGCTCGATCTTCAACTCGCTCGAAAGTTTCATCTTCATAAGAAACCTCAAGACTCTCAGGAACAACAGGGAAATGCTCCAGCTGCGCCGCATAAGGAGGGTTTGTTGAAGTGCTGTATGACGTAATGGTTTGGAACGATTTTGTGAAGTTTTCAAACTCATGCGCCAAGCCGTTCATTGCTTCAGTAAGACCATCTGAACGAAGTCCAGTAATCACTACATTTGCTCCCTCAGTAATCGAAGGATCTTTTCCTGTAAAGCGAAGTTCAACTTCATGAGAAGTTTCGCGATCAAGATCTGCAAATACTTTTTCGGCAGCAACCGGTTCTGCAAGGGAAGAATCGTAGGTCTCAATGGTCTCTTTCAAAGCACCATCAACATAAACTCCGATTTGTCCACCCGTATTGGATTTTTCGTATTTCACAACAAGGCGCCCTAGCTTCTCAGTGAGCTTCAATGAAGCATTCTCTGTAGTTGCTGCTGCCTTGCCTTCAGCTACCTCAAATCCGCCAGCCATTGCGATGCGCGCATCTTCGAAATCAATTGCACGATCTTTCCCGTCACCCAATCCAATGAACATATTGGTTTGAGCACTATAAATCTCAGATGTAATAGGAATCGCACCAGAAGAAGATTTTGTAGAAATGCTGAATGCTTTCTTGCCTACCTGCTCAGACACTTCTTCTTTCAGATATACCGTTTTTGGACGGTAACTGTAAGTGATATTAAACTGACTGTCGTCTACTGCTTTCCAGAAAACATTCGGCGCGAAGTTGAGTTGATCTACCCCATCCACTGCACTAGAAATGTTATCAGTCAAGCCAATATGGAATTTCTGTGTGACACCATTCGTTGCTTTTGGTGTGCGGTTTTTGTAAAGAGTACGATCCGGATCGCCAGAGAACGCACGGAGCATAATTTCTTCGGCACCATCGACAACCAAGTTTGGTTGATCCGCAAGCACGCCTAAGCTGTTGCCAGCCTCGTCGATTCTTTCGATCATGATATGACCCTTCGTTTCAAATTCGAAAGTATCATTCAATCCTCCATTGGCTTTTGGAGAAATTGCGGACTGAAATCTTTTCATGTAAGATTCCTTCTTAGGTCCATCTGGAAGCTTGCTCAGCAATGCATTGATTGCTTTTAAATTCATTATGAGTCCACTCCTTTTAGGGTATTGACGCCAAGTATAAATTCCCCGATTGGCCATCCTTCATCAAATCCGTTGCCTAGTGCGTACTGCACTTTCTCCTTACCGCTAATTTTAAAGAAGTCAGCTGGCTGTGGATGAATGAACGGCATTACACTATCAGAAGCAAGACGTTTTCGTTGATCTCTTATATTTGGCATATAGACCGGATAGATGCTGTCGTTAGAATCAAAGCTAATTGCCTCATTCGTTGATCCAGCGAGGTCTTTCCGGATTTGTATATCATCTTGAATCAAAACATCGTAGTATTCACTTAACCGCTTTTGATAATCTGCGATGATTTGATAAGTGGAGCTTATACTTAATTGTGTTTGATCGATTAGGTTGGCAGAATGCCCAAGAGTCACATTTAGCCTTTCATCCAAAGCAACGTTTGTGACTTCATTAGCTTTATGCCGTGTAGTCTCGATCCATTTAAAGGATTCATGCAGATTCACATCTACACTATCTTTAAAGGCAATCTGAGGCTCAAAATGAGCTTCTAAGCCTTCCAACATTTCGACCACCCAATCCTCTGAGTGGGTCGCTTTAATCGCCATATAGCCCTGATTCAGACGCTCTCCGATGCCTGCAAAATTGTCGAATGCTTCAACAATTTCATAGTCCACTAGAACGTGAGCCTTTTCTTGTATGCGGCCTATAAGCTTATCTACCAACTGAACAAAATAATCGTCGATATGAGGCAAAAAGTCTCCGTTTATCAGCTCTTTAACAAGATCCTTAACAATCATGTATTGCATTACATCATCATCATGATAGATATCATATCTGACTATGCCATGAGACTTCTTCTTAGACAGATCCGCCTCATCCTCAACTTCCAGATAGAGACTAGCCGCCAACTGATCAAGCGCTAGATAAGGGAATAAAGCATCGGTAATAAAGAGCTTCATAAGCATTAGCAGCTCTTCTTCAGGCTCCGCTATCAAAGCCTCAAGGATTTCATTCTTAAAGTAGTTGAGCTCTGTTTTTGTAGACTCCAAATGGACATAGTCCATCTGTTCTTGCAGAGCAGGCTCTAGTATCAATTGTACTGTACCATTAGCTTTTAGAACAAAGTCGTCAGAAGGCATCAGATCATGTGCTGACTTCAATACTTCATGCTTTATATCGAAATCAGTGCTATCACCTAAATAAATCGCTTGATTTTCGCCGTTTTCTAAGAAGACTTCAATCCTGGACTTTTTAATGATTTTATCGATCGCGTCTTCAAGGAAAACTTCAAGAACAAACGTCACGATATCATCTGTCCGATTCTTGATCTGGTCGGACACGCGGTGTAGCCTCATGAGCTCTGAGAACTCTTTCTGTGAGGACATAAAGCTTTCTTTGAACTCATGTCCTAGCTCCTTGCTGATCAGCTGAAATACTTCCTGAAGTGCAGCTTCCATCTGCTCATGTACACTTTCCATACCGTTAGCTCGAACAATGAATTGCTCGGATGTGTCTGTCGTCATTTCATCCTCATGATTCATAAGGAAGTCATGTCTGGTTCGATCCTTGCGGAGCGTTGATTGAAGCGCGTCATCTACTATGAGACTAACAAGACTCTCAACTTCTCCTTCTCGAACCATTGTCAGGATATCAAGAAGATCGTAAAGCATTTCATAAACTAAAAGCTCATTTTGATCGTCCTTGAGTTCTGAATAGATCCAATCACTTCTGTACCCGACATCTGATATTCCACGGATTCGATACTGATTGAGTCTTTTCACTTCACCCGGCTGCGGATTTAACCCAAGTGTTAGCCAATAGGATTCCGAAACACTGTCGATCGGTGAATCCAGAACGGCTTTAACACGGAATATAGCGCCTTCTACGCTGTCTGCTTCAAGGCCGGTATCAACGCGCTTTTGTGTCACTATTGATGCGCTATCGCCTTCGGCTTGAACTACACGAAGACGATAGACACCTTCACTACCCGGAAAAGAAACTTGCCTGAATAGCCGCTCTTTCATCGGATTTCCTGCATCAATAGTGAAAGGCATGACGCTCATTTCTTCATTCATGATGGTCCCTGCCTTTCACGCTATATTATTCTTGAGTTTTTGCTGCAGCTTTAGTGGTGCGCTTAGCTGTTGTTTTTGGCGCTTCTTCCTTGACTTCTTCTTTAACTTCTTCCTTAACTTCTTCAGGAGCTTCAGCAGTTGTTGCCGCAGCAGCCATGACGTTCATTTGAACGATCTCAGGCTCTCCTGCTTCTTTGGCATTAGGAAGATCGGCATTGCCAGCCAAGAGCTGATCTGCACGATCAACGGCCATCGAAGGTTCTGGATGAACGAATTTGCCATCCAACGTTTTACGAACCTCTTTTGTATTTGTTTTAAATACATCAGTAAACTTCGTCTTCCAGTTCTCAATAACAGAAGCCGGAAGTTCCCCCTCATATAACACTAAAGCTGGCGTCTTACACAACACAGCATGAACGATGTTTTTCATCGTCTCAGGCTTGGTCTCGTCATATGATAATGACCGTGTAGGATTAGCCAGCGTAAGATAAGTGTTAGTGAGGGGATCAAAGTAGCTAGTTTTGCGCGGTGCTAAACCGAACGTCACTTGTACAGCCATATTTGATCCCTCCATTAAAGTTTAGTTTAGTTTCTTATACTATACCCAACCAGCAGATTAAGAGATAACCCGAACTGTTTGAGGATTTGGATAACTGCGTTCGAATGCAAGGTTACGAGCTGTTGCTACTGCCTTACCTTCGTTCAATACGCCGATACCATAACGCTCTTTAACTTTGATCGTTTGGATATCACGCATCGGATCGTCGAACTGTTCTGTAGACAATGGGTCTTTTACGAGTACGATACCGATATTGGATTTGTCCACAACGTACATATCGAATTTCTTCTCTTCGTAGTTGAATGGAGCAAACGGCGTAAAGTTGATGTTGATGCTGAATGGAATACGTCCTTGTACGCTGTCTGGGTTGATTTGCAGGTTCGTGATTTGGGAACCGCCCAGTGCTGCATGAGACAGAGATTGCATCAGATCATTTTTGAAGAATACGCTCCAAGTCAGTGGATGCATGATGATATCTGTAGGATTGAAGCCGTTAGCCATAACCGCTACGAACATGTCGATCATATCTTCTGTGCTCAGTGTATTATTCAGGTTGCCATCGATATCGCGGCCAGTTGTACCTGCTTCCGTATATTTCGTACGAATATCGTTATCATATACGATGTGACCATGCTTAGAGAATTGGTTGAAGATTTTTTCTTCTTTAAGGCGAGCCATTGCTTCGCCCGCTTTACGAACCAAGATCCCGATTACGTCCCACTGGGAGTCGTTGATCATTTCGTCTGTAACGCGGACCACCATACCAGATTTACCAACTTTGACTTCTTGCGTGCGGTGCATTTGGAAGTCAACAGTTTCTTCTAGGTACGATTGGCTTTCCCCGATATCATGCGCACGCATTGCGCCGATAGACGGGAACTCGATAGAACGTCCTTCTGTTAGACGTACTGTTTGCATCAGGGTGGAGCCCAAATACATAGGCTCAGCTGCTTCACGCATCATACCAGTAATAACGCGCGGGATAAGAATGGAAGCATCTTGTGTAGTGAGTGCTTCTTTTACGCCGACAAGGTCACCTTTCGGGATTTGCGTCCAGTCCTCTTCAAGGTTGAGTTGACGCTGCATTCTCTCGTAGACTTTCACAGCCTCCGGAGACAATTGCATTTCATTTAAGTTCATCATTAGTGGCTAGGCCCCTTTCTGTGATTACGAATTATTTATGAAGCAGGATACGAACCGCACCGATCGAACCTTTGAAGTCCCAACCTGTTGGGATACCAGGGATTTGACCTGTTGCTTTGTACGTTGCCGTTACATTTTTAGGAGTAGCGCCAGCAGTGTTATCAACCGTTACAACAACCAAGCCAAGCTCAGCATTTACGTAATCAGGTTCAATAACTTGTCCATCGAATTTAACTTCGACAGTTCCGGCTACAGCTGGAAGGTGTTCCAAGCGGAAATCATGACGACCTTTTTGTCCCGGCTGAATTGTACCGATAACTTCATCTTCGTATGGCACTTCGATATTGGAACCGTTTGTTAGGCCAGGAATACCTTGTGGCTTGTACTGTCCTTTATCCCAGTTCGCATAAGTTTTTTCGTAAGGGTAGCCAGGGAAGCCATCTTGAGCACCAATATCTTCTGGACGGAATCCAGAGTTATTAATGTGCTTGTCATCAGAGCGTTGATCTTCTTGGCTCCATCCAACCCATTTCAACCAGCCTTGTGGAGGCATGTTCGTTTCAACGGACCAGATTTGACCGATAGTTTGATCGCGCATGATACTTTCTTGTTCCATCAAGGCTTTCAATTCATCAAGAGTAGTCGCTGCCTTGATTTGCTCACGAATTTGATCAAAGTCGGCTACGATTAGACGTCCGTTTTCATCAGACATTACAAAGTCGCCGTTTTTCGCAGGACGAGATGGATTCGCATCGTAGAAAGAACCCCAATGGATTTCTTCTGCGTCTGCTTTCACTGGAATGTATGGAAGCTCAATGTAGATTGTATTTTCAATTGTCGGCTGCATGCCGTTGAAACCATCTACAAATTCTTCATACAAGTTACCGTAAGCTACGCCAATTGCTTTATTGGCTGCACGAGTGTAAGTGGAGCCGTCTGTTTTATGAACGTCCGTTACATCCTTACCGCCGTTAGCTAGTGTAAGAACTGGAAGCAATGTGCCGCTGTCGAAATCTTTAATTACGCCGTCTTGTCTTTCGTTAAAGTTATCGGTTGCCGCAGCAACTGCGCGACCTTTAGGAATTACAACCCAGCCATCGCCACCGAAATGATACCGGAATAGACGTTTTAGACGAGGGTCAATTGCAAATTTCTCGCCGGGACTGTCATGAGTACCTGCTTGAAGCTTGGTATTTGTACGATTGTACTGATCTGGTGTGTCTCTAAGAGGACCTGTATTGCCAGAGAATAATGCCATTGAATAGTCAACTCCTTAAATTGGTATACATATTTTAGTGTTTTTTGCTTTTAAACATGCCACTAAATAGATTTACAGCATCTTGTCCTGTCATCGTCTTCGGTGTCTCGGACTCATCTGTATGAACACCAGGGTTTGTTACACTACCTGGAACCGGCTTAAGAGTTTTAGATTCTGCAAGAAGATCACTTCTCGTATTTTCCAATGACTCTTTACTACGTGTTGCATGAGCATCGACTGCTTCTTGGTGATCAACACCTACAACATCAGGTTTGTTAAGCTGACGCTTCATCTGAACAACACTTTCTGCAAGAGATCGATGAGCTGCCTCATTCAATGTCGCATTCTCTTGTGTCAGTCGAGAAACCTCGGCTTGTGCTTCAGATAGCTTTGCTCCCATGCGCTGATTTTCCATTACGAGATTTGTAATGGTTTGCTGCATCTCTGTCAGATTAACTGCCGGAGCTGGAGGAGTTGCAGGAGCAGGTGGATTGCTTTCCGTTGTTTGTGCAACTGGATCAGCATTCGTAGCTGCAGGAGGTGTTTGCTCTCCTTCTTTCGTACCAGCTACTGGATTTGTGTCTGGCTCAGCTGGAGGTGTCTGCTCTCCTTCTTTGGTTCCTGTAACAACTGTAGTTTCTGGATTTTCCTCATTTGGATTAGGCATTGTTGTACTCCCTTCCTCAAATCTAAGCAAGTTTTCAAAGGCTTTCTTTTGTCCTTCGTTTAACTGCTCATATAGGTTAGTACCTGGGCTATCTACGTGCTGTAGCAACCCTTCGGCTAGTTGAAAGATGTTCATTTGAACGGATTCCTGAGAAGACCCGCTTGAGTTGCTTCCTTCATCCTCGTAAACTGCAGTAACACCTGTGTTGCCGGCATATTCGTCAGCAGGGACATTAACATATGAAACTTCACGTCCATATGTTGTTCCAATAATGAAATGAGCTGTCTGATCCTCGTATTCTTGTCCGGGATAGTGCTCACACCACTCTTGAGTGCGGTCTGATCCGCAAATGTTGCAAGTAACTTTATCTGTACTCGCCCCGATAGATACTGTTTGGTATCGACCATCAAGCACCTTCTCGATTGCGACCGGATCGGTGATCTCTACGGTGAACATAAGCCCTGGCTTACCCGACATCGTCACATCATGGTACTCTGCCTTGATGATCCGTCCGATTGGCTCACCGTCAACATCATTGTGGTGAGTCAGTACCGGCTTCGGCCGTGGTGACGTCCAGCTTTCAAGACCTGCAGACAATCCTTCTTTGGTGTAATACGTATAGTTACGAGTACGACCAACGTGGATTGCTTCAATGGTAACAATCAGCTTTTTGGGTTTTCCTTTGGCTGATTCATTCAACACCTGGACTGATTCTCGTTTGATCTTTCCGATCGTTCCTAAATTCTCGTTAAAGGCTTTAGGCACCAGTGTTTTTTGTTCATGTTCTGTAAGCGTGTATACATTCCTCACTTAGCTTCACCCCCTTCGTCATGGATTGTTAGATCACATTCGCAGTTCGTGTGAAACGGAGGAATGCGATAGAATATAGCCATCTCATCGTAGGACGATAACTCTACCAGTGAGATAATCTCCTGCGATTTTTCATAGCAGGTTGAACAGCTTCCAGGCTCATGAAGAGCTTTTACGCTAGAGACTCCACTTCTGCCCAGCGCCAGAACATATCCGTAATGATATGTCTTAATCACTGTCGTCTTGGCAATAGCCTTAATGCGATGCCTTACAGATTCAAACACGCTGCGCGTGATTAGAATTGCTTTGTTTTCATCATCTACACCTTTGAGCTTTTCATTTAATACGTGATGTATCGTTTCTTCCATCAAATCAAAAGAATCTTGTGTAAATTCAGATACCAGTCGAAGCGATTGCGATAAGTTAATACCAGGCGATTTAGATAGCTTTAATTGAGTAGCAGCTTTCTTTGCTCCTTCAAGGAGTACGCTTCTTGCTTCTTTCTGAATAACTTGATCCATTTTGTCTTTGCTGAAATGTATCGCAGAAAGGGCTTCAGATGGTGAAGTCATTGGAAACCTGTTACGGGTCTTCGTCCGCTGAATCTCACCAATCACATCCTCCTCCATCATAGAGAAGACTTTACTCATCTCTTTATGAAGGGATTGCACAGTCTCAATAGGAAGTTCAAATTCCGATTGAATCTGGTCGTATTGGTCTTTTTCTTTCAGCGAAATTCCAATCACTTTGTCGTACATTTCCTTCAAGGATTCTGTACTGCTTTTTGGTCCGGATCGTGTTCCATTTTGATTGGTTGGCTGTTGCTTATTGTTTGTTTCCGCACTGCCGGATGCCGCGACTGCTGCTTGATCAAGAGTCGCTTGATGCTCTGCTTGCTGCATCCCAATCATTTGGAAGTGTAATCGACCTTCATCGGTTACGGGGTCCATTCCGATATTCTTACGGGTTTCATCCCACGTCTGAACGTTATGCTCAAATTTAAAGATCTCATGTGTTTCGACCTTGATACGCATTTCTTGTTCAATTTCATTGAAGACGAAGTTAACTCTAAAATCAGGGTTGGCCATAGGATCATAGCCGCCTTCAACCAGAAGTTCTTCGATAATGAATTGATCAATGTACATTTGGATCGTTTTCTGCCAACCTTTCACTCGGTCAGCTTTATTTCCACCCATAGCGTCCGCTGTATTTCGATTGGCTGTATCTCCCCGACCGAAATCGACTTGAGACATACCAAGCCCCGAGAACACTCGGTTTTCGAAATAATCCAGATAAGGACGGCCATCAATGGCTGTTATATTTACAGCTTCTACTTTATGGCGTTCTGGAAGGACGATCGCACCATCCGTCGGTAAATCTTCGATAACAGATCGAATAGCTTCAAGCTCTTCATCCGTTGCCTCATATCCCGGCTGTGCAACACCTACCGTATAAGCCAGAAGCGGAAAGATGTGTCGATACAGCAGGAGTGCCGCATTCTCTTCAACCTTTCGCAAAAGCCTTACATCATCTATAACAGGAGCAAGAAACGGAATACCAAATGCTTCGCCTGCTGGACGATTCACAGGAATGTGAATCATATCCTGCACCTGAAAATCTACTGTGTCTCCGCCTGATCCTGAATCCTGCGTATAGCTGGATACATTACCTTGATCATCCCGCGTAATTGAGATCGTCGCCGGTGGAAGTCTAAAATATCCGGCTACGGGATCTTTGGCTGGAAGGACTGCTGTTGCGGGAAGACCCGGAGGTAAACCCACTCCATTTTTTGCCCTGGCTTTGACAATGAAAGAGTTGTGAAATCTTACAACATCATCTGCGATTCCATGAAATAGCTCGTCTGTAGGTACTTGTGTAGCAATCGCCATCATATCCAGCCTTGTCTTGAGATACTGCAGAGCTTCATCACTACGACTCTTAAATGCATAGCCGCCTTTCATGATTAGCTCACTGTATTTCAGGACTGTCTGTGTTAGATAACTATCACGCTCTATGGCGGTTGCAATGGCTGCAAAGTCCGATTTCGGAGTTTCAGCATCACTACCACCTGAGCTGTTTTTGACTGCATATCCTACTCGCTTGACTTGAGTCGCTTTTGGATCACGATTGACAGTGATGCCGCTACTGGAGCTGCCGCCCGTTGGAGTCGTTGCGTTCTTTAGGCCAATACGTGATAAGACATTCATAAAAAGCTTAGCCAAGAAACACATCTCCTTTCCGAGCAAGTCACTTTATCTTAAATAATTATATATTAAAAATGTAAGGCGTTACACTTGTGCTAGACTGCGTATCCATTAGTCTCCAAATAACTAATTGCCCATTCTTCATCGATATTGCTTGCCTCTTGCAAATCCTCTAATATCCTCAAGAATCTTCTGATTTCCTCTTTTTTCTGAATAAGCTGGTATTGTTGACTATAGAAAATTGCCTCTTGCTGATAGAAACGAGTCATATCTGTAATGGATGAATCGTACTGATTTTTACTTTGCGATAGAGAACCGACAATGATTTCAGCCAGTGCATTCATGGATTCATTTGTATCCGATTGATTATAGAGCCAGTTCTTAACTCCGACACCGGATTTGGATTCCAGCTGCTGATAGAACCACTGCTGCTTTGAAACAAAGGATTCTTTCTGATCGTCAATCAGTGCATACTGCCCCTTCAATGAAGTCAGCTTGTCTTTTATGTTGCGGAAGGACAGTAGAACATAAGCAGCGACCGAAGACTTATCAGCAAGGGGTGCTACCTGTAGGATCATCCCTTTAAGATCATCCTTCATGACAACAGCTGGATTCGTTATAAGAAACTGCATCTGATCAAGCAATTGAGAATACATTGCATATCGGTTTCGGTGTACATATGAAGTATCCGATAGGGATACATGCAATGCTTCCATCTGTTGACGAGTCAGGTCTTGGTCATAAATCTGCCGCTCCAGTGAAGAGATTGTCGAGTTCGTTATGTCTTCCTCATGGTTCTCCTCATCCGAATACGCAGACTGAATCTCATCTGTTAGCCGATTAAAGACTTGCTCTGCTTCAATCCATTGATTAATCATATTGGCTTCTGATTCTTCGACAGCACTAACCTCTGCGTTGCCTGTAATCTGAGTACGGTAGTGTCCGTCCACAAATTCAAACTGCATCGAGCAGGATGCCTTCATTCGGTATAGGATCGTGTAAATTTCAGCATCACCAGAAGCCCGCGGACCGCACAATATATCTTCTTGCTCAATAATTCTGCTCTGATCTCCTGATTCGAGGATTCCCTTATACTCAAAGAAGCTAGGGGTTTGATTTCGATCTTCGATCATCTTCATTAAGACATTCATTCGCTCAACTAATTCTGAATAGCCCTTCAGAACACTTGTAATTGTAAAATCCTCTGAACGAATAATCTTTTGCACAGTTGCCGGATTAATTCGAAAGAAGCGATCTTTCTTCGGCATCTTCAGATCCGGCCGATAGTTAACCTGATTCCGTTCATAGGATGTATCTATACCACGCTGCCCAAAGATATCTTCCGACATGTTAATGACCTCCATAAAATATGTAAGGCGCAGAGATTAGTCTGCGCCCCAGGGAAAGAGAGTTTGATGAGCCTAGCCAGAAAGGATACAGGGGATTTTTGCCTTCCACCAGGCGGCCCAATGGCCACAAGGGACAACGCATTACTTCAGGCATTCCAGAGGATTCAAAACTTAGCTCTTGTCGGACGATTCTTCGCATTACCGCGACCCCATATATTCGATCCGCCTCTACTTCTTTTTCCACCATATCCAAGTTGAACTTTCTCCCAGTGCCAGTTCGGGTTGTCCCTCGCTTCACGCTCTGGTTTTTTGTTTTGGATATTGAATATATCACGTTGACCGCCGAATACTTGCTCTGCGATCTTCTCTTCTGATGTGTTATGCGATACGAAAGCACGAGTGGCTACATTGAACTTCTCCAAGACCTTCGCGATCTCAGGAAACTCTAATGTAAATCCAAGGATCGTCAGCATGAATGCATCCAGTGCATGCTCATTTTCTGACGTATAGATCGGCTTACCGTTTTGTGAGATACGGATAACTTGGTAATCCATCATTTGCTTCCACACCATATCATCGAATGGTGAAAGAACGATTCGATCTCGTTCCAATAGGATAGCTGTTTGGTTAACCATGAAGTTTTTCGCATCTTTCTTATCGACTTCACGAGTCGCTGGATCACGCACTTCAAAGGTTTGTGCGAACTGAATCCGCTTCACCTTTTTATCTAGCTGTGTATATGGATTATCTCGGCCGTGAAGACGAAGAGCCTCAACTTGATACTCCCCGCTACCAGCATCTACATAGACAAAGGCAGGGTTATATATGTCATTTAGCTCAATAATTCGTTTTACCGCATTATCGAACGTAAAATCGCTCCGAGGTATTTCTGATCTTAGGCAGACTCTGAATTTCTTCAGCTGTTCATCAAACTCCGTAACGATAATCTGAGTCGCTGCACCGTATTTATCCCAGTCCACTCCGATGATCCGGAGAGCTTTCGGTGCTGGGTTATTTATAGTATAAGGCCCGTAATAAACAATGTCATCTAGGTTGATGCCTTGCTTCTGATACTGCTCACGCTCATACGTATTCAGAGAGCGATAACTATAATGATATTGGCTTTTTGCTCGTTCTACCGCGTCTTTATTAAATACTCCGACGGTTTCTTCTCCGAACTCTGCCTCAACCTCGTGGATATAACCCTGTTGAGTCATTGTCGCACGCATTTCGCCTTCCATCCGTTCATCAAAGTCAGGGTTGACGTGAGAAGGGAAGTGATAGGCAATATAACCCGTATCTGGATTCGTACAGATATCATAAAAGAAGTCACGTTTACCTGTAGGTGTAGAGCTTACCCAAATACCGATACGTTTCGGATCTTCGAGTGCAATGGCGGTTACAGCATCAATACCGTCACGAGACATATAATCAACCTCATCAAGGAACAACCAGTCTGCCCGCTGACCCCGGACGGATGCACCGGCTTGGCTGCCGGCATTCGCACCAGCTGTAAAGCCCATGATCTTCGATCCATTACCGAAGGATGCAATAAACGGATTCTTGGTTATGGTGACTGAGGCACTTAGCTCTTCGCAATCTCGAACTAACTCCTGCAGACGCATGAAGATCAAGCGAACCTGATGTTCGTAAGGCGTTGCAATAAGTAGACGACTATTCTTATGATGAAACGCGTACCAAAGACAGAATACAACCATGGTCTCTGTCTTGCCAACCCGTCGTCCCATTCGGGCGGCAACACGCCGGTCGCCATTCATGATCCCTCGGATCATCTTTCGCTGATACCAACGTGCCTTCCAAGCATTCCCCTTCGGGTCTTTCAGCTTCCAGTACGCCCACTTAATCGGATCAGAGCGAATCTCTCGCTCCATTTCAAATAACTGTCTTTCTTCGACACTTTGCATAATATCACCCTAATTTGCTCGATAGAGGTTGTTTAGGGTGTGGTATCCCTTTTGAGAAAGATTGACTTCAAATCCTCTTTCTCTTTTCCTCATGTGAAGCAACCCTTCGTCAGCTGCTTGGGTCCAATTCATTTGATCGTGTAGCCCATGCGTCTGCAAATGCTTCAGTGGAACCCATTGATCGTTCCTACGACCATGAAGAAGGATCTTATTTAATGATTGATTAGATTTTAAAAACATCCTAATTCAGCACCCCTTCACTATTCATGAAGTTTGCATGAGTGCACCTCCTAGGCAGGATGTTCTTAATTATTCATTCCGTCTGCAATTCCGCCAATTAAAGAGCCACCTAAAGCAGCCGCTCCGTAAGTTAAAGCTTTTGATTTTCCACTTCCAAAAGCTTTTCCGTGATAACCTTTAACTGACTGGCTAAAAGACGATGCTTTTCTCATTGCCGCATCGCCAACAGTAGCTCTGGCTCTTTGTCCGTCTGTTACTGGAACCCCTGATGCATTGCTATATCGAATATCATCATGGGCTCTTCTAGTAAACTCTCTCACCGGCTTTTTCATGCCACGCAAAGCAGCTTTTGTTCCGAATTGTGCTCCCGCAGCAAGCGTACCTCCTACGATAGCCCCACCGACAAGACCCGATCCAATACCATCATCCACGCGGTTATATGGATTGTTTGATTGCATCATTGTTATTCACCTCAATCACTCATATAGTCAATTCCTGCCCCAATTCCTCCACCAAGCACAGCAGCACCAGCATAAAACCCTGCTTTCTTCCAGCCACCGCCAAACACCTTGCCATAACCTCGCTCTACTTTTCCGCCGACTCCGACTGCTTTAGCAGTCTTCTTGGTGGATCCGTACTCCGGTAATAGAGGTGTGGAATCTTTTTTGGCTGATCTAGCTGCACTTATAAGTGAAGCTCCTTTTGCTCCTGCATGAACTACACCCATGCTCGCCGCCCCAGCCAAAGCCCCATAGGCTGCGCCATTGTAAACAGGGTCGTGGTTACTGACTCTCTGATAGGGTTCATTGCTTCTCATCATCTTTACTCACCTCCCTCTCAGTAGGCTTTAGATGCCCCGCGCGCATGCCTGTACATAATGGCAGAAGCCGTGTTTCTCGCATTGGATGCATTCTGCATACCCGTCTGTTGCATATACATTTGCCCTTCATTCTGCGCGAAGCCGCCTCCAAACATAGAGGACTTCTGACGAATACCAGCCTTAGCCGCATCGGTCATCCGGATGATCTCAGGCGTCATAGATACGCCTGCCATAACCCCCATTGTAAGGAACCCACCGGGCATAAGGTTCCACGCGGCGTTAGTCAAAGCTGCTTTACCAATTGCGACAGCTGCATTCTCTCCATCTTTAATCCGAGAAACAGCATCAACTGCAACCATCCCGGCACCGAATGCACGGGCTATCTTTCCTTCTTTTCTTATCTGATTGACGCCTTGACCAGGCGGCAACGCTTGTGTTGTCATATTGGACATCTACCTAGCCTCCATGCCTTAAATTGTGCAGGGCAAATACTAGGTCGCCTCTCGCAGCCAGATCTTGATTGCCGGCAGGATCGCCTAGATATCCCATGCCATCCGATCTTGTCCCAGGAAGCGACATAATCCCCCGATCATCCATAGCATCCATTGCATTTCGATTACCTGCTTCGGACTGTCCATTTATAACCTGATATCCGCCGTAAGCTCCCATTCCTGTAAGGGCTACCGCCTTTCCTTTTCTGGATAGTCCAAATCCTGTATACAGGTTATTGATGCTTCGCTGAGTGTTCTTCTCAAACATCGAAGGGACTTGTTTCCCTATATATTTGCCCACGTTTACAGCGCCTCTGACATACATGTTCTCACCTCCTATTCGATAGGTTCGACTTCAATTGGCGTGATATCGATCGGCTCGTTATTGCCTCTCATCTTCTCGTAATATCTTCGTTCCGCCTCATCCTCATTTTCCATGTGAGCGTCCATATCATCGTTTACCTTGACCATCTGTGAAGCTCTCGAAGCCGGATCAAGTTCAACTGTAACCTTCGTCCCTTGCTTATCACGGCGCGTACTGTTCAAGAGCTGCAGTGTCTTGTTCTTGCTGTTTCTCAGCTTCTCTTTATACTCGACTACGGGATGCAATTCTTTCTTCACTAGCGCATCTCCGTCTTCTGTCATACCCACCACGTTCTCTATGATGAAGTCCGCATCGATTGCCATCTTGTTATCACATCTAAGCAGGGATACATCAATATCAACGAGTTCTTTAACCATGATGAGATCGACCGTATTTTTCGGATCCTCTCGATCAATCTTGAGGTCTGTGCAGTATCGGTCAAAGAGATCTTCAATCGCAGCAATCTCAATAGGACACTTCTCGCCAAAGGGTGCCATTTGCATTTGCATGAGAGGGCAAGACTCACGATAAGGGCAGGATTCTGCTTTACAGATGATTGGCACGGATGCATATAGCCCATGCTTTGTACTGCGAAGCCTGCGGGCGACATCTATCGCCTGTATAGCGGCAGGATTCTGTGTCCAAGCCGTAGGATTCAGGTTTTGAGAGACGACCATCTTCCCGGCTTCGGTACGAGGTCCAGTATTAGACATAGGTCACTCTCCCTCTGGAATGACGCCACAAATCTCCATGACATTCTTCCATTTCTCTTCTGTGCTATGTCCATCCCAGTTAGGCTTGATCTCTGGCAGTGTGCCGACATCAAAGCTGTCTGGAATATGGAATGTAATCGATCCGTTGTTGATGGAAATGACACGAAGCCATCCTTCCCAATTATTATCTGTATCGTAGTACCATCCACATGGATAATAATCAGGTGTAACCTCCGACATTCCCCAAGCATTGCGAACAGTGTCATTCATATAGTTAGCCAGCAATAACGCCAGCATATTTCTTTCCCAGTAGGCTCCGTCCTTTGTTTCCTCCAGACTCATGCCCTCTTTCCAAACATATGGCTTCATAACTTTTCCTCCTTGTAAGTACGAAAAAAGGGGTAGATCTAATGACCCCTTGACCCCGATCGGTACTGTTTGGGCAGTCTATCCCCTTAGCTTAATTGTACAGGCTCTGGTATTTTCAGGACATTTGCGCCTATGAATGCACAAAAAAATAGAGCCCCATGAAGGGACCCTATCTTGTGTAATTCTATTTGATTTCATTTAATTCCGCTAGAAAGCGTTATTTTCCTTCGTTTTGCTCCGATTCAATAGCTTTCGATAATAATCGTCTGGCTTCTGTTGCCCAATCACCTGGCTTGATCTTATCGAAATGATCTTTAATATCTGTATCGACATCACGAATGATGACTTGGACTTTCGGCACCTTCCGTGCTTTCGTCTCTCTTTCTTCAGCCATTACGCTGCCTCGCTTTCGAATATATCTTTGATGAATCTTTCATAAACCTGCTCAAAGTTCAGACTGCCATCTTCCTGTTCCTTGACTTGGTTCATTGCCGCACGAATATAGAATCCATATACGTTCGCCATTTGCGGGTCGTCCACTACGGAGAAGGCTTGTACCTTACGCTTCGCAAACTCTTCTTTCAAGAAGTCTTGGAAGATATGTGCGCCCCCGCCTGAAAGCAAGATGATCTTCACACGGTTCGCATGCTGACCCCAAGACGTAATAACCTCATTTGCGATGACTGCAGAGATCTCCTTCGCGGCTTCTTCTACAAGATGATACAGATTATGAGAAGCGCCATTGAACTCGATTTCTTCTCCACGAACGACTGAATCTAGTTCGTCATCCGTTGGGCTGTAAGCAACCCCAAACTCGTTATCAAAGTGAATAGCCATACTCACTTTGAGTCGCTTGTACAGCTCAGCAGTCGCAAGTGTCGATCCATAAGTTCCCTCTTCCTCTACATATACGCCTTCGGAGAATAATGCATAATCTGTAGTGAGGTGCCCGATATCAACGATAGCAGTCAAAGCTCTGTAGAGCGTAGTCGTCAAAAGACCTTCTTTTGTGAAAGCGAATTGTGTAGATGTTACACTTCCCTCTGGCTGTCTCAAGATTTCATATCCAATAACATTAATTTTCTTAGTGATTGTTTTTCCATAACCAAGGTAGATCACAATTTCAAAACTTTGGTTTATGTACTCTTCCAACCGTGTGCGAATACCTTTATCGAAATCCTCATTCGGCAGACCAGTTGTTAAGTAGACATTATATTCTCCATCTTCATGAGGAACACATAGTGCAAGATTGGTTTCAAACATAACTCTGAATGATGGATCGGATGCACGGTCATGATTGGTTGTCCGACTTGTAACCAGAAGCTTATTACTCTTCATTGCCTGTTCGCCTACATGATAGAAACCGTCAGTAGTCTTCACCATCAAGCGAGATTCATCGACTTCTGTGTGCTTAAAGGAATTAGCGAACTTTTCATTTGTAGGCATGACAGTACTCGGTATGACACCGAACATGCCTAAGCTCGACATGCGCTTGCTTCCATTAAAACCAATATCAATTGCTGCAAGCTCAAAATCAAATAAGTCTTCTAGCTTTAACTTCAAATCTTTCACTTTTTTCACCGCCATGATTGTTTTCCTCCTAATTCGACATGTTATATCATATTATAACATGTTCTGATGTATTCTCTCGTAAACGATCATAACATATTTAATAGATACCAAGCAACCCTTAATTTGGACAACAAAAAAAGCAGCAGGTGTGCCGCCCGCCGCTTTTCGAACAAGTGAAGCTGTATGAGGTTGGAGATCTCACGTATCCTTCGCTGAGTTATATTTTAAGCCATTTGGCAAAAAATATCAAGAACGTATGTTCTCTTTTTGTGATTTCTTTTCACAGAAAAGGCTTCAAGACCGTTGCCAACGTTTCAACATATGATTTCAACACTGGAGGTGTAATTTTAACAGATAGAGGGTGGCAGTCCTATGACCTGTTGGCTATTTACTTGAAGCCCTTTTCTCTAAAAAGAGTATTGGCATACTCCGGATTATTTTTTTGTAGGAGGTGTCGTGAGCCCATGCTAAGCATCACGATTAATCCGGAGCAAACCATACTGTGTCCAGTCAGCTATTTTGAGGAGAGCTGCTGCAGTCATCTGCCAAGTCGGGTCTGTGTTCTCGACTTGAGTTTATTCTATACGATAATGTAATGCATTACAATATGATTATATATTATTTCACGCGTTTTCTCTCTTTTTTTCTTTGACGCTTTTGATTTTGCTCTATGATGTACGTTTCCTCTTGATGTGTCGCTTTCTTATCCGTTATTACCTGGGGTGCTGTTGCCGATGTCACTAGCAGCAATAGTATCGCCAAGGAGCATTTGTCTCGCCTCTTCAGTCGTTTGAAAACTCGCATTTAATCTCCGTCCTCTTCCATGTCTTATTCCATTGAATTTCCGCGCCCTTGCAAGGTCACATTCGATCTGTAAAGCAATTTGCTCTGCATCCATAAATAGCTCTCCATAACTAGATGGAGCTCTTGGAGAAGGCATGATAAAGGTCTGGACTTCATGATTTCCGATTCGTGGTTTTATTCGATGACCAAAAAACTTCTTAAACGTGTTATCCAGCAATGCTGTATATGTGGACACCATAATAACATCAGCATAGATCATAACTTGTTCCAGCCAGCTTGAATGGATCATCATAGAGTCTGCTTCATCGAATATAACCAAGCAATCGTTTAGTTCTTGTGGTGAATATTCCCCGATCTTCATCTCGAAAGATATCGTCCTACCATTTTCCAAGGAGAACCCATTGGATGTATAATCGTATTGGATTCCATCCTGAATAAGGCGTGACCTTATCATATCTCTATGGGCTTGTGATGAAGCAACATACCGATCAAATACAACAACGTTCTTGTTTGACCTGATTACCTTTTCACTTAAGGCAGTAGTCTTCCCTGCTCTCCTGTGAGCAACGACCGCAATATGGCCGTTATCGCACTCATGGAACAGTCTCCAGCGTTCTTGATAGTCAGACTCTTGGACGACGATAGGTTCTCCTGTTGCCCTTGATACCCTTTGCAAATATTCCATCAATAGCTCCAAGTGTTGTCCCTCCCTTCTCAAGCTCTCTGAAACGAGGAACAACCTCACCTTCGTACTCAATAGGATTGTGCCATTCTAACAGTGGGCGATAAAATTTCTGATCAGGCTCGTCCTCACGATAGTACCAGACTGCTTTTCCATCCTCATGACGACTTGCATCAATACCTATGTCAGATATGACATATAGTCCACCTTTGTAGTGCTGCCACCTTGATCCGATCTTCGGGGTTCTCATATACTTTCACCTCCTAGGTCAGACACGTCCAGCTTAGTTTCAAAGGTTATATACTTCATGGGCTGTGCCCTTACAATGTCTAGCTGCCAAGCTCCTGATTCGCAATACATGATAATCCTGTCGCCTTCTGCAACTATAGACTCTAAGCCAGGGAAGCTTTCGTCTAAAGCCTTCAGGACTTGATTTGCTATTTTCATAACTGCAGGTCCTCCCTAGCCAATTGCCAATCTCTCGCAAGCAAGTCTTCGTCTGTAAGGCTATAGCTTTTCCATCTCTGCAGCTCTTCTTTGAACATCAGGCGACCTTCGATATACCTGTACCTTTTTCCAAGCTGTCCGCTTCTCTTTAACTTGTATCCGTTCGTAAGCATACGTATGGCAATACTAGTATCGAATGATTCCATATACTGAATATCCACTTCTTCTGGAATAATCATGAGTGGTCTGCCTTGACCGAATCTCATTTTCCATTTGTCCGCCATTTCTTTTGCTTCTTTAAACGGCATCGAACTTGGTATCTGCATTATATAGATACCGTTAAGAGAATAAACATTATCGATGTACTTCTGCATCAGCTCCACTTTCGCGAAACCTCCTTATCTTGTATGAGGCGCCATAGAAGTCTGGATTAGGAAGCATCATCAATTGGAATGTCCTCATAATGTTTTCCCTGTTGGCTTTCAACGTTTTACAATTTCTTATCTTCTTATCCGTGAAGTAATAGAATATGTCTCCGCCATCAGTTTCTCTACATCTCACACTGAATAGATGATCACCTGATTCAGCGATCTCTCCGGGTTGAATGTAGTAGACAACGTCTGCAAGATTAAGCCACTTGCTTCTCGACAGTTCCTCTTTCCATTTCTCTGAATAGACCTTCATCAATTCCAACTAGGCCCCCGCCTTCCTCTTAGCCTTCATCTTTTGTTTCAAGCGGCAGGAATCACATGCCCTCTTTGTGCTGTTGTTCTCTTTCCCGCATATTGTGCATAGTCCATTTGCTAAACGATATGATCGCTTCGCTCTGGCATAGTGCACAACGCATAGTCCTTTTGAGATGGGCTTCTTATGGCACCCTTCTTCGATACACTCCGTATGCTCGTACATCGGTCTCCCTGTTCCTGCTAACACAATGGTGGGATCGTTATGCCGCTTAATTCTTCTGTAATGCTTCCAGCAGTGCCCTTTTGCGATAACTTCTTTTCCACAACGAGGAAATTCGCATATGGCTTTCATTTCATTACGTCTTCCTGCTGATAGACTATAGATTGTTGCGCTTCTCCCACCGTCTGCAAGCTATCTCCTTGAACATAGACCGCATACGTATTTCGATCTATTGAATCCATCTCAATCCCAATGATTGAGATTCCCTCCTTAAGATGAAGCGCTTGCTCGAGCACTTCTTTCGTCACAACAATCTTTCCTTGCTTTTTCATTATTTGCTTGCCTCCAATTTATGTTCGTCTTCTTCTGCGCGCTTTTTAAGATAATGCCTCCTGCATAGCTTTCTTGCTAGAGCTGGTTTGCTGCACCCCTCTTCAATACATTCGCAATCGTTATTGGACTTGCCACCGATCATGTATTGATTACATCCCATTTCTTTTCTTCGATTCTTTGCATAGCAATTAGGGCAGAGGCCGAGCGCTTTCACTTTGTTAATACCACATGCTGAGCAAGACTTTGGTCTATCATAATCTTGCTTCTCGTATGTTGGGTCTCCGTATAGCCATTTCCTCCGATAGTGTTTTGCACAAAGCCCTGTTGATCTAACATGCTCGTTGCATCCTTCAATCGCGCATTCTTTTGACATTACATAGCTCTCCTCAGTACATGCGTGTTTGTATTATTTTTTGTTTACGAATCCCGTTGCTACGTTTAAACCTATTAGCATATCAGGGTTCACGCCTTCATCAAATACAACAGGAGTATCTTGGTCAAACCCTTTCACACTTGCATCGAAAACCGACATAATGCGATCATATTTTGATTGTTCTTTTAATGCCTCTGCAATACTTCTGTGTCTTACAACAACGATACCTTCGATATCTTTAGCAAACTCAATCAAAGCAGTTGTTTTTCCGACTTGTCTGAGATATTCATCGACATAAATATAATTATGATTTTCGGCAGCGTGAAGTAATTTATTCTTGATCGTCATGAGCATCATGGGCCTCAAAGCTTCTCGCAGATCGTCCGACTTCTTCTCTTCTTTTTTAATTAAATCAAATGACTTTTCAATCGTGCCGCTATCTCCTTCGTGTTTTTCAATAGCTAACATAATCTGCCCATTTGTAGGATACTGTTCGAATGGTCCTTCTGTTTTGATATAACCGCCGTCTTTTGATATGTGTATTAAGAATGTTTCTTTTAACATGGATAATCATTCCTTTTTTATTTTTTTATTTTCTATACTCAAATTGTAATGCGTTACATTTTATTTGACAACAATTAAATTTTCTATAGGGGGCAATTTTCTATAAAAAAATTTTTGCGTGGGGTACCTAGTTGTTTATTGTTGGCTGATGGTAGCGTTCGACGCCCCACCCCCTCAACAATAAGCAACCACATTAGGGTTGGCAGTGATCCCAATCAAACTGCACATCGAAAGGAGTCTATCATGACTAACACATTATCAGCTATTGCTAACACTATGGGAGAGGACGCTGTTCTTAAGACTGCATCAGCTTTAGGTATTGCATGGAGAGTAACAAAGAATGTAGCAGGCTTCGTATATAAGAACCTTATACATAAGCCTATTGTTAAGGCAGCTAATGTAATACGTAAGCATAAGTGGGAAACAGCTGCTACAGCAGCCTCTGCTGTAGTAGGTGGTGTAGCCACTACTAGCGTATGTGGTGCAGGGTTGATGGCTGCTGCTGTAGCTATGGTTGCTGTACTCACTATCCATTTCCTTATTGCTAAGCGTAAGAAGCAGGCTATGGACTGGCGTAGAGCTATCTTATCAGCCATGGTATGCGGTCTTATAGCAGGGTTCCTGCCTGTAATATCTGTATACCTAACGATGTGGGCATGCATTGGTCTTGACTATGCATGGCTTGCATCTGCATATACGTATCTCTACACTGCTGCTTTGTTCGTGATCTAATAGGTCATGGACATGGCATGGTATAGATGCATAGGGAGTACACGATAACGGTGGATGATCCCCTATGTAGGCTATACCCTCTACCCTACCTTATATGGTGGCATGGGTGGCAGTACTATGGTTAGCCATATTGTGCCTATGTATATGGGCATATGGGTGTGTAGGTGCACTCTATCATATACAGCCCCTGTGTAGTACGCATGGTCCGGGTCAGCCGCCCCCATGTGTAGTATGCAGGGGTCTTTTTATTTATTTACACATAGCTCCCTGTATAGGTGCCCTATATAGACCCCCCTCTATATGGACCCCCCTATATAGGGAGCTGTATGTAAGTACAGCACATTTAACCCCAAGGAGGAATCACTCTATGTCAACTGATTCAAAGAAAGCTATGTCGTCCGTCCCTATGTCCAACAAACAAACTAAAACAAACAAAAAGGAGCAATCTACAATGACTAACAACAAACAAGCACAAATCAACAAGCAACTGGCTGAGGTAAACCGTCTTTTCAACAAAGCTATCAAAGGTAACAAACTAGAGGCGCAAATGTCTGATTACAAGTCTACTTCTGTAGTATTGGATGCTATTGCTGAGTTCCCAGGATTGGGCGTTAAAACAAAGAATTATGAGGCTATCACAGCTGCTATCGCTAGTGGTAAGGATATCCGTACTGTTATGGAGAACCCGGAGCTTACTGGTGTTCCTAAGAATCAATATCGCTTCTTCCGTGCATTCATGGAAGAGAAAGGTGCAGAGATTCCTGCTATGGTGATTGCACCTACTCGTAAGCGTGTACGTACTGTATCTGTCGATCTATTGAAACATTCCCGCAACGAAGCTGGTGAAGTGGTGCTCAACGCGGAAGTCAGCTATCAATCTCAGTCTCAGCTTGCTGATGCATTCGGTAAATTGGTTCCAGCTACAGATAGCAATGATCTACACTTGGATGCGACTCACATTGTCTATATCGATTTGAATATCGCTGATCAAGAGAATCAAGAAATGAAAGACTTGCAAATCGAGATCGTCCGTAATGGATTCTATTACACAGTGGAAGGCGTTACACGCAAAGCTAACTTCTTTATTCAGACAGCAAATCAAACTCGTCAATTGCAAGGTATCTATATTGCAGAGGACTTCATGACGATTCCTCAAGCATTCCGCAAGCTTGGTCATAGCTTCCTGTCTTATTGCAAACTGGATAAGGCTACTGGTGTCTATACACTGGATATCACGAAGTATCTGAAACGTCCAGGTCTGTCTGGTACAAGCTCTGTGCCATCTAAGGTAGTAACCTTCCCTAATGCTCATATCGACAAGCTGCCTAACATGAGAACAGGAGAATACTTGGTTAACTCTGATCGTCACTCTATGGCAGTGATTGATGATCGCTTTGCTAAGATCAAGAATGGTAAGTTCAAAGCATTCTATAACAACCGTGTAGTCACTGTATCTGCGGTTGATGGTACATTCACAGCTACATGGAAAGAAGGACGCATGACTAAAGAAGAAGTCCTGCCTATGAACTATCTGAAGCTTGGCGTAGGCGATGGCTTGGTTCTAGCTTCCGAGTCGATCTACTGGGCATTGAAGGCTGAGTTTGGCAATGATTCCGATGCATGGCAAGTACGTATCACCCCATTCGTTAAAGGCTTGATGGTATTCGTGCCAGGCTTGCGTCAATACTATGATGCAGATATCGTTGCATTCAAGTCTGCTGTGAAAGGTGACTTCCGTTTGCTTGCTGATAGCGAAGGTAAGATTGACTTTGGTATTGAGCTGCGTATTGCACGCTTTGCTAAGCGTCCTGCTATGAAGTCTGAGTATGTAGAGCTTCCATATCAGTTTGCACATGTATCCAGCATTACAGCAGAGCAAATGATTGATGTTGCTCAACCACGCCTGGATGAAGCTAAGAGTGTACTTACTAATCCTGCACTGATTCAAAAGTATGCAGGGGTTGCTCACTTGGAGAAGCTGAACAAGCTGACTCTTGCACAAGCTGAGTTTCTACGTGATCGCTCCCTTGTTTCTGTATTTGCTAACTTCATGCACTATGCTCCATTCACATTCCAAGATGCTTACATGCAAACAAGAGCACTGAGACTGATGGGGCAGCAAGTAGACAAATGGGTTGCTGGTACGATTCCTGTAGAAGGCGAGTATCGCTTCATGGTTCAAGATCCATATGCATTGCTTCAAGCTGTGGAAGATGAGAATGGAGATATGATTGTCCCTGATCACGTTGGTCTTAAGCCACACCAAACATTCATGACAGCACGCGATAACCAACACTTTGTAGAGGGCCCTGTTGCATCCTTCCGTAACCCTGCTATTGCTAAAGGTGAAGGACGTATCTTGAATGGTGTAGCTCCACAAAACTATGTGACTGCTTCTGCTAAAGGCGCATTCAACTCTGTATGTGTAATGAGCTGCCATGACTTGGATACATTCGCTGAAGGCGGAGCTGATAACGATGGTGATGAAACATTCATTACACAAGTACGTGCTATCGTTAATGGCATCATGGGTAAAGATGGTCAATCTAAGTTCTTGGCTATGCTTGACCTGCATGTAGATAAAGATGGTGAGTGGTCTTCTGGATGCCCGTTCCCTATGGAATCTGATGAGAAGCTTGCATTTGATGCTCCTTGCGTATCACACGATGGACAATTCAAAGTGAAGTTCACTGCCGATCAATATAATGATGCATTCATTCAAGCTGTACATGAGCTAAGCAAAGAGTATGTCATTCGTACACTGACTCCTAACAAGATCGGTCAACTGACTAACATTGCTACTCGTCTTGCTGATGCTGTACGTAAAGTAGGATATATGTATGCAGAGAATACCAATGAGTTTGGTCAAAAGACTGAACGTTCAGATGCTGAGAAACAAGAGCTGATTAGAGAGATCGCTCGTATGGAAGATATGATCGACTTGATTCGTCTGGCTCAAGGATGGGAGATTGACCGTGCTAAGCATGGTGGTGCATATGAGGAAGCATTGGCTGCTGAATTGGAGTTCATCAACAATCCTCCAAGATATGCAGGATTCCAAGAGTCACCTAAATCCAAGCGTCAATGGATCAAGCAAGCATGGCTCGCACATCACAAAGGTGCTGAGGGTGGAGTAGACACAGGTTCTGTAATGTCCCGTGTGCATAACCACATGAAAGCATTCGTACAAGAGAATGTAATCGACAAGTCCGAAGAGATCATGAACGATGTAGAGAACAACAACCTGATTCATATCCTGAGAGCTGAGTATGTTATTGATCCAGTTATCTATGACAGAATCGCTAACTCTATTCGTTCCATTCGCTCTATCTATACAAACGACATCAAGAACGCTCGTCAGAAGCATGAAGAGTTCATCAAGCTTGCTGAGCTGAAATATGGTGAGGCTGATCCTGCACTGGCGATGGCTAAAGAGAAGATCGAGCGTATCTATAGAGATGATTGCGATGCGATCACCTATAAGAGTCAAATGACACTTGGCGCTTTGGAGTTCTCTTTCTCTGCGACTGATATCGGCTATGTTGCATACATGGTGACATACACTGAGAGAGGTCAAGATAACAATCGTTCGATCAGCTTCCCTTGGGTCGTGGCTAAGAAGCAATTCTTGGAGCTGTGTGCTGCTATCTCTAATCGTGAGATTGTGAAGAACCCTTATGTTGTCCCTGCATCTGATATCAAGGCAAACTTCCGTATTGGGGCTGATTCAACTGGTCGTGTGTTTGATGGAGAGAGAATGGCACCTGTCATTGCGAATGCAGGTATGGTAACAGTGGAGTATATGTATAACGAAGTTACTGAAAGCTACATGTATGTTGTTTATGTTCCAGTAGGCAGCAGAAATGTATATGTAGGCGACTTCTACCAAGATCAAGTTGGATTCTTGACTGGTGCAACACGTTTCAATCTTACAGTGTCCAATGCTGAAGCTAAAGGCAGAACTATGAGTCTGACGATCTCCAGCATCGAACGCATGTAATAGGCGAGCCACCTATATCTGTAGTCGGCATGTTCCTAGGCATGTCGGCTACTCCTTTATTATAGCACACCCTTCGGGTAGGTGCTAACGCCATCGACAGCTCCACGCTTCCACCCTAAGACGCCCTGCCCTTTGCAGATGACGAATCATACTACTTGTAGGATGCTTTCGTTAGACGCGAAGGCAGGATGCTTATATGGGACATGCATGGACGGCAACTTACGGCAATACAGCTAGACAGCTGAATCATATGAATATAACGTCCGGTGGGGGAGGAAGCTGCTTCGCAACGTGGACGCTGATCTATATGAGCAAGCTCTTTCCCTATGTTGTCGATGGCTGTTATCACCTATCCGAATCGTGTGTAATCTCAAGTGTGACGCTACTTTATGTACGATGACTTATATCACAGAGAGCTACATCCTGCTGTATATCATACTTCGGATGCTATATTCCCTATTTCGTATATCATATGCTACTGAAAGTGGTGAACCCTCATCCGAAAATTTTCTTCATCCTGCGTATGATTATCTTATGTGCTCTATAGTGTATGACGATGTAATAGATAGTGCAGACGATGGTCGCTAACGCTCCTGTGGCATTGTGAATGTTTAACTTGAACGAGGAGGTTATCTATATGAGTAACAAATTGCTAACTGAAGGACGTAGCTTATTCGACCATAGTTTATCTAAGGAGGAAGTACGTAATCGCAACCTAGACGTATTTGCCTTTATGATGGATATGCTTAGACTATATACAGAAAGAAGTATCTCTGGTAGTCAGCTCTGCATGCTACATGCTAGTTACCATAGTGTGAATATGAAGTATACTATGGGCAAGAAAGAGTTCCAGTATCGTCTTGTCGTGTTGATCAATGCTGGCTTTATAGATAGAGAGACTATAGAGAAAGATGATGTGCTCTCTCCTACTGAGCTTGGTATGAATAGATATGATGCTGTATGTACTGTAGCTTAACTATATAGGAGGTTAATCATATGAATCGCTATGATGAAGACTATAGTAGAATGGAGATACGCCTTCGCAATATGGAGGCGTTCTCTGCTGTAAAGAAGATGATTGAGCATGGAGATGTAGATGAAGCACCGTTGAATACTATAGTGTCTATGTATCCTTTGTTTGAGATGGATATAGATATGCCTCTTCATGAGCTTGAGTATCGTATTCGTCTTCTGCATAATGCTGATTATGTTTATATACGTAATGGAGCTTATGGTTCTGAGATGGTATCCATAACTGAGTTAGGATTAAGGAGATATACTTCTTAGGTATCTATAGTCTTATCTTCTATGTGTTCTTATACTGTATATTGTTTATATAGTGAGCTATAGTATTAATGGTATGCGTCTTGGATTTTTTTCTTTTTGCCGATCCTTGCGGAACGGCACTAAAACCTTTTTAAAACCCTATACATTGGAGTGGTATTCTATGAAGTTTGATGTCAAATTTAAAGAACGCATTACAGGTGTTCCATTACAGCTAATTGACGCTTTTATGATATCTTCCCGCTCTGAACCTTGTATGATCTGCAAAGAACCAACTGTTTTCATTGATTACTGTTCCGAAGGACGGCTTTGTTCTGATGAATGCGATTCTGTATTCTATTCTAAGGTTGAAGAATCTGGGGGTGTCTTATGAGTCCTATACTCTGGACTTCGATAGTTATCTCTTTAGCATCTATTGTCATTAATGTATTTAACATTCTTGCCATACGCCGATCACATAAGCGTATGGATGAAGCTTACAACAGAGAGGGTCAAGCTCTTGATAATCTAAGTAGAGAGCTTGATAAGCTTATTAAGAAAGGAAGATAGTATGAGTCAAGAGATTACCCATGAGTATGTATCAGCTGAGATAACTAGGCTGATTGGTGAATATGATTTCCCGCTGGTTGCCCTGCAAGATGTAAAGAATAGGCTTAGCGATAGTGATGATCCACACTATGCAGCACAGCAGCTACGTTATCTTAATAATCTCATTAATGCTGGTCATGCTATAAGAAAGCATCAATAGGAGGTATTGTTATGGGTGCTAAGCCTATAAAGCGCCATACTCTTACTAAAGACAACGTTAAACACTTCTCGCGTATTCAGAGGACTGGCAATGTTTTGCCTCAGCCGGCTCGTATTGTTGTCGATAAAGAATACTGGGAAGATGTTGGTGGCTGGCGAGGATGGGAAACCACTCCTATATATGATAAAGTGTTTCATGACTGGGAATATGCATACGCTGTCTATGATGAGATCCTGCGCAGAGCGGATCCTGGTAGTGTAAAAGAGCGTTAATGAGGTGTATATAATGGAGCTTATGTCTCCTTACTTTGAACGAACTATTATTACTGCAGATCGACTGATCCGTGGCCAATTTTATTCTTTCTATTACCAAGAACAATATTACATTGCTGTTTTCCTTAGCTCTAGACATGAAAATCAAGTTTTAACCTTTAACGCATACACTATCGATAACAAGTATTGCAGAATATCGATGATGTTTGCGCCAGAAGAGATAGATCGATTAAGTATTTACTATAGGGAGTGATATATCATGGAGCTTGTTACTCCTTACCTTAGAGCTATGTTTGAATATGCTATAGGTGATGAATATGTATTTGTCACCTTAACTAATGATTATTATCTTGGTATGATCGCGGCTGCCACCGAAGAAGGTGTCACTCTTACATTTGCCCATGTCTCCTATGGTGGTCGTGATCACATGCTTCATGAAGTTAATTCTTGCTCTATTCCACTATCTAACATAAAGGAGTACTGGGAATGGAATTAATGAATGCTTATTTAGAGAATACCGGTCCTACCTTTTCTCCGCCAATAATGAATCGCATTACATTTCAGGATGCCGACTTCTATGTAGGTGATTTTGTACGTGTGATACATTATCATGACATAGATTTAGAAAACAAGACTTTATCCAGGTCCTATACAACTGGAGTTATTCAAGAGATCAACGAAGATTTACTTTCTAAATACGTTGTGATTCACGATGAAAGTACTTCTAATCAACACTATATTCGAGAGTTTGACATAGTAGGTATTATGTATCCCCCATTTTGGAGTGGACCATGATGGAGCTAATGTCTGCCTATAAAGAGAATACTGATAAGTATTTTAATGGTGTAGTCGATGCCTATAACTATTGCTATGGTTATGTCTCCCTCTACCCTAGTGTGTATACTGATGATCCTCAGTATAAGCTTGGTTATGAGTATGGTGAGAAGCTATATCATAGCGATAAAGAGTTAGGTATTCTATATAGTGATGATCGCTTATTTGAATTACATGGAGGCCTATAATGATCAATCAAACTAAATTCACAGTTAATGATGTTCCGCTTAAGACTAAGAAGGAGGCTGTACGTGCTTTATGTGCCACAGCCAACTTCAATTGTTTGCATATAGAAGAATTATGGTGTTACAAAGAAGTTTGTGAATTATTTAGCATTACTCCTGATGATTATTGGAATGACGAAGCAGAGCTTGATGAAGAACATCTTATGCATGCTGGTAATGATAATTGGAAGCCTCGTATTTAATTTTTTTCTTTTGCCGATCCTTCGGAACGGCGCTACATACTACATTTTAGGAGGATACATACATGCCTGAGAAAACATACATTCCATGTGTATTAAAAAACAATAGAGATGGTCGCATTATCAACCAGTCTTTTACACCACGCCAGCTGTTAACAGATTTTTATGACGAGAACGAGCTTGCTGAAGCTATGGTTGCATCTGCTTGCAATTGTCAGCCTATTGGTGAGACTTATGATACAGACTGCAACTGTTTTGAGGAATGGGAGAATTACAGTATTGTTATAGGAATTGAGTAACTTATCGCTCTCGGGAGCCTAACGGCTCCGGGGGCTTTTTGAATTTATACATATGGAGGTTATTTATAATGCGTATACATAACGAAAACTTTGAACATGTGATTTCTATGATGTTTTATGGCTACAAAGCATCTTCACACAATCCTGAGTGCTTCAGCTCTTCTGATCTTCGTATTGAGATGTGGGCAGAAGCATGCTGTAATGACATCATCAACAAGATGCGTGATCAAGGCTATGATCCTGCTCTTATCGTACCGGTTATCAGCAAGCCTGAAATTGATTTGAAATACTATCCAGATGCTAATCCTGCTTTAAAACAAGAGCTTGATGATGAGTTTGGCGGCTTTGTGGTTAATAACGATTTATACATGCTTGGTCTTCGCGCTTGGTATGCTGATGGTCATGAATATATCTCTCAGTTTGGCACACCATGCGATGATGAGAATGACGGTCCATTTGGTGGCGCCTTTGCTTCTGAAGGCGATTACTACAACTATGTCGGTGCCTTGTAGGAGCCTAACGGCTCCGAGGTCTTTATGATATTATTATGTTATCCGATATATAATTTAACGCATTACATTTTAACTAGATTGGAGACTATACATATGAATACTATGCAAGTTGTAGAACTTTTAGATTCTATTTTACCTCTCTACCCTGCCGCTCAGAATATCTCCCGCAGTCTTTTGATGGACATACTTGAATCAGAAGGCATCTTTATTTATGAGCCTGACTATTCAGTTACTAAAGCTAAATCTTTACTGTTTGAATACTTAGATAATACATACCGTTACAACTTTGATGCTTATGGCAATCTCGTCTCCCCTGAAAAGATTATGCATTCAGCCGCAGGTTATTATATTGGCTATGACTCTTAT
This sequence comes from Paenibacillus urinalis, assembly GCF_028747985.1. Lineage (NCBI taxonomy): Bacteria > Bacillati > Bacillota > Bacilli > Caryophanales > Paenibacillaceae > Paenibacillus > Paenibacillus urinalis. The sequence continues at coordinate 59,732 of NZ_CP118109.1, forward strand.
GATTTTGAACTTGATGTCTGCCTTCACCACGATCGTATATCTGGATACTATAAGGATATAGATAAAGCTAAGATGGCTTTACGTGTAGGAGTCCATTATATGATGCCACCTAGGTTATCTTTTTCTATGTAATGTCTTTCATTGCCGCTCGTTATTGGGCGGCTTTTATTATGTTCATTATTTATTTCATTACATTAATAATTTAATTAGTGAAATAAATCATTAAGCGTATTTATTATGCTAATATGATCAATGAACCGCATTTTCCGCTTATGAAAGGAGTTCTTTTAGCAAAATGATTCTACATAGAAATGGTGAAGAATATCCCGTATCCTTCCTTCCTTTAACCAAAGCAGATGTCAAATTTATGAATAAAACTGGATGGGAGCCTTCTTTTGACTGGAATATTTATTTTAACGCTCCTAAAGTAGAAGTGTATAAAATGGTTGTTACAGGTGATCCTAGTGGTACAATACAAGGCGCCATTGCACTGGAAAAGAAAGAAGATCATGTTTTTATGCTTTTAATCGAAAGCTCACCCCGTAATAGGGATCCGATTAATAAACAGTTTTCTCATATTGGAGCTCATTTATTTGCATTTTGCTGTAAACGAAGCATGGAACTAGGTCACGAAGGTTTTATTGGCCTGAAAGCTAAGACTAAACTGGTCAATTATTTCTCATCTTTAGGTGCGGTTCCTATAAGTGGCCAAGATATGATTGTATCTGAGACTACCGCTCAGCATTTGGTTAATGTATACTTATAAGAGAGGTGATTAACATGGACAAAGAAATACTTGATCGACGCTTCAAAGAATTAGAAAAAGCCGCTGATCGACACACTAACGGTCATTATGTTGAACAAACATTGCCTGGAGTTGACACTTCTAATGTCAGTGCCTTTATCAGAAATAGAAAAGAAATTAATAAACGAATACAAGCAACGATTAAAGCTCGCCAATAGGTGAGCTTTTTTATTTCATACAAGGACGTGGTCGAATGGATTTAATGTTTGGTTATGATCGCCGCTATGATAGTCTTCTCTCCCCTGGCAAGATCAACACGGTTACTGTTATCAATGGAACTCAATATACTGGTGAATGTTTTATCGACCCTAACCTCCCTTATGTTGTCCGCATGAATAATGCTGAAAAGCGTACTGCTGAAGGTGAGATTACTTTCGATGTGAATTGCCAGTTTTCTTATGAATCAATCATTCGTGTGGACTCTGCGCTTATCAGCGCTGCCGTATAGTAAAGGAGCATATGATATTGGAAATACGAAATGGGAATCCAATTATAGGACAGCGTGTTGACGTTTATGTGAATCTGAATAAGAAAGGTGTATTCAGTATTCTTGATCGTCAGCCTAAGAGTCCTACATATAATAAAGTATTGGCTTATGCAGAGCGAGTCACCATTAGGTCGGCTCGTTCTCGTATTATTCAGAGCAAATATGATTCTATTCAAGAGAAGAAACAACGAGCTGTTTGTGCTGTCTTCTCCGGAACTCTTGTTGCTATTGATTCAGACAAGTCTGCAGATCTTAATGTTCAAGTAAGATATAATCCTTACCGTTCTCGAGAATTTCATACTCTTGATGGATCCGTAATTGATCAAGCTGAGCTTATTCATTTTGAGGATCAATGCGGTTGGATTAGCACTGCCAATCAGAATGATTCTATGCTATTGTTTTAAAGGTAAATTATTCTATTTTGAGGGGACGGATTCTTTTGACAGTAAGCAATTTAGATTTAGATTATTTCCTGCATGACTTGATTGATGAATACCTAAATCATGGTCTAACTTCCCACGATGGAGCTACTGTAATAACTGTTGATCCAATTCATAAGTATTTCGAAGAAGTTGTAAATAAGCTCATTCCATTCATAGAATATGACATCATAGATCGCCTGGATTATATTGTTTTGACCAGAAAAGATAATGGTGATGATGAGATTGTTATTTTCGAGAAGCGCAATATGTTCAGAGCATTTCCAGACTCGCCTGCCAAATTTAATTATAAATTATTAAGCGTTCCAATATATCGATATGAGATATCAACAGTAACTGTCGATATTGGCGAGATGGATGAATAGTTTTACCTTCGGCTGCCACTTAGGCAGTCTTTTTTTATTTCTAATTCAAAGGAGATTTTCTACATGCAACCACCTATTCTACACCCAGTAAACAAAGTTCTCATGATTCCAGGACGACTATACAACATCAAGGACACCAAAGAAAGAAACATTCAGGCGTCTTTTTCTAAACGAGAAGGTGAAAACTTTCACTTTGATTATGCTATCTCTTTCGATTTAGCTTCTGGGACTACTCTTCTCATTGATCTTCTTCTTCATGAGGATGAAATTATCTCTTGTGAGCAATATCATTTCTAGGCTATCTAACGATAGCAAGGGCTTTATGAGGACTGTCTATATAGCAGTCCTTTTTCTTATTCAATCATAAACTGGAGGTTTTACCTATGAAAACTAAATCACTTGCTATCGCATTCTTTATCACTCTCTGTACTACTATTGGCATTATTGCATGGCAGCCTGATCCTGCATATGTTGACTATGTTGTTGATTCTGGCGATACACTTTGGAGTATTGCTGAGCAAAGTGACATTGATACAGATAAACGTGCCATCGTCGCCTATATGATTGATAAAAGCAACTTACATAATCCAGGTGATCTTAAGCCAGGTATGATCGTTCGTATACCAATGCAAAAATAAGGGGGGCCTCTCCCCTATTCTGTCTGCGGTAATCAAACCGTACTGATGAGCTGTACTAGCAGCGAAACAGAATATGATTGGAGGTTATAATCATAGATATAAACCAGACGTATAATACAATTGCTGTTATCATATTCGAGCTGTTTCTTTTCCTATGCTTTATCATCGCTATTCCCGCTCTCAGAAATCCTAAAATCCCGCTAAAGCGCAAGTTTGAGGTTATAGGAGCAATTATACTTATGATGTTCTTTATTTATTCGGCTTATCTAATGGAGCTATCTGAATCCGCTCAATAGTATTTCATATGATTTATAAGATATTTCATATGATTTAAGTCTTATATCATATGCGATAACAGTTATATCGTATGATATATTATATAATTCCTATTTCATATGATATATTAAATACTTATACGATGCGATTAGGTAATTAAGCTTGGCTCTTTCATTTATCAGGACGTGTTTTCGTACTATTGATTAGTACTATTAATATGCTTAACACAATTGTATAATTCTAGCAAACTACTAGAAGGAGGAATTATATGTAGATGCCAAAAGATCCTAAGATTCAGAAGGAAATTGAAAGAATAAATAACGCCTACGATTTAATACTTGGTATGATAGGTGGCGAGCTTTATCAGCGAGGACTCGATTTTGAAATTCGCGAGTATCTTCTCGGAGTTCCTATGCTAGTTGTTTTTAATGAAGAAGGCACAGTAATAGATCGAAAGTTTGAATACGAGTTTGATGAATACTATAACGAGTTAGAATCAACCACAAATTAAACCTAAGCCTGTTCCTTAATGGAGCGGGCTTTTTTATTAGGAGGAAGACTTATGAAAAATGTATTTATTTTCGACGATCCGGAGTTCCAGCAGATGCACTGGGATTTCGATCCGACTGGCTATGAGCAAGACATTCATACATACAAACCATGTGGATGCATAGATGACCATTTCTGTTTAGAATGCGTCCCTTTCTAAGGAGACTAATTATGTTTAATTACACTAGCTTAGATGATCACATCTATTGTTTACAGCGCACCCCTCTCCCCGCCCAGCTCAGTATTGATTTAATCAGAGCTGATACATTCTATCTTCAAGATAAGGATGACGAATGCCGTCAAATCCTAGGTGAGATCGAACAAAAGTGTGCTGAACTAAACATCAAGATTTATCGTCCGATGCCGATCAGCTTTAAAGCAGCCGACTGGTATCGACAACAAGCTTTAGAAGCATATCAAACTCAAATAGATTGGAGCGAATAAAATGTTAACTGCTGTCGCACAAGAGAAAATGACCGATGATCAAGCCAAACAATACCTTGATAATATGTCCGCTTATATCGAGAATGCTTCATTTGATATCGAAACTGAAAGTAATTTGCTTACTCATTGGGTGTCCGAACAGATCAAAGATATTCCTGAAAGCGCACTCAAATTAATGCTCGTTGACTTATTTGTCAAAAATCAGCATCTCAAACAAGAATGCATCAGACAATCAGCATCCCTCTTTTTCTAAGTCGGCTTGGCGACTATAAATAGGCTTTTGGCCAAGCGCGGGCTCCCAACTCGGGAGTATAGCAGTACCATACTATATTTAAAGGAGTGTCATATCATGGATAATAAACAGATCATCAGATATTTTATGAAGCCTATTCAGAATAACTTTGCTTTGGTTGTCGCTACTCGGAGTAAAGGAGATATCATTATCGAGGAAGGCCCTAAGCCTTTCGTGAAAGGGAAGTATACTTTCTATTCCCGTGATCGCCAGGCTCTCGAAAATAAAGTAGAGGAGGTGCTGTCATTAGAGACTGCTCACTCCTAAAGATTCGTTTCCCTATATGGGATAACTAAACCATTGCATAGGGTTTTAAAGGTTTTATGCTCTGCCTCATTTGGACAGACCTCTCCCAAAGGCCGATTATTTATGTATCTTACTAATGAATGTTACTCTCAATAGAATGAACTGACGATTCTATACGATAGCTCATTCTATTAAAGGTAGCTGCCGTTTTTGCTCCACCTTTTTATTTTTCTATCTACATCAGAAGTAAGCTAACTCTTGAATTGAATGTAATCTATCTATTCTTAAGTAAGCTTGCTTCTATATATAAAGAATTACCGGAAAACATAGGGTATATACACCCAATCCTAAAACGTTCACAAATTGTACACATACTGTTCGTGTAATGTTCTATTCCAGTGGAGGGAGGCTAACTAAATTGACTGTTTTCGGTATCGTGCTTGGTATCTATGTAGCATGCCATTTAATCGGTGACTATCGCAAAATCCGTCGTTTTGTACTAAAATGTAAGGCAATACAACAAAAATATATGAATTGAGGAGACATTTTTCGATGTATCTTGTACAATACAGAGACGACACCAACTATAGCGAACTTAAAGTGCAGTACTGCAAGGATCCATTAGACGTAGAGAAGATGTGGAATCTGGATGATTCGGCCATATCTATCGTGGATGTTATTGAAGTGGATGAATACTTCAGACTTGTTGTAGCCGGGTCACGCGACTTCGATGATTACGCACTGCTTAGCAGACATTTGGATCATCTCTTGCAACACAAGAAGAACATCGTGATTGTTTCAGGAAATGCTATAGGTGCAGACATGCTAGGAGAGCGATATGCCAATGAAAGAGGATACTTTATAGATACATACATCCCTAATTGGCGCCCTAGGGGTCCGAGAGGTCCTGTTGATCGTTCTGCTGGACATAGGCGAAATGCTGATATGGCCGATAATGGCGATGCTCTTGTGGCCTTCTGGGATAGCATTAGCAAAGGAACAGCAGGCATGATTAATATCGCTAAGAATAAAGGATTACAGGTTCGTGTAATACATTACAATAAAGAAGGTGTCGTATGAATAACAACCTTAAAGAATGGCTGAGATCACGCCCTTCGGGCTATCCTGAACTTTCTCATGATTTCCACGTTAAATTCCAAGCTGGTCTTGGAATATTCGCTACATATGTATCAGAAGATTTCTTTGATATTCAAGAGCAGCCAATGGATCGAATGGATGTTTCTAATCAAGATGGATATTATTATTCTATCCCTTACTTTCATGGTGATTCGTTTTCTTCACACAGTGGCGAAATACCTCTACTTTATGTACTTAGAGTCAAAGATCGTGGGTTTTTCTACCCGCTTCGATTCGACTTTAATGCGACAGTAGTCGAGCGTGATCGTGTCGATTTTTGGATCAAGGTCTATGATCAGACAGGTTCTCGTACTACGAGTCGAGAACTGGCGTATCATGAGAAGGGTGTAAATTATACGATGATACCCGACCATGACAAAATGAAGCTTTCTGACTTTATTAAGGAGGTGGAGCCTGGTGGATGAGAATCTTTATCTTATTGATTCCCTGGCTTATCAAATTAACGGTAAGAGTGGATTGCTTCTTGGACATATGATGGCCACACATCAGCATATTGCAAGATCTGAAGCTGTTCATCAAGCGAATAAGAGGGAAGCCAAGGATCCCAAGCTTAACCGTGCCAACTATAGAAATGCCGTTCGTAATGTACTTGAGGATCGTCGCACTAGACGTTTCAAATAAGCAGTCTAACGACTGCGGGGGCTTTTTGAAGTTAAATAATAAAACATACTTTGGAGGAATTTAATCATGCAAGCTAACATCACAATCAAAGGTCTATCTATCCATGTCGTTAACCCAGTAGAGGGTTCAGATAAAGAGAGTCAATTTAATCTTAAAACCGATGAAATCTCTGTATCTCTGAAAGAAGCAACGGTCGAAAACATTGGCGATACTTTCAAATCAGTTATCCAAGAGCAAATTAAAGAAGCTAAGAAAGCTAAGCTTCAAGAGCTTAAAGAAATGATGTTGCATTCTCACAAAGAGGAGAGCTTTGATCCATTCAAAATACCTGGTTTAAATGGGCATATCATTGTTGGCGGAAACATTGATGATATACCCAAGGAAATCTTTGACCAGCTTCCAGATTTCATCAAAAATAGCTTTAAGTAATTCGTCTTGCCGGGGAAGCAACCCCTGGCTCCATGCCGTGATGGACTCTAAATAAGACACGGGTAAGAGATTCTAGTTGCTACTAAATACTATATATGAAATACGATTTAGACCCATATCATATGATGTGGGTCTTTTTCTATTTCTTGAATGCTTAAATCATATGTAGTATGGAATATGTCGTATTAAGTATGTAAAATCAAAAAATTTGTTGATAGATTTGGTGATCCAAATATTTTGAGTTATCAAATGTTTCAGCAAATATCATTATTTTATATAGGAGGTCGCTTAAGATGAGTGGCACAAAAGGAAAGAAAGAATTTGACAGTTTGCGCATTGAAATGTGGGTATCCGGCACTGCTAACACCAACAAGGATGGAGGCTATTGTGTCATGCTTCATTCTGCTATGGGTGGCCAGCATTATAAAAAAACTCTTGGTGGATATGGCAAGGATACAACTGTAACTCGAATGACGCTTAAAGCAGTTCTTGAGGGACTTAAAGAAATAAAGAAAAAAGCCTTTGTCCATATCTATACCGGCATTCCACAAGTCAGTGCGGGTCTAAATAAGCTGATTCATCAATGGGCTAAGAATGATTTCAAGAAAGCTAATGGCGATCAGCTCAAACATGAGGATTTATGGCGTCAAATTCATGCTCTTTTGGAGTCAAAGACTATAAGCTATAAAGTCCATTATATGGCCGATAGCCCAGCTCCAGAGAATAATATCGAAGCTATTCATATCTCAAGTGAATATGCAATGAAAGCAAAACAAACGATATATGAAACAGCAATCGCTGTGTCATAAGAAGGAGGATATCATGCTACCGCAAGATAAGAATCGCCCAGGTTGGGCAAGAATCGATGCTCGTGTTGAGTTTGTTTATTTAGGCAAAAAGTATTTAGGTGTAGTGGAAGATACCAGTTATACATTCTGCACATTCAAGAACATTATTGATCTTAGAAAGAACAAACCTGCAACTATTCCAAATACGATTGCGTTTGCTTATATTCAGAATCCAATTGTCAGGACGGTGATCTGATGAAAAGATCATTCATGGATATTATCGGACCTGGCTTGGATTTTATTGCAGATCGTTTCATGCTTTGCTTATTAACGGCTGCCATTCTGGCTTCACTAGCTATTTTATTAGAACCCTTCGGCATTTTTATTATTCTTGCTGCCGCTGCTTTGTTTACATTTTATATTAGATGGGATCTCCGAAGACAAAGTATTGAAGAGATCATTATTGAGGAGGAAGAGATTCAATGGGAAGACAAATCAAAACGACATGCTTAAAATGTAACGAGACTGTAACACTAGACTTTGGTGATGCAAACTATTCTCAAGCTTTAAAGATGGCAGAAAAGCTAGATAGGCGTGCTATGGAATGCCCTGGCTTTCATGTGGAAATCGGTGGCTGGAATAAATATTGGCAACTAAATCGCATTATTGAGGAAGCATATACTGAGGAAGAAAAGGATATATGTCGTGATATTGTAAGGCGTATCACAATTCAAATACTCGATGGCAAATATTTAGAGAAGGAACATGAGTTTGGAACTGAGAAAGAGACCGGATTATTCCTTCAAGGCCTTATAGATGGCGGACTAAAAGAAGATTCCCGCGTTCATGTAAGGCATTACAATTACTTTAAAGAAGAACTCGGAGATTATGAGGCTCCAGCGAAAACAGCACTCACTTATTTAAGCGGAAGCCATCTGTGTTGATCGTCGCTAACGCTCCCATGGCCTTATAGAATTAACATTACGGAGGGAATACTTATGCTTATGAATATTGTAAATAAAATCGTTAATGCAGGCACTATGAATACTATAACAGAGGCGATTAAGCCTCTTACATCCATGCAGAGGTATGAAGCACTGCGCGCAGCTTCTGAGGCACTTTCTGATGAAGTAGAATCTCAACTTACTTCTAAGAATACGCTTCTTGCTATGTGGACTATGTCAAAGCTTGCTATTATTGATGATCTGGCACTTCAGGAAGAACGTAAAGCACATAACGTTTTGCAATATGAGCGTATCAAGGAAGAAGTAGCATTATGATTTGGTATTTTATATTCGGATTCTTTGTTCTGATAGGGCAGTTTTGGCTACTGCCCGCTGTTGTTTTATTCGCATTGATCAATCACTTTTGGAATACTCAAGTAAAGCTACCTAAATCTAAAAATAATTGGAGGAAATTATAATGTTAGATAAAATTAAAAGCGATATTCAAAACGCAATCTCTGTTGAAGTAGGCATGATGACTGGTAATGGTACTTATCCTGTTATCGTTCAAGATATTTCTGAGGGATCCATTACAAAAGGATGGTCGTTAACTTATTACCCTCGGTTGCTCAATACTAATGGCCCAGAGCGCTTATATGACGGAAGAGAAGCTTTCTCTACACTCCGAATTGCTAATTTCAGCTCCCTTTATCAAGCCATTATGGGCATTGACCAGCGATTTCTGAATGGCGATTCTGTTGAGATTGGCGCAAATAATCGTAAGCGTGCCACTTATGAACTCAATGGAGCTCGTTTCTCTGCTGTTGAGTATGAAAATAGTGTATCCATTTCACTCACAATTACTCATGATAAATCTCCTCTACATATGCTTAACATCAATTTTCGAGTAGTGGATAGCAACAAAGCACCAGGTAGTCGCTATTTAATCGGCATGGAGGACCATTGGGATCGCAATACAGATGTATTTACTGAAGAAAATGCTTCACTCACACCGAAAAAACGACGCATGCTTCAGGTTCACCAAGATAGGGCTAATGGACAAGTAACGCCTTACATTAAGACGATAGCACAACAAGGAAATCTTCCGAATACTTCGTTTGTTCATCCGGATGTGTCCCCATTCGAATACGTGCAGGATGTTCGAAATAAGTACAAGGCACTTGCCTACATTCAAGAGCAAACCATTATAGAAATTGCAATGGAAAAAGCTCTTCAAATTGTGAATCAGCAATCGAATCAGCGGTCTCAGCATCAATCTTTTGGCTTTGGATCCCAAACATTCGGCTCTCAGCCTCCTGCTTTTAGCGCTCAGCATCCTTTTGCAGCTCAACCACTCTTTGGTCAGCAGTCGTCTTCGCAAGCGCCACAGGCTCAACCACAAGGCTCTGCATCCCCAAATAGCTTTCAGGCGCAGTCTATGCAGTGGGGTGCTCCGGTTGATTCTGCAGGAAAGCAAATTTTCTAACTAGACATTGCAACTCAGGGTTCCGATGATTATTTAAAATCGGGCCTTGCATGCAGTGCCTAATTGTTTAAAATAGTATTGAACAATGGGTTAACGTGATATAATGTAGGATAGAAGGGAGGTTTCCTCTTGATACAAGTGCGCAGCCAATACGATAACGTATATATTAAAATATTGGATAACATAGATACATTCGAATATACTTTGTCCAGAGTTCGATCTTTGCCTGGACGTGCGTTCAACATGGAAACTGGCGAGTGGATGATCTCCCGTGACAATGTTGGTGCTCTTTTGTTTAATTTTAACAATCAGATTATCTGGATGACCCCGCTTAACGAAATCGTTGCTGGATTAGACATCTATGACGAGATTGTACAGAAGCACTTACAATGGGAATCCGAAACAGAGTTCAAGAAATTTAAGCTGTTGCTATATCCATATCAAAAAGTGGGTGCAAACTTTCTTCTTGATCGAGGATCCGCTGCCGTTTTTGATGGTTGCGGTCTTGGCAAGACTCCGCAATTGATCGGCGCTTTTGAGAAAATTTTTGAACGTGGTGGCAAGCGCGGACTGATCGTCACACTTAATTCTCTTAAGAGGCAATGGGCTAAGGAAATTGAGAAGTTTACGGGTAAGCCAGCTATTCCAGTAACAGGCACATCCAAGCAGAGAGAGAAGCTCATACGTGGCTTCGCTTCACATAAGAAGACACAATATTTGGTGATCAACTATGAAATCCTGCGGGATGAAAAACTTCGCAAACTTATTACTAGTATTCCTTTTGATGCCGTTGGATTAGATGAGGCTCAAAAAATAAAGAATGGTGTAACAGATACCTTTTTGGATCTCAAGCCAAGCCAGATAGCTTCCGCCACTTATGAGCTAAAATATATTCCTCATCGGTTTATTGCTACTGCTACACCTATGCAGGGTAAAGCAGAAGAGGTGTGGAGTCTGTTCTACTTCGTTAATGAACATATACTCGGTGATTGGTATGCTTTTCGTGAAAGATACTGCGAGTATAGCAAGCGATATGGGATTACAGGCTACAAAGAGCTTGGAGAACTTTATTATCGCATTGCGCCTTACTTTATACGGAGAACGAAAGAGAACCCAGAAGTACAACAGCAATTGCCTAAAGTTACAGATGATCCAATCTTCCTTGATATGACCGATAAGCAAGCACAACTTCATGATTATCTTCTGGATAAGTACATGGAAGTTAAAGAGACAGCTAAGAAGATTTCCTCTAGCCCGGATCAGTATCATTTTATCGCCGGCAAAAGCATGTCTAAAGAGGAGGCGAAGGAATATTACGATGCATTAGCTCAAGGCTATCAAATATTTATGCTGAGTGCTTGTGATTCTCCGCAGCTTCTTACAATGTCCGATTCATCCATGGCGCAAGGCATACTGAAGGATATCTCTTTGTCCGAGAAAGACCTTAAATCACCAAAGGTGGATCATATTGTTCAGTTCTATGAGCAAATGCTTTATGATGAGCCAAAGTCTAAGGTTGTTATATTCACTCAGTTTGCCCGTATGGCTGAGCTTATTCATAGCAAGCTCAAGCAATCGGTGGTATTCCATGGAAAGATGAATGACAACGCGAAGGAATTTGCTAAAGAGCAATTCGTTAATAATCCGAACATTAAGGCCATTGTGTGTACCGATGCTGGAAGCACTGGACTGAATTTGCAGGTTGCCAACTATATGATTCATGCTGACTTGCCTTGGGATCCTACTTTAGTTGAGCAGCGGAATGGCCGCATTGATCGCACAGGCAATAAGTTTAGCAACATCAACATCTATTATTTGATCATGAATAACGGATACGACGAGCATCTGCTGAATATTCTCGAGCGTAAATCATCGATGGCCAATACAGTTATTGATGGCGGCAAGTCAACCGCCTCATCAAAGAACATAAGCAAGCTTGCAATGGAAAACATGATCAAGGAAAGAAAAAAATCTTCTCAGGGTCTTGTAACTGTTGGAGGTTAGGAGGAATCTTTATGAAAGGAATGCCGGTTGTTGTAAAGAAGGTCCCATATTTATATGGGCCTGAAAAAGAGAAGGTTTACTTCGCTCACCAATTGATTCACTTAGAAGCAATGGGCAGGTCAGATTATTGGGGTGAAGAATTTATTCCTGATGGAAACTATAGCTTTAAGGTCGAGCCCGATACTTTTTATAACTTGTATAATTACACCGGTCGTCTTGATCATAAGCGGGTTCACTACTATGATAAGCGCCAGAAGCGTAGAGTCTGGCGCTCTCTTTATGACCTGCATCTACAGTTTAATCAGCATGGCCAAGTGCATGTGCTTTGCAAAACAAGTGGTGTTACTAAGCAGCAGGCTAGAAAGATAATTGTCCGTGAAGTTATTAAATTTGAGAAGACTAGCTATGTTCGCAAACATATATGGCCAAAGGTTATCCATAAGCACCGATTAACTCATATATTTAAGAATTTTGGGGATCGAGGTCATTTATGGGTCTCATCTACCTGGGGAGAACCTATTGATACCATATGTGAAAAAAGGTTCGGGCGGATTACAAAATCGCCTCTTGGCATCGGCAAATTCTATACATATAAGCCGAAGTTCAAAGTAAATTTTAGTTCTTGGATAAATTCCAGCTCAAGTGATTTGAAAGGTGAGTATCAGAACCCAGACATTTCTTATATTAATTACAGTGGAGGATCATATTCGAGATCAAGTTGTCATGACAATGATTTGCTTTTAGAAATTGAAGCCCAGCTTGATCTTAATAACTTGATGAAGAAGTACCACGATCAGCAACGATACGAATCTATATTCAACACATAAAAATTATCTCTTTTGAAATTAATGTTTATTGGGGTGAACATTCATGGAATTAATGACAGCCTATCATTATCGAGACCCCGGTGAGTTTCAGGCTTCAATCAATTTGCAGAAGGCTAAAAATGGGGATTTCATTGGCTTCTGGACTACAGAAAAGGGGTTAGTTATTCGGCCTGCCAATATGACAGATAGTCATCTTTTAAATTGTATTCGCCTAACTGAAAGAAGAGTGCAGGATATTGATCTTCGCGAGCTTGCTTCTCAAATTATGAGTAAAAAATACAGGCGCAATAAAGCTAAAAATATAAGGATGGATGTTATTGCTGAATATCTTCGCAAATCCAAAACTTATTTATTGATGATTGAAGAAGCAAAAAACAGGGGGTTGATCTAATGCCTAAAGAACAATTTTTTAATTATAGTAGTGTACTAGAAATCGCATTATCTACTCAGTCAATTAATAGCAATAATATCCAGTATCAAGAAGAAGAATTGAAAGTTGCAAATGTCATTTTTAATAACAACTCAGTATCTGATGAGCAGCTTGATAACATTAGCTTTGAAGGCATTAAACGACTATTCGAAGAGATTAATTATACTGCCACCCTTGAAGATGGGGAGGAGTATACTCCCAATATGCTGAGAGACAGTATTTATCAACATGTATATATGCGCGAATTTATATTTGAGCTAAAAAAGATGCAGCGAGTTCGACAACCAGTAAAATTTTTTTAATAGAGGTGTGATCCATGCACGAAGTTACCCCTTTGTTCGGAGCTGAAGAACGTGATTATTGGCTTAATCAATTAGATATTCTTGCACTCTTGAAAATTCGAAGGATTAATAATTTTGAAACTTCATCGGAATTTAATAACTTAACAACTCAGCCTGGTGATGGATTAGTTCAAACATTATTTCGCCTAACTCTTCACGATCTTATATTTCCCTACGGAGCAGTATTTGGCTATTCCGATGATGATCATGAAGATACAATTGCGAGAATCGAGTTTTATTTTCGTGAAGATTTAACAGAAACAGAATTAAAAATACTAGCTCCCATCAAAAAGAAGTTTGAAGATATTCTTGATGATATTTCAGGTTTTGATTTTGATGCCTCGTGGGAAATCGAACAAGAAGATATATTGCATATTAAATATTATTATTTTGTTGGTGTGGGGTTGGGTGCTATAAATTTTATGAACTTACTTAAAGAAATAAAGCCATATTTAACAGAAGGAGGCAATGGAAATGTCAGTCAAGATCGAGCTTCATCCTGAAAAGATGCCGCTTTTAATTATTGAAGATAATGGAGTTAAAACGACGAAATATGTTTATGCGGATCAAATTATTGATATGCTTCAATCATCAACAGGAGGGAAAGAATTTACATCTGATAGAGTGGTTCTTACTTCTCCTGCGCTTCCACAAAACACAGCCAAATATGCTCAATCTGAAAAAGGAACAAACTATTTATTTATTACAGTAGAAGAAACTACCCATGATGTTAAATATCATGATTTTAGTTTCGAATCGATACCATATCCAAAAATGGTTTTTGCTTTTGCTGTTGCTGGTAAAACACTCATATCGGCATATGTTGCAGCTTATAAAGACTTAAGCCTTAGAGACACGTCTGAGCTATACCGATTCCCTTATTCTAATGTTTACGATAGTGGAAAGCTCTGCTACTGGACTAATGAGTTGGTTCATGATCTTGTGCAGTTGCAGACATTCCCTTATCAATGGCGTGAAGTGCCTAATAATGATCATATTTATTTTTCCGGAGAAACCAACAAAATTAAAGACACCTTGTATAATGTCTTTGACATGTTTAAAAACAAGCCATTTGATTACGATATCCTAACACCAATGAATACGACATTTGGTGATTGGTCTAGATTATTTATTAATAACAACTAGGAGGAATTATCATGGATTTTATTCAAGAGCAAGAAAACAATGAGGAATTAGAAAAACAAAAGCAGCTCGATTATATGATGAAATCAGTGGAGCCAGAAGAACCAGAAGACGAGGCAGAAAGCAAAGACGCTAATGTTGAGTATGATCTCTTTGGTGAGCCTATTGCTGCAGCAACTCCAAAATCAAAATCTTCAAAGCCTAAAGTCAATGCTACAAAGCCATCACCGACTGATCCTGTCAAATATGATACGAATTGGGTATGTCTCGTTTACGATAAGCGCATTCCCGTTCCAGAAGACGGATTAACATTGGAAAAAGTGCGACAGTACTTGGAAATGGAGTATCCTCAATTTTCTAAAGACCGCACTGAAATGATGATTGATAAGGAGCAGAAATATATCATTCCAAATGTAACCAAAGCACCGAAAAAGGGGTGATTATATTATGATCAAGGAAATCAATGTAGCTGATTCTTTATCAGGATTTTCTATTGTTCAGATTGGCGTCGGAGGTAATGGAGGATATTTAACCCAGCGTCTTTCAAAAATGCTTAAATCTTTCCTGCAGACGAATCCAGTTTTTCGCTTTACTTATACGCTTATTGATGGGGATCGATTTGAAGAGAAGAATCTCCTGCGGCAACCATGCATCGAAGAAGATATTGGTTTTGTAAAGTCTCAAGTGTTAGCTGATCGTTATGGGAATGTTTATGACTTTCCGATTCATTATAAGGATGAGTACATTGAATCTATTCAAAGTATTGAAGAAGCATTTAGCATTGGGGGTCATCGGGTAAAGATTCTTATCGGCTGTGTTGATAATCATGCAACACGCAAGATCATGCATGAATACTTTCATAGCTGCACAGGCGATATTATCTACATTGATAGTGGAATTGATCCTTACGATGAAGATGATCCAGCTTCAGGATATTCTGGACAGATTGTTTGCGGTCTTAAATTAAGCGGAAAAGTAGTGCTACAGCCGGTTGGAGATCTATATGAAGATATCTTAACAGATACGGAATCAAAGCTCCCTACAGAGTCATGCGGGGATATTGTGGCTAATCAACCGCAGCGCATGATGACAAATGAAATGGCAGCTCTCGTTATGGCTGGCTATCTAAATAACATATTAGGCTCACGCACTCTTATCAGTCATGTAACAAATTTCAACGCAAGACTATTATCAACACGCTCTGAATATATTACTGCAGGACAATTCGCTTTAGCAGAAAATGTCCGTTTAGTTACAGCATAATACACAATAAAAGCCGGTGGCTCTCATTTTGAGGGCTGCCGGCTTTTTTATTTCTCAATTCTTATAACAACGGAGGTTAGTTCATTGAAGACTTTTTTCGAAGTGATGCAGATTGTCATTTTCCTTTGGTTAAGCTATTGGTTTGTCATTGGTCTATTCGGCTTCGGCAAAGCAAAGAAGTTAGCGAATCATGCGCCTGAAAACCGATTTTTGCTTCTAATTCCTGCGAATAACGAGGCGGCTGTCATATCTGACATCTTGGAAAATCTTAAGCAAATAGACTATCCTGATCATCTATATGATATCTGCTTAATTGCTGACAACTGTCAAGACAACACAGCAGAGATAGGTAGATCCAAGGATGTAATGGTCCTTGAGCATTTTTATCTCCCAGGGGAGAAAAAAGGAAAGCCCTATGCTATTCGTTATGCGATTGAAACAGTCGATCTGAATCAGTATGATGCAATCTGTGTATTTGATGCAGACAATCTTGTTTCGAGAAATTATCTTGAACAAATGAACAATCACCTTTGTGCTGGAGAGAAAATCGTTCAATGCTACATAGACACGAAAAATCCTACAGACAACTTTGTAACGATCGCATTCGATACAAGCTTTCGTGTAATGAACAGATCATGGCAATTGGCCAAATCACGTCTTGGACTCAGTAACGTGATCGGCGGCACTGGATTCTGTGTAGAGATGAACGTATTTCGTGAAGTAGGCTGGACAGCTAAGAGCTTGACTGAAGACCTAGAATTTACAATGCAGGCTCTCCTTAGAGGCGTGAAAACAACGTGGTGCCACCATGCTAAAGTATACGACGAGAAGCCTACTGGCTTTAAAGACAGCTGTATTCAGCGTCTTCGCTGGTCGAGAGGGCATTGGGATGTATGCTTTAAATATACTGCCCCCCTGCTTAAAAGAGCATTCATAAAGGGAGACCTATCTGCATTTGACAGCGTTCTTTATCTGCTTAATCCAGGAAGAATTGCTGCCGCTTTTATCATGTCTTCATTTTTCTATATAGCTTTGGTTTTTGGCCACACTTTATACGATACGATTATTCCTATGTGGGTTTACACATTTATGCTTCTTTCTAATTTTATGTATATCCATATCTCATTAAAGGATGCAAAACATAAGGTGAATACCTTTAAGGCTTACTTCTATTTAAACCTAATTAGCCTATCTAATATTCCGCTTTATTTTTGGTCATTCTTGACTTTTTCTAAGAAAGTTTGGGTGACAACAAAACACACAAAGTCCTCAAGCCTTCAGCAAGTGGAGGATCTTGTTTAAATCTGTAATATTAATTCGTATAACAGAGCATTTTTGACCTATTCTAATATCACAACCTAATATCTCCAAGATTATCGCCTATATTGTAACGCATTACATTATATGTAGTACTTTTATTTTGTAATGCATTGCAAAACATGGGGTATAATGCTATGATATCTTACGACAACCGAACAAAGCGAGGTGGAAACAGAATGAAACATCGTAATTTTTATACGATGGGCGTCATTAATGTCCTACTTGCTGCCGCACTTGTTACTAGCGTTCAAAGAGCGGATAGTAGCTTGCAAGAAAAGAGAAACACGATACATGACTTAAACCAGACTGTAGCTAACCAGAAGCTTCTGATCGACACTCAGCAGGAGGTGCTGAACGATCAGGAAATTTTGAAAAAGCAGAACAATGAATTGGCCTATCAGCTCAATACCGTTAAGGAAAAAAGAGCAGAAGAAAATGAGCAGTTCAAGGAGCAGCTGGAAGTGCAAAATCGTTTGTTCACTCAGAAAATTGAGAAGCTTTCGAGCGAAAAAGAACAAGCAAAGCAAAGTGCTAATTCCCAGACCAGGCAACTGAATTGGGATGAAGGCACCGGTTCGTCTTACATTGCCACGTACTATGATGCAAACGAGGCATCTACAGGTAAGGGACCCGGCCATCCGGCTTATGGAGTGACATTCTCCGGTCGGAAAGTAGAGGCTGGTGTTACGATTGCAGTAGACCCGAGATTGATCCCAATTGGATCGTGGGTCGAAGTCATGTATCCAGACGGCAGAGTAGAGAAGCGGCGCGCTGACGATACTGGTGGGGCTATTAAAGGCCACAAAATTGATATCTATGTGCCCGATGCTTCTGACCGTACTAGATACGGAAAGCACGAAGTCAAGGTGAGGATTATCTCTACACCAGAGAAATTATAATCACTGCAAATTATGAGGAGAGGGCGATCTGCCCGAGGAGGAACTAACATGCCTATAGATGGACAGGGTGATTTGTTTGACAATCTTATACCTGCATCAAGAGAAGAGAAACCTTTCGTATCTCTTAGAAGAGAAGATCTGCTTCAATCTTCTTATGTAATCAGCAATGTATTACTCAACGTTCTCATTAAACGAGGAATCATTCGCGAAGATGAATTGAATGATCTGCTTGACGAAGCATGGAAAACATACAACGAGCAGGTGAGATTGCATGGCAACAATTAATAAGATACAGTCTGTGGTTACGCATTTTTCTGAACAATTAAAAGACGGTGAGTACCTCAGTGAAGTTAAGATTGCTGGCAAAATTACTTCTGTCAGTTTGACGCCTTTATTACCTATTTTCGATAATGAATCTTCGATTCGATCATTTGTTATTGACGACTACATAGGTGAGATCCGAGTGATTATCGCTGATGATGTATATCAGAATTTCAAAGATATCATCGAAGTTGGCAGCTACCTGTGTATTGACGGAATTTTAAACGTAATCGATAAGCTGCCTAAAAAAGAGTTTTCAGTTGTTGCCTATGATATGGAGCTACTGGTATGAGAAATGTGTTTGTTTTGCCAGACGGCACCGAACAGCACTTCATGTATCCTGTTGAACGAGATATAGAAATTGGTGATCGCTTCGCTGCACATTTTAGCGATAATTCAGATCACATACTTACTTTAACTTCTATTGTTCATGAGGAAAAACGTATTCTCTACAAGCTTTCGTATTAGGTCGCTAACGCTCCATAGGCTTTTTGAAATTATAAATTAAATTACTCTTGAGGAGGACTTTCACATGTCTAACTATCAAAATAATGGTCAAGGTCAACAAGGAAATAACAATCAGGGGAACAGCATGCCTTCCCACGCAGAAATCGAGCTCATCGTTAATTTGGCTACTGTAAAGGATCCAAACAATCAAAACGGCGATCGCGTACATGCTTATGCAAGAGCTGTTGGAGATTCTAAAGTTGCTAATGCAAGTGTAGCTGTTAATCACCAAGGTCAATCTGAACCGGATTATTGGAATCTTGAAGTTTGGGCGAACGGCGACCGTGACGGTAACTTTAAATTTCTGATGGAACACTGCTATAAGGGTCGCCAACTCTTCATCAAAGGTATTCCAATGCTGAAGAAAAACACAGATGGCCGTATGTTTCCGACCATCAAAGTTAGCAAAATCCAAGGTCTGGGTTCTAGCAATAACAATCAATCTGGTAATGGATCTAATCAACAACAAGGCGGCTTTGGTCAACAACAGCAACAAGGCGGAGGATTCCAGCAACAGGGTTATCAGCAACAGCCGCAACAAGGGTTTGGCCAGCAACAAGCTGGAGGCTTCCAACAGCAACAGCCTCAGCAAGGTGGGTTCCAACAGCAACCGCAACAGCCTCAACAAGGCGCTCCTGCTTGGGGTAATCAACAAGGATTTAACCAGCAACAAAATGGATTTGGTCAGCAACAACCTGCAGGATTTGGCGCCCCACAACAAGGAGGCATGCCTCAAAACCAGCCGCCACAAGGTAATTTCCAACCACCATTCGGCGCACCGCAACGCTAATCCTTTTAAGCAGGTGATGCATTATGTCTCAGCATAAACCTGCAGAAGCCATTTCACGCTTCCTGCACGGCATCTTCTCATTCTATCGGGATAAGGGGATGAACGTGCAGGGAGCGAAAGGGCGCATGTATGAAGAATCTTTAACCAAGATTCACAACATGATCAAAGATGATAAGGATATTCCGGATCATGCCCAGGTGATTTCTGCACAGTTCTTTTCCAGAACGCTTCAGGCCCGAGGCCGAGCGTTAACAACAGAATTAGAGTCAGCCGTAGCGGCTGGAGACGAACATTTGATTGCAACACTCCGCGCCGCTATTGGCGACCTGCACAAGATAAAAGTAGGGGTTGATGATTTTATCGTCAACTATAAAGGAGTGTACAATCATGGCAGCAACAACGAAGGCTAAAAAAAACGATGAGAAAGAATCGGCTAAGCCTAAAAATCCGGTTATGATGGATAATAAAGCAATCCAAGCCGATTTTAATAAGCGCTTTGGCGAAGGCACTTTCTTTACACTTGAAGGAAATGAGCGCACTCAAGTTACTCCTATTCCTTCTGGTATACCGGCATTCGATTTTGCAACAGGCATTGGAGGGGTTCCTTCTGGTCGTATAATCGAGATTTACGGTCCAGAGTCATCCGGTAAAACAAGTTTGTGCTTAATGCTTGCAGGAAAATTTCAGGAGTTAGCAAAGCTTCCAGGACCCTTCTTCGGAAAGAAGGTAGGGTTTATAGATGCTGAACATGCTTTAGACCCTTATCATGTCTCTAACTTGGGCGTAGACACTTCGGCAAATGGGATGTTGATCAACCAACCAGAGACAGGGGAAGGAGCCTTTGATCTAATGGAGGCTATGTGCTTATCTGAGCAGTTCGGTCTTGTAATAGTCGATTCAGCAGCAGCGTTGGTGCCTCTTGCAGAAGTTGAAAATGATATGGAGTATAATCCGATCGGACTTCAAGCTCGAATGTTAGGAAAAGGGCTGCGTAAATTGAAAGGTCCTGCTCAAAAAACGGGAACTACTTTTATTTTTATTAATCAACTTCGTCAAAAGCCAGGCTTAAAAGGAGCAGTAGTAAATACAACTCCTGGCGGTCTTGCTCTTAGATTTTATGCATCAATGCGTATCGAAGTAAAAGCTACAAAGATCGAAAAAGGCGGATCTGAGGTTGGCCTGGCAACTACTCTTCATTTCAAGAAGAATAAGGTCGCCGTTCCGTTTACAACCGCTGAGTATGATTACTATTGGGTCGGTGGCGTTGATCGTGTGAAGAATATTATGGATGTCGCTTGTGATTTAGATATCATTCATCGTAAAGGAGCTTATTATTTTTATGGTGCCGACCCTGATGATTCAAAGAATCCTTTCACAGATGGATCTGGTAATGAACTCAAGTGGCAAGGGAAAGAGCAATTGCTTCAAGCTTTAAGAGTTAGCCCAGCACTGTATGAATATACAAATAATCTTGTTCTTGGAAATATTCCAAGCGATACTGTTTTTGTAGATGAATCTGATTCAGATGAGGAGCCCGATGATTTGGAAGGCGCAACTGAAGAAGAAGTATTACTCTAAATAAGGAGTGGTTGATATGGCAGCGGCCGAAAAACCAGTTTACTATAATGAATTGCTTAATGATATGCCGCAGGAGTGTATGCTGCAACAATCTCATGACATGTTGCGTCAAGATATACAAAACTGCAGATTATGTCCGTTTGCTAAACTTACCAAGCCGCTGCCTCTCAACAATTTTGATGCTTCAATTATGATCGTCGGGGAGACTCCCGACGATGTTTTGTATGATGGCAAGCGAGGCGGAAAACTTGGTAAATTATTGGTTGAAATGGGTATTGATCTTAAAGACGTCTATTTAACTTCCCTTACAAAATGCTCAGAGTCCCAAGACTCCGCCAAATGTGCCCATCATCTTACCGGTGAGATTTTAACAGTTCGCCCCTCTATTATAGTTTGTTTAGGATACAAGACTTCTAGTACAATTATGCAACAACCTCAGTTTGGTCAGTATGTTCAGATAGCGCCATATACACATGCATTAGCAACATATTCATTTGCTGATGCAGAAGAGGCGATTGTTTTAGACACGCTTCGGGGGCAGTTTAACTATATTTTAAATGTTTTACAGGGGATGAGGACAGCATGAGCAAGGACTACACTATCAACGAAGCAGCCAAGATCCTTGGCGTTCATAAGGATACGATCAAGTACTGGGAGGAAAGAAATCTAATTCCCAGAGCTAGACGTTCTATTAAAAACAGTCCACGCCATAGTTATCGCATCTACAATGTGGATGAGATCAGGGCTATCGCTAAAATACGAGGCATTTACGATGTTGAATTGGACGCCGCGATACACAACTTTCATATTTGGGAAAGAAAGTAAGCCTCGTTATAAATTTTTCATGGAATTTCCAATATTTCGTTGACACTATACGACAAAGTATTTATAATCAAAAAAGTAATCGATAATCGCAGGAAACAAGAGGATTCTTGCGGGATCGAGCAGGAGCGTGGTTTTAGCAATGGAAATAAGACAGCTAGAGAAGAATCTTGCTATGGAATCCGCCAGAATCGGAAAGAAAGTCATTGGGCGGGGTCCTACAGAATGCAGAGTTCGCATTATAGATTCCATGATTGTAATTCGTTGCAGGCTAGAAATGACGCAGTTAGAAAAGCTAATGTACAAGCATCTTGAAATATCAAATGTAACGCATGCCATGATTGAAGACTATAAAAAAATTCTTCTCCCTATGATTAGCGTCACACTTGCTTCGATTCACTCAGATCTTGAAGTTACAGACTCTTATCTGAAACTTAATACAGAAGGCGGATTCTCTGTTTTTATTTTGAATATGAATATGGACATTGAAAAATTAATAGCACAAGAAAGAGTGACCGGCTCTAAGTCGGTCACTCGAAAGATAGCAATTAACTGAAAATAAATGTTCAGTTGAGGCTGGTCAGTTTACTCCTTTCTTTCGGGATACTGTCCAGCCTTTTTTTAACCTTGCTTTTTCCTTTGTATCGCGCAAAATCCCTAGGTATACAGAGTAAAATGCCTCTTTCGCGAGATAGCCGTTGCAAAAATGTAACGCATTATATCTTTTCACTTTGTAACGTGTTATACTTTATCGTAACAAGTGAAATTGTATTGCGTTGCTTTGTGCCAAAAGGCGATGCAAAATTGCGAGGAGGATGAAGTCGTGTCTGAAAATTATCTGGAAAGTCGCCTGACGAAGAATGAAATGTTAGTTTATGAGTATATAAAGCTTAAAACAGAAGAACAGGGATCCGTACAAGAATCTATGATTCAAATGGCTGAAAGCATTAGCGAAATGTTTAAGGATCGCATCTCTGTCCGAAAAGTTCATTCCGTGGGCGGCGCAAGTTCCAAAAGCAAAAAAGGTTCTGCCATTAGCACCGCAACGATTTCACGCGCGGTTAATCGTTTGAAAGCTGAAGGCATAATTGATATTAGACAGTCGCCTGATAGCACGACACCACACGAGTATGTCTTCTTAGGCTTGCCTAATGAAGAAGAACAAGTGTCTGAAATACTCAATCTGGCTGACAAATTGAACAGTCATTTACAGCGGTTTGAAAAGCTTCTAGTGAATCGTGATAAGGAGATTCATCAGTTGAAAACGGAGAAGAAGCAGCTGTATGTTCAGCTCGATGCAAAGAATGAGGAGATCCGCGCTTTGAACGAATCATTAGCTTCGCTGCAGAATGAGTTGAAACAAATCAACACAGATGGAGTGAATCCGTTTAATGACGGTCAATTCGTAGGAATCACGGACATTGGTGATGGCGTTCGAGCCTATCTCGTAAAGACACACTAAGTTCGAGGGGGAACACGTCCACATGCTTAATCTTTTGACCAAATCAAATCGCACATCCGATACTTTTGCAAGATGGGTTGCAAGTGCCGTTATGAGCGGAAAAAGCAGCACGATTGAGAATTTTAAGGAGCAATTAATGGTTCAATTTTCAAGCAATCCATCCTTTAGCGGTTTAGTGAAGGAGCGGATTGAGGATGAATTTTGCGATAACCTTTCTATGATGCTGGATAATTATGAGAGACCTTGTTTGGATGAATCATATTACCGCATCGCTATGGTCAAAGGTAAGTTATTACATGTTGAAGTGGACTGCGAATTTTGTTGCAGAGTTGGAGTGACTTCGCATCAATTCCTTGGCAGGGAGCTTTCAAAAGAGTTTATGCCTTTAGATAACCTGGAACATGTGCGGGATTGCTATTTCCGCGCATGGAACGGGGAAACAGTAGACTTTATCAGTCGCGGCAACACGGGAGAGTCTTATACAGTTAAGCTGAGCCCGGTCTATGATGATAATGGTGCTCTTTGCTTTGTCGAAGCTATTTGCCGTTTCACGAACCCGATCCCTATTGATCAGAGTGTTCGTGATGAAATGGGAGAGTTTCAGCCTACTCAATATGTATTATGGTAATGTAGTTAGGAGTGATTACATTTGGCTATTATCGACATCATATTGCGTGAAAATTTCATGGCATGGAATCGTTTAACCTTTGAGTATGAACAGGAAACAAAAAACTTAAGGGTACCGTCTGAAAATACAGCAGAGACACTGCTTGATTTTAACGTCAGACTGGATGAACTTAACACAAGAGCGGTCTATGACTTCGGCAGAATCCGTAAATTAAAAGATATTATGGATAGTCTGCTCGAAAGTGTTTTGAAAGATTTGTATGCCGGTCCGAATGACGCTGCAAGGAAAGCTGGCGGAATCCAACATGCCAGGGCGTTTCCAGTAACTGGATATCCTTTTGAAGCCGTAAATCTTTATGAGCTTCAAGACAATATCTTAAGCAATTATTACTCAATGCAATCTACAGTTAGAGCTCTTGAAGGCAAGATGGGCGCAAAGATTACAAACAATGCGCTGCTTAAAAATGAACTGGCCTCAGCAATGTAGACTCGAAAAGAAAGCGGTCTGGTCCTCCAGTCCGCTATTTTGATATATGCAAGGAGGAGCAATATGTCTGAATGTGAGCACGCCTCTGAGTGTGAAAACGTGGACAAGTCCTGCCGCCGATGTTTCAACTACAACATGTTTCGTCCTAAGAAAGAAGTACGGCGGCTTGGGCAGCGCTCCGGTGCCAAAAAGAGCGATAAAGAAGGAATGGCATTTGAAGAGCGCGGTACGAAGAAATACAACCAGGCGATAAGACAAGCAAAAGACGTAGCGCGTCGTCAGTTCGCATCAGGCGCTCTGTATCACTCTCTAGGAGACATGATTACCGAAGAGGATCTTACAGCTGCTCTGGCCGAATTTAAAGAGCGTGGAACGCTAAGCAAGTCCGGAGAGAAGCAAATTACGATCAAGAAAGAGTGGCTTGATAAGCTGGAAGAAGAAGCGCGACTAATGAATCGTGACTTCTACTTCCTTCCGTTCACATTCAAAGGTCAAAATACCGATTATGTCGTTATGACATATGATCGTATGCTTGCATATATTCAGACGATTCAAATACTGAATCAGAATTTGCGTCATCTTCAGGATCAACTTAATGCAGCGCAGGCCGACTAACGCCGGCGGGGGCTTTTTGATAGTCTTTTTTAATTACATCATAAAATCAAAACACAGGAAGGATGTTAATAATGAATACACTATTAGATTCAGCTTATATGTTTGAGCATGATGATATCATGAATGCAGTCGATGAAATGCTGGAAGCCGCTAAAGAGAACGGCGGGGTTACTCGTGAACTGAACGACATGGATATTCGTCGCATGATCATTCGTCGAAAATACTTGCTCCAGGAAAAAGAAAAGACTAAGCAAATGGCAGATATAGTAG
This sequence comes from Paenibacillus urinalis, assembly GCF_028747985.1. Taxonomy (NCBI): domain Bacteria; kingdom Bacillati; phylum Bacillota; class Bacilli; order Caryophanales; family Paenibacillaceae; genus Paenibacillus; species Paenibacillus urinalis. The sequence continues at coordinate 85,406 of NZ_CP118109.1, forward strand.
CATCTGAATGGAAACAAAGAATCAATCGTAAAGATGAACAGATCGAACAGATCAATCAAACGATTGAGAGTTATGTCAAAAATCGAGGCGAGAGTCTTGCTCTTGATGTGGCCACCGTTGGGACGCGCACCGTTAAGCACAAGATCGAGATTGCTGATATTGATGAGCTTACTCAAATGCTTGAAAAGCAAAACATGAAGGAGCAGTTCTTAAAAGCTCCTGTTCTGGATGAAACAGCTATTAAAAATTACTTCATAAAGACGCTCGATGAGGCAATTGAAAAGCTAGAAGAAGATCGTAAGAAAAAGTTAGACGATCTGGATCAGCAATATTCAGACGAAACAAAGGATATTAAGAAGGCTGCTGACAAGAAGCCGATCCAATCTAAGTATGCCGATCTGAAGAAAGAAGTAAGAAATCAGCATGATGCGAAAGTTGCCGAAACGATTAAGCAATTTCAAGAATGGATTCCAGGCTGCGTAAACTATGTGCCTGCAGATAAATCCTTATATGTAAAAATGAATTAGTGTTGTGGCGCTGCCTTACGGTGGCGCCTTTTTTAATGCATTAGCGTATCAGAAGACGCATGATCATAAATTCGTGCTTCTTCTAATGCAATAATTCATTTTTCTTTGAAATACTGCAGATTTTTCTTGTTTTTCCCTATGTTATAGTTTATATTGAATGTAACGCATTACAATTGTAGGAGTGAGGTAATGATTAACTCAAGTTACATACGCCATTTGGCAGGCGTTCATGAGGTAGATATGAAACGTCAAGAAATGCGTTTTATTGGTGTGACCAAAGATGCAACTACAGCAGGTCCAGGAAAGCGCTTGGAACTGTTTTTAAAAGGATGTATACGAGGAATAGTTAACCCTTGCGAAGGCTGCTTCAATCCAGCTACATGGGAATTTGGAGGGCTAAGGAGAGATATGAAAGTCGATGAAGTGGTATACATGCTTGAGCGAGATGCATGGAATCTACAGATTACTTTCTGCGGGGGAGAGCCACTTCTACAAACACGGAATCTTATTAAAGTCTGCACCGAATTAAAACGCAGGAATCCTAGATTTCATATTGTGGTTTACACTGCTTATGTTCTCGAAAATTTGCTCAAAAACGGCATCACTTATCGTATCCGAAATGTAGATGAAGAACCTGTTAAAGAAACGCTTCTTGCCTATAGTGAAGATTGGAACGATGAGCAAGACCGTTTTACTATAGCTACGCCTGATCAAATCAAAGAATTAATGTCTGTAATTGATCTGCTTGTTGATGGAGATTACCAAGCTAAGCATCGTATTCCTACTGAGAAGTATATGAACGAGGGTATGTTTGTTGGCTCTAGTAATCAGCGCGTATTTGATACGCAAGCGACTCTGAAAGAAAACTCTTTTATCTTTCTGCATGCAGACGAATGGATGGAAGAGCACCTTCGCCTGAAACATTGCAAATGCTGCGGTCATGGGCTCGAAGATCAACGAAGAACATTCTGTGATTCAACATGCTCAAAATTATATCGCAAGCGTGATAAGGCAATGGCCAAAATGGGCGGTGCTTAATGGGTGATGATCTCGACTTATCCGAATTACTTGTGACACTAAGTGATGGCAATCGTTCTGTTGATATTACTCCGGGTCTTGAAGCGCATGCTGAGGCAGTGTCGCGATCTGATCCGAATAGCGCGTTTAAGGCGCTTCAATCGATCGCATTAAATAATACCGAGCTTGCAGAGAATCTGCCTGCAGCATTTCGTATTCCAAGCGATCAGCTGTTAATGAGTTATGCTGTAGAGCTATCTGGACTTTTATCAATTCAACAACATTACAAAGAAATATTGGAGGTACTTCACATGCCAATTCCGAATCCTCATAATCCGAATGAAATGGATTACATTGACTATTCGATTGTTAACAAGACTGTTATGAACCCTGACTATTTATTCTCTTGCGAAACAATGAGGCTCCAGAAGATGGATCTTTCTCTGGAAATTGAGCCTAATGATGAAGAGAATATTTATTTTGTGGCTAAGCTTTCTGATACTAAAATCAAAGCGAAAACTTCTAGAGAGCAGTTTGAGCAACTAATGTCTGATCTGGCGCATAAAACTGAGAACAAGAACAAACGTATCGAGCAAACAGACTTATTCCGAAACACCCTCGGTGAGGCGATTGATCTTCATATTGAGGGCCAAAAGCAAGTTGGCAATCTGTATTTCAAGATTGGCAATAAAGCATTCGTTGGAGGACTAGGCATTATTTGGGACAGAGAAAAGAACGAAGATATCGGTATTTTTGAGTCCTTGGAAATTGAAGTTAAGGACAGCGGATCAAATCGATATATTGTCCATGATTTAACGCTCCCTATCGGAAATGATAAAACTATCCTATCTAATTTGGAACGATATGAATTTATTTTTTATAACCTTGATGAAAAGTTGCTATACACTCTCAGCGCCAGCGCACAAGGTTCCACTTCTTTCCCTTCAGAGCTTGCATCACATTCATTGCAATTGAATGCAGCTTCTCTTTATCTTGATAAGATTGTTGACTTGTCAGAGGTGGATCTTATAGCAAAGGCTGTAGAATCTCGTAACAACCTTAAGTCTGTGGAATCCAATGATCCTTTCTATGCGGACTACAAGGATACTTTTGCTTCCGATCGACATGCCATTTTGAGATTAAGCAAGCAAAAAGCAGAGCAAGAGAAAGTTCAAAGCATCTTTTCTGATATCGAATTTTAATTTATCTAGTCTTGAGGAGGACTAATTCATGTCAACTGCTATTCAACAATCATCTGTGGATCAACTTACTGTGCTTCTCAACTCCAGGCACAGAGCTATTCTTGTTAAAACTTTTGAAGAGCAACGCTTCATAGAAAATTTGCAACATATTGCTCAGCAAAAAGGTTATGCGAACATGTATTATTGGTCAATTACTTCTGGTCTTGTAGATGGTATTACCGGGAAACCAGCCGAGGGACCAAAGGCTGATAATCCTATGAAGCTTTTTGATATTATTGCTGAAGCCAGGGAGCAAAACATTTATGTAATTCGTGATTTTCATGATATTTGGACCAATGCTCAAGCAAAGCGTAAATTACGGGATTATCTCGAATCGAAAACTGAATTTTATAAACCAATTATCTTAACTTCTCCCGAAGCATCTATCCCACTGGAACTTGAAAAGCTTATAACGCTAATTAACTTTGATTTACCTGATCGGGATCGTGTTAAGTTTCTGCTGGATGGCAACATCAAGTTTTTGGAGAGCAAAGACCTTCCCACACCTAAAGGTCGAGAGTATGAAGCAATTATCCATGCCTTAGTTGGCATGACCGAGCATGAGATTTCAAATATTCTGCGCAAGACAACCTCTAAACATAAGGCGATCGTCCTTGCAGAGATTGTAGCTGAAAAAGAGCAAGTTATCAGAAAGACAGGCTTGCTCGAATACATCACGAAGCTTGGCGATATGGATAATGTAGGCGCGATGGATCGTTTTAAAGAGTGGACGGAAGATGCCTACTACGCATTCCATCCTGATGCGCAGCAGTATAATGTTGATCCGGTACGTGGTGTAGTCCTTGCTGGCGTGCCGGGTACTGGTAAATCCTTGGCGGCTAAATCTATTGCTCATCAATGGAATCTTCCGCTGCTTAAGATGAACATGTCGGACATCATGGATTCCAAAGTTGGCCAGTCCGAGAAAAATATATCTCGTGCTCTAAAACTGTCTGAACAAGTATCGCCTTGCGTTCTCTGGATGGATGAGTTTGAGAAAGGTTTGTCGGGCATGTCGAGTTCAGACAAATCAGACTCTGGTACGCTATCCCGCGTTGTTCAAGAGATTTTGACTTGGCTCTCTGAAAAAGAGAAACCGGTATTTGTTATTGCTACTGCGAATGATATTACAAAGCTGCCACCAGAGCTTACTCGTGCGGGTCGGTTTGACGAAATTATGTTTGTTAGTCTCCCACACACGGAAGAGCGTGCCGAGATTTTGGCTATCCATCTAAAGAAACGCGGGTATTCAATCACGAACGATGACTTTGAACATCCCAGCACACTTAATAAGCTAGATATTCTTAACCTTGCCGAGAAGATGAAAGATTTCACTGGTGCCGAGATCGAACAGGCAGTCTCTGAGGCTGGTCGCCGTGCGTACGCTGCTTTTAGAAAAGGACAACGTGAGAAGCACTACATCACTGTTCCTGATCTTGAAGAACAGGCAAACAAAATTGTTCCAATAGCGAAGCGAAATCCTCAGTTGATTAATGATCTGAGAGAATGGGCTAAACATTCAGCAGTCTGTGTGTCCAGCACCGAACATGATTTTCTTCATAGCGGTGGAAAAACAGAAGAAAACAAATCTGGTTCAACATTCCGCGTCTTTGGAACAGATCTTGAATTTTCTCAATAAGGATGTGAATCTATGCCCTATGATCGCGAAGAGCAACGCAAAAAGGCAATGGAGCTTGCAAAACCGCTTCATGTGGATCCTAGAACAAAGATCGATAAGACTATCGAATATGCGTTAAACGAGCTAAAAGAATACGAGCAGCATGTGAGAAAAGCCCACAGTGAAATGAATGGCAATGTAATTCAAGCTCATGCAGGTGAAAGTTTTATAAAAACACTGGATAACTTCGTGTCTTCTGCTACGTTTTTAATTCAGAAAGATTATTCTGAAGAGGAGTTAAATCAAATGCCAGCATCTGTTCATAAAGATGTGATCGCCTCTCAGGAAGTCAGAGCCAAATTACTGCGAAATATCGCAAATAAATACAATCTTTAATTTCTTGGGGAACCATACGGCGCGAATTGGGTGCCGCAACGGCAAGCGCATGACGGAGGGGTTAGGGCGCACTTAATATATCCTAGGAGGAATTATCAATATGTCTCACTTTCAAGCTTACAAATGTGAAGTAAATAATGTCGAGTTCGTAAAGAAGGCTCTTACTGAAATGGGTCTTGGATACAAAGAAAACACGACAATCATCGACTACTACAAGCAGTCCCGCAATGTTGTTCTGGCTGTTATCGATAGTAACGGAAAGCTGCAACCAATCGGGTTCCAAGAGAACGTTGTTGATGGCAAAACTAAACTCGAATGCGTAGCTGACTGGTTTATGACTGGCTTCTCTGAAAAGTCCTTTACAAATCAAGTGGCACAGCTGCACGACAAGTACATGGTTATTGACATGTGCGAATCTAATGGCTTCTCTATCGATTTTGACAGCATTGCTCATAATGATGCCGGCGAATTGGAGCTAGTCGCTTCTACTTGGTCCTAATAAATTTAACTACTCATTAAATCGGAGGTATTTGACATGCAAGAGAGAAAAGTAAAGTTCACTATTGGTAAAGAAGGCGGCGTGGCATTTGAAGTTTTGAATGGTGAAGGTGCAGATTGCACGAAGATCACCAAGGATATCGAAGTTCATTTGTCCCAAAACGGCACAATGGTTGATGAGGGCAAGAAACCTGAGTACTACGATGGCGGCGGCCTCACTGATGTGTTTAACAGCCTAGACTAATGGGCGACAGCATATTTTGGACTTATGTCTCTTTATCTTTTACCGTAAGCATACTGATTGGGCTTTCGAAGGTTCTGCCTCGGAAGCCTGGATCAGAGCGAACGCGAGATAGAGGAGCCTTTCTAACTGTATCTATGTTCATAGTCAATATTATGTACACTGCCGCCTTTGGCTGGAACATGAGAGCAGCATCAACAGCAGAAATGGTATTAGACATAATTAACGGTATATTAATGGGTCTTGGATTCATGATGATGTACAAGGACGTAACTTTTATTAAAAAAGCAAAGGAGACCGACCGTGACCGAACAGAAAAGAACTAGACGCACTACAAAGAGTCAGCCGGTTGCTAAAGAACAAAATCTTGATCTGACAGCACTACCGGATATTACTCCATTTGTGACGAATCCGGATGGAAATGTATATGCGGTAACGAATCTCACAGAGGAGTTTATAGCTGTCTTGTTTGCCTGGGTGAGCCGATCACCGAAGTCATTCAAGGAACATCTACTGAAAGCTATTCAAGATGGGCTCATCAATGCAAGCGATTATCAAGGAAAGGATTCCTTTGAGAAGCTTTCGAAGAAGGCCCAAGACTTCCATGAGAAATGGACGGTTTCTTATGGACACAGCAGCGTTGCGGAGCATGCGAATGCTCACGTAGGCATCGAGAAAGTCTCCAGATTAGCTTCTGCTGAGCTGGAGCTGTCCAACACTTTCTATTCCATTACTGAGTATTCTCAGCGCTATCAGAAGCCTCAGAGAGGGGACTGGCATAATCCAGTGCCTAAATCGATGCCTAATCCAAACGGAATCACCAGAGACATGGTGCCTAATCCGCTTTGGCAAGAGTTCGAAGATTTTATGAACGAATGTTACGATGTATTCGAACAATTAATTGATGGCGTATATAAGCATCTAAAAGAAGCTGATGATAAATTGTTCCATCCATCATCTGGAACCGCAAATATAAAACGCGATAATGAGATTATGAAACTGGCGTTCGAAGATGCACGGTACGCGTTGCCACTTGCTATGCATACTCAACTGGGCATGACAGCAAACGGACGTACTTGGCGGGACGGCATTGCTACTCTCTACTCAAGCTCCTATCCGGAGGTCATTAAGCTTGCTGGTGATCTGAAAACAGAGATCACTAAAGTACTCCCAACATTGCTGAAGCATGCTGTGCCTTCTCAATATAAGGTGAATAGCAAGCAGCGTATTAAGCATCGTTTTGCTGATCAGCCTAGCGCAACAAAGGTGAGTAATCTTGCAACCCTAATCAAAGGCCCTTCACCTAAGAAGGCAATCGAAACAATTATTGCTGAAGCCATTGTGCAAGAGAATGGTATTCCTTATGAGGAAGCTATGCGCCGGGCAGAGAACATCTCTAATCCGACCGAAATCATCAAAGAGATGCTTTTCGAAATTGGGAAGCATGACACCCCGCCAGAATCTTTCCGCGGGATTGATTTTTCTTTCGAACTACTTGTTTCTGAAGCCAACTGGCACCAGCTGCTTCGCCATAACCGTAAGACTGACTTTATTTATAACCAGCCTTCTCCTTATAATGGCGTTACAATTCCGCCTCGTATTGCTGAAGCAGGTTTGCAGGGTCTGCTCTTTGATCTAGCAGAGAAAGCAGAAACTCTTTATGAGAAGCTGCTTGGCACAGTAGGACATGAATATACAGCACCATATATTGTCTTGAATACTCACCGCCGCCGCATTGTAGCTCACTTTGATCTGTGGGAGGCTTACCACTTGATCAATCTGAGAACATCGGAAGAAGCACAGTGGGATATTCGCGAGACATTTGAAGAAGTCTATCGCCAGCTTCATTTGCTTTATCCTGATCTGATTGATCAAGCAAAAAGAAGATAGCACCACAGCATCCTTTATGCTAAAATAGTAATGCATTACATTTAGACATAAAGGATGTGAAACGAATGGCAAACATCGAAAAAATGGAAGCAGTTTTCGAGGATGTTCTTAAACGCTATGTTGGCGCAGAGAAGAGTTACGTAGGTACTCTTGCTGGCGGCGGCACCGATTATAAACGTAACCTTGAAATTACTGATCAGCATGCAAATGCATTCCGTAAACGGTTCAAAGAAGCAATGCAAGAAGAGGCTGCCGAGCCTACAGAGCCGGTTGCTCCTTAACAGATGATGAATATGAACATAAAAGCCGCCTAACCGCGGCTTTTCTACATAAAGGAAGCTTTATGATTTATTTTAGGAGGGAACATGAATGGCTACTGAGGAGAGAGAGCTCAACAATGTTGTATCGATGGAGAAGGTCAAAGAATTACTGGATGAATTAAATCCAGAGCAACGCATAGCAGCTGAGGCAATTTATGGACCCGTATTGGTTCTTGCGGGAGCCGGGAGCGGTAAAACCAAAACACTAACCTATCGGATTGCTAACATGCTTGCACATGGCGAGAAAGCATCCAGTATATTTGTAGCCACATTTACTAATAAGGCAGCCAAGGAAATGAAAGAACGTATCGCTAAAGCTGTTGGTGAAGAGACGGTGCGTGATTTATGGATGGGAACCTTTCATTCCCTTTGTGTGCGCATCTTGCGCAAGCATGGACACTTGCTTGGGTATGAGAGCAACTTTACGATCATGGATACAGGTGACTCTCTTGATCTGATCAAACGTATTTATAAGAAGTTAAATGTTGATGAGAATACAAAACCAGGTTTGGCTTTGCACTATATTGACCAAGCTAAGAATAACCTGTTTACTCCTGAGTATTGCCTTCATGAGCAGGCCGAAAGCGCAAATGATCAAATGTGCGCCCTTGTTTATCAAGACTTTCAACTCCTGGCTAAAGAAATGAACGCTATGGACTTTGGCGACTTGATCATGAACGTAGTAAAGCTTCTTGAGGAATTTCCAGATGCCTGCAATTACTGGCAGAACCGTTTTAAATTTGTTCTTTCTGATGAGTATCAGGACGCAAATCATGCGCAGTACCATTTGCTTCGGCTACTTGCATTCCCACATAACAACATCTTTGTCGTCGGGGATCCACAGCAGTCGATCTATAAATTCAGAGGAGCCGCTGTTAACCTGATTCTCTCTTTCGAGTCTCAGTATTTCCCTTGCACAACAGTAAGACTGTCAACAAACTATCGCTCGAACCATGTTATTGTCCGTGCTGGCAATGAATTAATGAAACAGAATAGTCACATGAGGCTTGAACTAGTAGCTAACAATCCAGAATTAAATGTTCATCCTATTCTTATTATGAAAACTCAGAATGAACATGCTGAAGCAGCTTTTGTTTCTTTTCAGATTCAGAAGATGGTTAAAGCTGGAACTCATGCGTATGGTGATTTTGCAATCCTATACAGAACAAATGATCAGTCCGCACCATTCGAGCAAATGTTTATGCACAATATGATTCCTTATAAAGTCGTGGGCGGCACCGGCTTCTTTCAACGCGAAGAAATCAAAGACATTGTTGCTTACTTGAAGTCGATCGTTAACCGCAAGGATGATGGTGCCTTAATACGGATCATGAATAAACCTTCTCGTGGCATTGGAGATACGACTATCAATCATATTGTTGACTATGCTAATGAACATAAAGTAAGTGTTTCTCGAGCGATGAAGAATATTGATGATATTTCTGTGATCAAAAAAGGGCCTAGAGGAAAAGTAAGAGACTTCCTCGGTATGCTTGATCATTTCGATTCAATGAAGCACATGGACATTAGAAGATATGTGCACTATGTGCTTGAACAAAGCGGATACATGGCAATGTGGACTTCAAAAAACAACAAAGAGGCAGAAGAAAAGGTCGATAATATTAATGAGTTTCTTCGACTGGTCGAACGTTATAAAGATGAAAATTTAGACAAATCCCTTACTGATTTTATGCAAGAGATATCCCTACTCATGGATTTTGATAATAAAGAGAAGGATAATGCTGTTCGTATGATGTCTATTCACGGGAGCAAAGGCTTGGAGTTTCCTGTTGTCTTTGGTGTAGGAATGAACGAGGGCATCTTCCCATCATTCCGCAGTTACTCTCCAGAAGACTTGGAGGAAGAAAGACGATTGGCATATGTTCTCGTTACAAGAGCTGAAAATCAGATTATGCTAACATCTACACGAGAACGCACAAACTATCGAGGGGGCAAAACTTCTCAGGATTCTTCCCGATTTTTAGATGAACTCCCCGAGGATCTTGTGGTTCGGCATGAGCTTAAACCAAATAATTAGCATAATTTAATCTTAATGGTTATAATCGAGTGGGGAATTAAAAATAATTAAAGATATGGGAAGGAAGGCCTTAGAATGAGTGCTGCGCCACAAAAAAAAGTGGATAGGGATACCCTACTCGAACATTTAAAAACCATGGCTGATGATGTTGGAGATATTCATGTATCTCCAACAGTTCTTGGTCAAGAATTTGAGGTTTCAACTGCTTCAATTACACATCATTTACGTGTACTTTCGGATGAGGGAAAGATAGTAGATACAGGACGAACAGGTCCACATAAGAAAAAAATATATCGCTTATCATCTAGCTTAATGAGGGAATCAAAAGTGCCTCAATCTAAATTAATCTATCCTACGATTAATGATGAAAGCTTTATGCAAAAAATTAAAGATAGTGTTAAACATCTTAATATACCAAAATCCATAATCTCTTCGGAGAGTCAAATAAAAACAAATGAACATATAGATGAAAACACAATTAATCAGGAAAATTATAAAAATATTGAACAGGATGCCCCAGGCGAGGAGGAAATAATTTCCAAAAACGATTTTTCTATTAGCGAAATATCTTCAAATAATAAAGCTGAGGACTCTTCTGATAATCATGATGAAGATGACTCTTTTAATCGATCAATTATTGAGAGAGAGAAGTCTTTAGATGATCAAATTAGAGAATTTCAGGCTAAATCTAGATCTTCATCTGCACAAATAATGTTAGAAAAAGATGATCGAGAAATCTTATCTGTTGCTGTTGAAAGTTTAAATCAAATTCAAATGTTCTTTAAAGATTTAACAGATCAATTATCTACGATTGAAGAGAAAAAATTTATTCAAGCATTGATCGAGGAAAGGAATCAAAATCTCCAACAAATTGCTGAACTTCAAAATCAAATTAGTACGATGAACGATACAATTAACGAGATGAGTTCAAAGAAAAACAAGAATGGCGATATAGAGCAGAAAGCAAAAAATATATATCAAAGCCTTCTTTTTATTGTTGATAATTTCGTTGATCAGCCAGCCCATACTATGTTTTTACAGAAAACGGAGTTCCGTAAAGACATTGGCGAAAGAGTTAAGGAGCTGTTCTTACTAGCTGTCCGCAAGGAGTAACAGGCCGCCTTACGCCGGCAGGGGCTTTTTGAAAATTGAATAAGGAGGTGCACCCAGTGTCTGCATTTTACCCAGATAATTTTAAGTCAGAATTGAAAGAGAAAGCTGATATTGTCCAAGTCATCAGTCAGTTTACAACACTTACTCCTATGGGAAGTAATGTATTTGGGATATGCCCATTTCACAACGATCATTCACCTTCGATGCAAATTCGTCCAGATACTCAGACGTTTTATTGTCATGCTTGCGGAGCTGGATCGAAAAACCATAGTACGGTACAAGCATCCGATGTTTATGGCTTTTTAAAAGGCATCTTAAATGTGAATATGGGCGGTGCGATCGAATGGCTCTCCAGTTTTCTGAATATTCCATTGCCGCCGATGAATCCCGAAGAAGCAAAAAGAGAAAATATTAGATCTCAGTGGGTGCAATATTGTGAAGAATCTGGCAGGCGGTTTCATGACCGCTTGCTAGAGAGCACTGAAGGACTTAATTATCTATACAATCGGGGTTTCGATATTAATGATATCAAACTTTGGAATTTAGGATTAGGCGATGACCAAGTTTATGATTTTCGGAATACCAAGGATCGCATTGTCTTTTCACTTTATGATTATTGGGGAAATCTGGTCAGTTTTACGGGTCGAGTGCTGCTTCCTGATAATGTTCTCAAAGCAAAAAATGATCAACTTAAATCTGATAATAAGCCGACTATTGTTAAATACTTAGATCGAATCGGCCTTAAGAAAGACGATGCAAATTATGCTAATCACCCTTATCCTGAGTTTGTAAAAGGCGATCATCTATATGGTATTCACATTGCTAAAGATTTTATACGCAGATTCGGTGTTGCTATTATTGTTGAAGGTTGGACTGATATAATTAAGCTTCATAAATACGGGGCGCAGCATGCCGTTGCTACAATGGGCGTGGCGCTTACATTAAATCAGGTCAAGTTATTAAAACGGGCAGGAGCAAAGAGTGCGATAATCATGCGTGATGGTGATCCTGCAGGTGAAGCTGCCATACAGCGTGATTCTAAAATATTAAAAGAAAATGGTATTGAGCCACTCGTCCTTGCGCTCTCTCCAGGACTTGATCCTTGCACTGTTTGCGATAACTTCAATATGGTGGATGATTCATTTGCTCGTTTTATTGAGCGTTATACCATGCAACTAAATCAGTATCGGCTTAAACGGATCTATCAAGAAACGCATGAAGATATCGTTTATCATCAGTCAAGAATAAGTGGCTTGCAGAATGAGCGTATGCGTAAAGTAATTGAAGTCCTTAGCAGTATAGAGAATCCTGTTGAAAAGGATATCTATGTCCGTCAAGCATCTGAATTGTTTGGCGTAAACTATGAATCTATCCAGGCACATGTTTCGCATTATCAGGAGAAAGGTGTGTTCATGGTCAGATGAGCATAAAGATTGAAAGATATCTAATGCATTGCAAAGACTGCAATAATAAATTCTGGGCGCTTAAAGATATGAAAAACAATCTGCCAGATGACTGCATATATTGTGGAGCTAAGAATAGTAGGAATCCAAATATAGAGCCACATACTATTGATTTTATATCGCTCGATTCTGATCTCTATGAGATTGACATTGATCAGGAAACTGGAATACCATTCATGAAGCACCACGAGCAAATACTTCGGAGTGCTGAAATCTTAGCAAATCTTTCTCAGAATTACGGCCAAGTTATTGATGGTTTTAGAGTAAGAGAATGTATTATTGCAATTCGAGAAGAACTAAGAAATCTTAATGGAAAATCCGAAAATATAATTGCAGGGGAGAAATGATTATGGCTGTGACTTTGGCTCAGCTTCATGTAATGAAGCCAGGAACCGTATTACAAAAAGGTAAAAGAAAACGCATATATCTTGGCATGCAAGGAATCATGGTCTTTTACAAAAGGCCATCTTCCAAACAACTGCACGGTGAACATATTGGCCATTTCCGAAAATGGCTTTTAGATGCTGAAATTTTGCCGACCGAAAATGCATCAAAAACCGATCTTAATATTTCTTTGTAACACATTACTTTTTCATAATATAATAATGAGGTGTAGCACATATGGATTTGAATGCATTGATCAATCAGCAGTTAGTAAATCTACAGGAAGAAGGATATATTGAAACTGTCGTAAAGGAGCAGCTAAAAAGCACAATTAAATCGGTTATCGAAAACTCCCTGCGCTCCTACAGTAATTTTGGCAAGGAATTAGAAAAACAAGTAGAAGAATCGCTTAATGTTAATCTTAAGTCTCTCGACGTGCCATCATATAATCATGTCGTTCTCAATATGATCAAACAGGAGATTGATCGTTCTATCCATGAAGTTGGTTCTGCTAAATTAAAGGAGCAGCTTGAAGACATGCTTGGAACCGGCAAGAATGAGTATAAGCTATCCGAATTGATTCAAGAAATGGTTGAATTTGAAATGGAACTTGGAGAGCTTGAATATGATGAAGTTGCTGAGATTTCAGTTCATGTAAAAGAGACCGGCGCAGGGCTTACTTGGATCTATTTAGATCCCAATCCAGATAAGGAAGCATACGAATGCAAGTACCGAATATATCTGGATGATAATGTTGTAACTAGCGCTATGCTTGGTGAGAAGAGTTTTGATAATAGCGTTATTCTAGGTGGTCTTTACGGTCTTGAAGAAACGATCTTCAAAATGTTTATTCACGGTTCCAGACTCATCATTGATGAGTATACGACAGAGTTCTCAAATCCCTCTTTCGATTAAAGGAGTTTTTTCGTTGTACGACAAAGTAGATTGCCCATATTGTGGCAGAAAAAACGATATGCGTGATGCTCTTACTGAAGGGCTGTCTGATGACAACACTACCGATTGGGAGTGCGAGCATTGCGGACAAGAGTTCACGGTTCATGTTGACTTTATTCCAACTTTCACTGCGTCTAAAATTATCATTGTAGAATGTGATCTCTGCAAATTTGAAACTAGCGACATTAAGAATAAGGATAATGTCTGGCCTTTCCCCGAAGCATTATTAAAACTGGGAAAGAACTTTTGCCATTCTTGTTGGCTTAAATACATGGGTAAGGAGATGGATACTAAATATGGAACTAACAGAGACTCAACGTAATCAAATGAAACATGCTCTTGGGTTGAATTATCATGAACATGAAACACGGAATTATTTCTTTACTCGTGCGAACAACGCAGACTGGAACGATCTTGTTGATAAAGGCTATGCCAATAAGCGTCCAGGTTGGGATGATGAAGATGCTTATTTCTCAGTGACTGATGAAGGGCGCAAAGCGCTCGGATTGCCTGAGAAAAGAACAGAGGATGCTCAATAAAAAGGAGTTTATATGAAAACATTACATCCTCACATATGATCCCCTTACGCTTGTAAGGATTGCTCTCGAAAGTCATGTGGAGAACAATATACAAGGGAAATTCTATAAGGCTAAGCAATTTGCCTGCTATGATTTTTTGAACAAAATGGATGACCAAACTTTGGAAGTCATATTGCTGAAATTTATGGAGAACGAAGGTTTAGAGGTCATCACATTAGAGAATTGGAAAAAAGATGCGCGCTTAATATTCGATGTAATTTTCCAAAGAGAAGATTATAAGAATTTAGAAATTAATTTTAAAAAAAGAGGATATGGTTCAACCGGTTTAGGTGTTTACGATAAGCAGGCCAATAAGTTTTATGACTGCACATGGACAAATCACTTTCCAACTATAATGACGATAGTTGAATCTGAATACCCTGATAAATTCCCTGCCTTGCGTGAATTTTACGCAATGCCAAGTATTGACCAACATGAGAATTATACAAGGGAAGAAATTGAACGATTTGTTATGGAAAACTTCGAACTCATCGGACAAACAAAACAACTAGATGATTATTTAAAGGATTGAGGCTGCCTACCTCTTTCCTCTGGGGGAGATATAAACCTTGTTTATACTAATAGAATTAGATCGGGATTGGACAGTAGGTCTTGACTGGTACAAGCACAGTAAAGGTGTACGATTAGGCTATTTCGCCATACACATCGTTTTTGTAAAGCATTCTGAATTTGTAAATAGATTAGCCAAGCACTATGCAGAGGAGCGATAACAGATGAGCCAAGAGGGGCAAGTGATTAAACATTTAGTTGAACAAATGAAGGCACTTAATGCAGATAATGCACACACGCAGCTTCAAAACATTGAACAGACTCAAGGACTGACTGTTGTTATATCTATTTATGACAATTTAAAGCCGGCACACGAAGTATTGGATGAATTATATGAATGGGCGGAAGAAAACAACGAAGAAGTAAAGGAACTCATTGAGCAACTGGAGCAAGATATGAGTTGGAACGCTGAGACGGATTGAGGCCATCAGTCTCTTTCCCTGGGAGGGGAGAACACATTGAAGAATTTTGACATATACGAGTATTTAGCTGACTTTGTTAGTGATGGGAAATCAAAAGACGGAGATGAAATTCTTATAAACATTGATGGTCGGAAGATATGTGTAGTTACTCCTCAATTTAAGGAAGAAGAAATCAGTTTCAAGATTGTAAAACGGTATTAGGGAGGGGAGAACAACAGATGATTAAAAATCAGCGAGTTGTAGTTGAGTACTTAACCAATACCGGACATGACTTTTTTAATAAAGAAACAAAGGAAAAACGAAAGTATGGTGGAAAGGTAGACTATGAGTAAACAAGAGCACCTTATATCAGCAGATAAGCTGAAGGAATGGTTTTTAAATAATGACAAAGCTGAACCTTTTATGGAATCTGAGTATTCTGGTGATGCATTCGTAGACCTTTGCGCAGCAATTGATTCAGGATTGCTCAATCCTGATCCAGTACCCACCATTAAGCCGGGAGATAAGGTGCGATACCACGGATGGCAATACAATCTATCTAATGTTGCAACAGTAGATCATTTGATAGAGAGAAATGGCACATATGCAACCATAATACATGACGAAGCACCTTATATTGTTCCACTTGAACATTTGGAGGTAGTAAAGGATGAATGAAGAAGTAGAAACAATCGGTGATTACCTTGAGCGAATGATTACAGAAGGTTACATTGACAAAGACTGTCGCCCGATAAAGTGTCACATCTGTGAAAGCACTGATATAGAAGGACGTAATTATATGTACGAAGATTTCGCGCTTATCATTGAATATGAAATGTTCTGCAAGCCTTGCAATGTATCAATTGGGCGATGGTCTTATGGAAACTGGGAGGCGTAAAAATTGAGTAAAGAGAAAAAACTCTTATATAGGGTATATGGTCAAAGCAATAACACTACAGCAAAGGTGTCAGTTGATAAAGAGATGACACTTGAAGAATGCAAAAGCGCTGCTGCTAATGAAGTCTTTAAAACCACATATCACCAATTAGACAAACTTGTTGCTCTGCCAATTGGAACTAAAGATGATTATGATCGAGGAATTATTCTTTTCTGTCCAAGGTGCGGGGGAACCTGTTGAGGATATGGGTGCTTCGGAAGCGAATTTTGATTGCTACCAATGTGATGCCAGTATTTATGTAGATATAAGTGTATCCCAGGAGGAGGAGTATGAATGACTTTCTCTTATTTTATAACAGCATAAGTCATAATTTTTCCTGGACGCTTGATATTTACCACTCAAGCATAGTGGGCTGGATTATAACCATTGGCTATAAACCTGCACATGAAATGCATGGCCAAAATGTAATTCATGTTCAGGATGATTGCGATATGCAGCTCTGCTTTGCGAAAGCGCAGATTGCGCTTAAAGAGTGGCTTTGTGAAAATAATGGCGGCTATTAAGGGCGGTGAATTATGAAAGACAAGGACGAAGTGTGCGAAGATCACGGCCGGCTTCGTTGTGATATATGCGCCTATGTTGAAGAATTAAGAGAGCGTGCTGAAAAAGCAGAGCGTAAAGAGGAGAAGCTTAAAGAGGCGATAGGGCATGCTATTTCTCAATACCCTCAGTTCGATTCTAGTGCTATTTATGGGATAATGATGCACGATTACTTGGTATCTATTATGGCCATTCTATATCCCGAAAATAAGGAGTGAATTATATAGTGGCATACAATAACGGCAACGGAGGAAAACGCTCCAGCTTTGATCCATCTAAATATGAGACTGTTAAACGAAGAAAAGAACGCTTACGTATTGATTATCCCAATTCCATCATTTATCCAATGCAAATATCTGGCGTTAACTATGCTAATCATTATGTAGTCTATATTTCCTTAATCTGGCTGGATAAGGAAAAGCGCATCCTTTCACCCGAAGCGGTTACTGCAGTAACAGAACTATGTAAGTCCGTTACTCCGGATAACGCAGCGATCGTTGCTTCAAGTATTGGTCTGCTCTTAGGTGCAGATTCTATCGGCTATTCTCTTTCTATCGCCGGTGGTCGCCAAGCGGATCAATATGCTTGGGTAGAAAACTGTGAAGAGTCGGCTAGTGGCCGTGCTTTAGATAATCTTGGCTATCACAGCGGCAGCGCAAGCCAAGAGGAAATGCAAAAAGTAATTGAGACAGAAAATATAGCAAAAAGACGCATTGATATTGAGAGTCAAATCACGTTTTATTTGCAACAAATGTACAATATGGATATCAATGTCCAGAATGTCTTTAACCAATGTGCGAGCGCAGTAGGCCACAGCTTTAATTATCTAACCGAATTGGACATTGATGAATTGCAAACTGTTCATAAAATCGTTAAGAGCGCCATGCCAGCGGCATAATTCGACACAATTCGTATATCCTATATCATATGAAATATTGACCTCAGCCTCATGCTTATTTATAATCATGACTGAGGAGGTGTACATATGGGTGCACAAGATTTAATGAGAGCGGCCGCGAACGCAAGTGGGCAGAGCCGGCTTCAGCCGCAAAAACCGAAAATGGGAACTGCAGCAGCTCAGCCACCAACACCTGAGCCAGAACAAGAAGAAAGCAATATTCGAGAGGATATTATTGAAACTGCCCAATCTCAGGTTGCAGCAACACGACAGACTGAACAGAGGGTAGTTCGTCCACGTCTTCCTAGGCAAGAGACAAGCACTGCCAAGCATCGGTTTGTTAAGCGTCCAGAGCTGCCTGACGATCTCTATCGTGAAGTTCCTTCAACCAGCAGTTATCAAATCTATAATAAAGATATTGATAAATTTATTAAAAATTTTTCATCGGAAAATTCTCAATATCGTGGTGGGGCTAAAATCACCCCTTCTATGCTGATAGAAGCTGTTCTAGATTTCACTTTTTACGATATGGATATCCGACCGGATGGCTATATTGATCTCGAAGAGCTACGTGAACATATGCGCAGCAAATTGAAGTAAAACATTGCATAATGTAAGACGTTACATTTTTCTGCCTGTAACGTCTTTTATTATGCTCAAAACATGCTATAATAGCTTATGTTACTGAATGGAGGCCCATACTATGGAGCTTATGAAAGCTTATTTATATAATCAATTCCCTTTTCAAACTACGGACATTTCTGCAAGAACGATTTCAAACCTGCTGACTTGCAATTGGTTTGAGGATGATCGAAAATCGGCAGCTTATACAATATTGCATCGAAGACTGTTAATCAGTTCACAGTGGTACAAGATTACATTACGCTTTAAAAAAGAAGGTCCTGAATTATTGTCATTAGATACGCCTGCCCCTTTTATGGTTGTTCTCAGTGAAGTGAAAGAGGCAGACAATAAAAATTCTCGTTTTGTAGATAAGCAGGTTTATCATTCTAAAACTGTTGGCACTGTATCAGGATACCTTGAGAAAGGTATACCTGCAGAGCTAATTGATGCAATGATTGAAGAGTTCAGGATCAGTGTGCAATACGGCATTCCTATGGTTGAAATCGCTTCTGCTAATAGTAAACTTTCAGAAATACCATTTTGAGGAGGAGATTGATTATGAGTTTTCCATCACAAATTAACGCTGCCTTGTCTGGACATACGGCAAGGCGTTTACATAGTTTTCTTGAGTTCCCTGAAGGCAAGTCAATTACTGCCCTTGATTTTAAAGCTTTTAATGGCAAGACATTAGATGAATTAACTTACTTTGCGAGTGAACGCTACCTATATGGCGCCGAAGCAAGTGAGTATATGGCGAAGGAAGCCAGTACTTTCTTTGAAAGAGTTGCCCTTTCTCATTACAAGAGAGAGATGAAGATAAGTAATGATGCTTTTTCGCTAGCAGTTGTTGATCCTTATATTCACCCGCAATTCATTGAAGATATCTTTATGTCCTATGATCCTTTTCAAATCCCTGACTTTGAGGCTGAGATACGGCAGCAACAACAATCGCTTCAATCTACTGCAGATAATTATCTCGATCTGAATCAGCTTGAAATGACGGAGGAAGAAGTTGAAAAGCGCAAAGTAGATATGGAAGAGCGGATTCAGAAAGCAATCGAAGATAGAAACATTGCATATCGTAAGGCATTACGTGAACAAGAGAAACGTACTTCTGCCTTGCGTGATGATAAGCTCCTTTTAACGAATGCTGCTCGTTATTTAAAGCCTGGCGGCATTCTTATCATGCTTACTCCGAAGGAATTTATTGATGCACATATTTCATTTAAGTTGGCCAACGCCTTTGAAGATATTCAAATTTTCCGCCTGGATGATAGCGAATATGAGAAGCACAGAAAGTGCGTTATTATCGCTAAGAAACGCCTAAGAACAGAGAAGCAAGATACGCTCCCTTACGAGATCATGCAGACGAAATACAAGCCTTACAAGGATATTCCGGTTATCTCTGTACAAGAGAAACCTCTATATAAAGTTCCTGAAGGAAAGAAAGAAGATGTAGTCAGCTTCCGGATCGGACCGATTACACCAGAAGAAGTTCAACAAGTCATGAGAAAGTCTATGCTCGTCGAAAACTATGCTGTTCAGCATGGAATAACCCTGGATAATATCACACCAAAACCACCCACGCAGCTGCATAAAGGACATGTATCATTAACCCTTGCAAGTGGACTGCTAAACGGATATATCGGCACTGGTGCGGATCGCCACTTGGTTAAAGGATCGGTTGTCAAAAAGAATAGTGAGTTTACTGAAGAGGAAGAAACGGATCGCGGAACTGAGATTAAGACCGTAGATCGTGAATACTTCCATATCGGAATCAAATATTTAGATCGGCACGGTGATTTTCACAAATTATTATAGGAGGTTGTGTCATGGCCACAAGAGTATCGGACAAACTCTTTGAACTCGTCCTGCATAATAAAGGTCGTGGACCTAGAATCAGTACTTTTATTGATTTGATCGTCCTCGAAAGAATAGGTAGAAGCGCCAATAATATGTATTTGGTTAATACCATGAATGCAGGACCGAAACAAACACTTTTAGCTTATGAGATGAATGAGCATAAAAGCGGAACGATCTCTCCATTAGGTGAAGGGGTAAGCCGGGATGAAATCATGAACGTCTTTGTTCCAGAGAAAGACTTTTATGACTCATCGGAGCAAAAGATTGATGATATCGTTAACACTCTTTATGTAGCAAAAGCTGCCAAGAATGATATCAAGAAGAAGGAAATGCGCATTTTAGAAAACAAGCAACGCGTTGAATCAGGCATACAGCCACTAGGGCCACATCCTGAACTTATCTTAGCTTGGGATGGCGATATCTTCTCAGAAGTGTATCGAGTACTGAATGATCGATATAATACGCCAATGCTTCCTGAATGGAAGGAAGAGATCGTGCAGGCTTGTTATGATCATGGTCTCCTGACTAACCTTGAAGTAAAGAGCTATGGTAAGGATTATGATCTTGAAGCTGCTTTGCTTCGAATCACTGAAGAGAACCTGGAAGCCATTATTTCAGAAGGTATTCGGTCTTATTCCATGCCATTCGCTATTCTGGACGATGGTCCAACTGAAGAAGAATCTGTACTCAAGAACTGCACGACGTTGGATGTGTATCTCGAGAACTTTGCAGGAGAGCTTGGCCAGCGGATTCAGGAAAACTCTGTATTGCGCTTTGATCCTACAAAGGAAGAGCATCATCGTTCTTTATATCATGCGAATCTTCATGCAAACACCAAAGGTGTTACCGGATTGTTCCCGCCACAAGCAGATGTCGTTATGGGCTGTGCTAATACGATCAAAGACGATGAGGATGACTACGTATTTGTCGTCGGTGAGATGGGATCTGGTAAATCACCAATGGGCGCCCTAATTCCTTATGTTACTCATGCTATTCGATCAGGCATGGAGAAACCTAAGCCTTATCGTGCACTCGTATTTGTGCCAGCAATAATGGTCGAAAAATGGAAGCGGGAGATAGAGGAGCGTATTCCTGATGTGAAAGTATATCAAATCAATAACTGGCGGGATGTACATCGCTTAAGAAATATGCCGTATCGCCCGACAGAGATCGAATACTATGTCATGAGTTCTGATGCAGCAAAGCAGACATATCCGATTGAACCGGTTATGGATTTCCGCAAAGGATATGTCAAAAATCATGACTATGAAGAAGTCATTGCACAAAAGAGAGCGGGTAAGAAAATCCGCATTCGTATGACCAAAGAAAATTCCTTTAGAAATGGTGCAGCGATAACACGAACTGCTATTGGCCCTGAAGCTATGTATTGTCCTCAATGCGGACAGCCGATTAAGAAGACGAAAGAGAAGTACTCTGATGAGCATTACTTCCAGCTTCGCCGCGGTAAAGACAAATGGGCTTGGAATCAAAACCGTGAAAACTACCGCTGTCGCAATAAAGTCTCAAAAGATGCTCTTCCTAAGCATCAGCGTCTTAAGGGCGATTCTCCTGATCAAGAGTGCGGCTTTATTTTTTGGAGTGCTAAGAAGCTCCCTGCTCGCTCTCTCGAGAGAAAGGTATCTCCTGCATGGTATCTGAATAAACATCTTCGTCGTGGATTCTTTGAATACTTGATCGCAGATGAGGTTCATGAATACAAGAGTGGAGACTCGGATCGTGCGAATGCCTTCGGTCAGTTGATCAATCATACAAATAAGCAGATTTTGCTGACAGGTACACTTCTCGGTGGTATGGCAAGAGATATCTTCTATCTTCTGGCTAGACTGGACGCGAAGAAGCTGAAATTGGAAGGTATTACGTATGATGATGAAAGCCGCTTCGTTGAGAACTATGGCGTATACGAACGTTCTATGACAGAGTTCACCGATGATCGTAAGGGCAAGAAGAGAAAGAAGCAGTTGCCTGGCGTTTCGCCACTTGTATTCCCGCGCTTCTTAATGAGTAACTGTGCCTTTATCGAGCTGGGTGACCTAGGCTATGCACTGCCGCCGTATCGTGAGATTCCAATGTTCATCGAGATGGAAGACGAGCATCGCAGAATGTATGACGAGTTGGAAGAAAACATCATGGATGCGATGGGGCAAGGCGGGATGAAGCATCTTTCCTCGTATATCACAAAGCTCTATCAGTATGCAGATATGCCATTCAAACACGAGCCGATCACATATCTTGATGAGCATGACAAGGTTAAGGAGCTATGTCAGCCGTATAATTTCCCTGAAGATTACACTCCAAGTAAATATTATGCGCTCCAGAGCCTTCTGGAGGAGCAGATCGAGGAACGCGGCCGTAAAGTACTTGTCTATGGACGTTTTACTGGCGGAGATAATGGAGTCGATACGTGGCTGTATGAGCGGCTTAAACAGGATGGCTATAATGTTGGTATCCTACGTTCATCTGGAACCTATGATGGAATGAAGATGCCGAAGCAAGAGGATCGGGAAACCTGGCTGCGTAAGAATATGGAACGCTATGATTGGGATGTTCTTGTAACCAACTCTCGTCTGGTCGCTGTTGGTCTTGATCTGCTTATGTTCCCTCATATTCATTTCTATCAAATGGATTACAGTGCTTATAACTATATGCAGGCTTCACGCCGATCTTGGCGGATTAAACAGACTGAGGAAGTTGAAGTTAGTACGTCGGTCTATCGCAATACAATCCAGGCAGATGTGCTAGAAAGCATTGCGAAGAAGATTGATGCGGCAATGGCTCTGCAAGGCAAGTTCTCTGAAGAGGGTCTTCGTGCAATGGCAGACTCTGGCGATGGCATCAATGCACTGGCTAAGAAGCTTATGAGTGAAGGAAGACTGGATAATATCAATTCCATTGAAGATCGATGGAAGCGAATCAATGCTTCCTATGAGCAGCTGCAGAACAGCTCCTATGAGGGTTATGACTCTTATGAAATGAATCCACTTGGTATTGATAAAGTGCGTGAGATTCAGAAAGGCCTTGTTAATAAGATGCGTATTGATGTGGCTTCCGGCAAGATTACTCAGAACGATCTAAACAGTTATATGGATCATATCGAAGAAATCTTCCGTGTCGTTGAGGATGTGCGTGAGTATAACAAAGGGCTTCGTAAGAACGATAGAATCGTGGAAGGACAAGGCGCTTTTGCCTTCTTTTAATCTATGGACCTAATGCAACATTATCTTGAAAAGAAATACTTGATCGGTGAAGCATGGATGTGCCGCCTTCGATGTTATGAATGCGGCAGGTCCTACCATTACTTTGAGTATATTAAAAAATATTGCTGTTTTTCATGCTATTCAAAATATGCTGCTGTATAGCTAGCAAGCAAAAGGAGAGATATTCTATGTCGGCTGTAAAGATTCCAGAGGGAGCAATACGCTGCTCCGTTTACGAAGCATTTCGTGCAATGCGAGAAGAAGGAAAAACGATAGTCGCTGTATTGCAAGATGAAGACAATATTAACTACGCTGCTCACTGTTTCTATCCGTGGGAGATCGACAATGAACGAGGATACAGGTGCTCATTTTCTGAATTATCTGAGTACATTGAAAAAGGTAAATGGCATGTGCTTCAGGAGAAGAGCGCAGCTCCAGACGAGCGCATCTATGATCAAGATTATATTAACGTTTATCTTGTCGGAGGCATTGTGGATGGTGTTTCGAAATTTGATACAGAGAAGGAGGCTATGGAAGACATTCGTGAGCGATATTCTCAAGATCCTTTTGATCCTGACGAAGATGATGCCACAGTATGGAAGCGAGAGCCCGATGGCTCCTATGAGGTCATCCATAATGAAGACGCGGTGGAGATAGCATAAATATGGAAGCCGTTTTAGTAAAGAAATGTTTTCACTGCGATGATGAGATCTCCAGCAATAAACATAAAAACTTTTGCTCGGATTCTTGCAAATATTTGTATGCTGGCAATGAAGATGGGGAGGAGAGAGAGTGCTGATGCAGATCAAGGCAAAAAGATGGATCAGAGAGAGATTTAAACCTTGGATAAACAAGAATAAGGGGTCTGTGGAAATATGGTTTACAGCCAACAATAAAGCACACGCCCTTGCATTTGAGTGTGCCAAGCCTATATTTTGGTTTCCGAGGATAGATAGGAGGCCAAGACTCATCCGATTCGGCTTTCTACTGTTTTCAATAATATATTACAAAAGAACAATCGAATAAGGGGGAATCTTGGATGGCAAAAGCCAAGAAGCGCCAGGACCTGTATCAAATGGATCGTTTTCTTCCGGAGCAGCTCATAAAAGTGCAGTCTAGCATTCAAAGCTATGCTTCAGCGGTAAACGGTCTTCCAATGAATCATTCGGAGGTATTTGAGAAGAGGGGGTGGCTTTTGCCATTCCTATTCTCCTTCGATGATTTGCTTTGGGGTAGATGGAACTACTGGCATGAGATATTGCAGAAGAAAACGATCGAAGGCAGTGGGCCAATTCCTCAGATTGAATGGAAAGACCGAGGCAGAGAAGGTGTCGAAGAGACTCAAAAGATGCTGCGCACTTGTCTCGATCATCACGAATCAACGATTGATCACTTTGCAGATTGGCTGATGTGGGGTCTAGCGGCTTCACCGGAAGACCAAAAGCTCAATATATCACCAGAGCTGAATGAGCATTACTATAGAAAGTTTGATATTTTTTTAGTTCAAAATTATCCGACCGATTACTTGTCTCAGACGCTCTCAGAAGAAACTGGAAAAGGTTATAAGTCTGGATTGGGCTACTTCCCTACACCATTTAATATAACTTGCATGATGACCAAAATGACCATGGGTGGAGATCCCGAAGAGGAAAAGCGCCAGACTGTATACGATGGCTGTGTAGGCTGCGGAGCTACCATACTTCCAGCATCTAATCATACTCTTCGAATGTTCGCCCAAGATATCAGCCAGATTGCTGTTAAGCTCTGCAAGATTCAAATGTATTGGTATGCTCCATGGTATGCTTTCCATCCACAATGGCTTAAGGGCTTTGAGCAAAGCAAAACAATTTCTCTTGTTCCTGCATCACCTGGTAAGAAGATTCTCGAAGGACAACTTGCATTTGATTTAGACTGGGCAACCACGCCCGTATAAAAAACTAACTTATTGGAGGAATTTTATTATGCATAACCCTGAATTGGTAGTCCAAAAACTAGAAAAACAATCGGTGATTTCTCAAGATCAACTACAAAATCTAATTGATACATTTCCATATAACCAAAACGAAGGCTTTGTTCCATTTGCTGCTGCGTCTGATGACTTCTCTCTGTTTGGTTTTATGCGTAGTGAAATTGCAATGAGCGAGCGCGTTAACGAAGGCATGCTTTCAGCTTTTCAAGAAATGGTTCTACAAGAGGGAGCGAAACTTCCCGCAGGAGCCATTAAGCATATTTCTCCATTTGGCATTCTAACAAACATCATTGGGTGACGGCCGTCTTACGACGGCGAGGGCTTTTTGGAAATGAGGTGCTTTATGGATAAGAATTACTATTTCCGTTTTATATATAAATCAAAGAATTATAGATGGGGGATCTACCTTCACACTCTTTCATATTGGAAGATAAAAAGAAAAGAGATAGATCCGATTCCTCTATTTCGATTGAATGTTGTTCGTCCTTATAAATATTCGGACGACTCCAATCAGTTTATCGCTATTGGCACCTATATATTTCCCTTTGTTATTCGTAAACTCAAAATGAAAAAATAGTGGAGGCGTAGAAATGACTATGACACTTGAACATGATATTGATTTAGATAAGAAGGTTGACCTGCAGCTGGCTGATGATGCGAATAAGGTAAGAAAGATAACAATTAAGACTGCTGAGCTATTAAAAGCAGTGAGACGAGCTGTATCCATTGTTAACCATAATCATTCAACTCTTGTATTGCAAAATATATTCTTTGCTACTACAGATAACGGAATTATTTTACGAGCTGTAAACGACAGCTTTTCTGTAGAAACAACAATCGATCCGGCACATTGCGTGATTGAAGATGATCCGAGATCTGTTTTGTTTCCAGCTAAGCGTCTTTTAGATATTGTCAGTAAAATGAGCGGAAAGAATACGACGATCTTTATTCGGGATAATTTCATTCGAATCAAGTCAGGTCGAGCTAATATGGATATTGGAGTCCAGGATGCAGACGAGTTCCCAAAACTGCCTCAGATCAAGAAAGGAAACACTTTCGAAATCGCTGCTGATGCATTGCTTGATATGTACACTCGTACAGTATTTGCAACCTCTAAGCTTGAAAGCATGCCTGTTTTGCAGGGCGTACTACATGACATTGAAGATCAAAGATTCCGCTGTATTGCAACGGATCGTCATCGTTTTGCGCAGGTCTATCATCCGACAACTATTGAGTGTGAGCCAATGCGTGTCAGCGTTCCTGCAATAACAATCAATGAAGTTATGAAGCATCTGAAAGAAAAGAAGGCTGATACGATCAAGGTTACAGTCAAAGACACTCGTGTAGTATACGATATGAACGATACTGTCCTTTACTCCCAGGTATTAGAAGGCACATATCCGGATACAAATCGAATCATCCCTACTGGAGCTAAGGCTACTGTGACAGTTCCTAATTCAGAGTTCCTAGGCGCAGTGAAGCGGGCAGCTATCTTTTTGGATGATTCTAATTCTTCTAAAATAACAATCATGATTGATGGCGAAAAGAACCAGATGCGCATTCAATCACTGGATAGTGATGAAGGCACAATGTTAGAAGATATGGTAACACTAAAAGGAGAGGGCGGGTTTGCTTCATCCACGATGAATGGTCGTTATCTGCTTGAGTCCCTAAGCAGGATTGGTGGCACTGCTCATGTTGAGATTAAGATGACATCAACAATGCCTTTTCTCTTAAGAGAAGCTAATGCTCTTGAAGGTAATGTAAATGTCGTTGTGCCTGTTAAGCATAGACTTGATAGCTCGAAATCTATCGAAAACTTTACGTCAAATTATAACGAAGAAGAAGCTGATCCTTTTGCTGGTCGTGCAGAGGAATACGCTGAGCAGCAAGCTTCTGAGGCTACTGAAAGCCAAGAAGGAGCAGCTTAATCAATTTATCTTAAAATAACGCTTGATTTTAGCTTGTAACGTGTTATAATTCAAAATGTAATGCGTTACAAGCTCATGCTAATAGGGGGCTAATAACGATGACAGCAATGACAGTTGAAGATATGTATGCAATGAAACCAGTAGGCAGTGTGATTCCTTTCTTTAATTTCACCGGATATAAATCAGGTGATTCTGTGCAGGTGGCTGACGGCGCTTATGACTACGACAACAAGGTGTATGTCGTAGAAGGAAGCCGAATACAGCATATCTGGCATAATGAAGAGAATCAAATGGCATTTGAATTTGAAGGGATTTGAAGTACATGAACTTCGACGTTCAGCGTTCAATATTTGCAACAAATGCATTCGCTTCAGAATTTCCGGAACAGCATACTCAGCTCTGGAAAGAGTTTGAAGAAAAGGTTCCACAGGTAAATCGGATTGGCTATTATGGCGCAGATAATGTGGCTTATATAGGCTGGCTCCGTAGCACGAAGAATGCACTCTTTAATTCATTTTTGCAATCCAATATTGCAACAAAGCATTTTGATGCATGATATAAGAATGTGGTGGCGGAAGAGAGACGCTTAGGTCTAAGGCAGATACGACTCGGTGAGCCCCGGCGCAATTCTCAGAGAGGCGGACTAGAAACCGCGCTGTAGAAACGTAGAGCCGGATTAGGGCCGTGGGAACCTGTAAGGGGAAGTCAGTTAGGCTGCTACCCGTGATGATGAAATGCTGCTATGCAAGGGAGAATGGCCCTTGCCCACATTCTTGCTCTCATTCAGCGCACAAGAGTACTGTCCCCCCGGTCTTGAGGACAGCGGCTTGCAACTGAAACCGGTAAAGGAGCCGACCTTGTGCGTTGAATGAGGGTCTTTTATTCACCCTTTTTTTCCCCTCATCTAAGAACTATAAAGGGTAGGTTATCTGATTTAGCCGTAGGAAGTCTGGAGTTATTCGTTAGTAGGTTTGTAGGCGCTGCAGAGCCGATCACTGAGGACGGTAGCCTGGATGGACTATTCAAAAATCAGACGACAGTATGCAAAAACTGACGTTACACAACAGCCAGGACCGAACCTGCAAAAAAGGCGATGAAGAGAGGCAAAAGATGGGCCCTCCGCGACAACCTAGGGGTGTGATGAGGGTTGTCATGATCATACTGGATGTGAGTCTGCCATGATAGCTTAATTGGGAAAGCGCATGACTGAGAATCATGAGATGCGGTTCAATTCCGATGTGGTGGCATTCTAGTATGATTCACTTATGTAGGCGCACTGATGATCTTGTCCGGTTCCGCAAGCCACGCTGATGCGGGTAGACTGGTCTTGTATCGAATCTGAGAGAGTAAATAGTGGATTAGAAACGGGCGGCTTAAATGACCGGCAACGCGTGGCTTGCCGGCATCATAAGCTGGAGTGTTTCGGCTCCGTTTGCATCCCTTGCTTTGCGACAGCAGTTAGTCACACGAAACGCAGAACCCTTAGTGACTTTCAGTGCGCTACATAGATTTGTCCGGAATAGCTTAACGGTAGAGCGCTCGTATAAACCCATACGAGAGATCAGAGGTTCGATTCCCGTTTCCGGCTTCTGCATTTAGCATACAAGTAAAGACCGTAGATCAGCCAGAGACCTCTGTATTATTTACTTGAAAAGGTGCGTTGTGTACGAAACTTTTCAAGTAAACAATATAGGCAAGTAGCGAAAGCTATTATAAGTCCAATTGTTTTCTGGTGCATGGATGCTTAAATGGGATCAGGTGCAACAAGTGCCAATGGCAGGGTAGAAGACTCGAATCGGTTGCTTTAAGTTTCCGTTTATCGGATCGGATGGATGCTTGAACAGTAATGTTCTTGATCGTGAAAAACACCTTTCATCCTATATGCTTAAAGACCTGCAGCTTGTATGTTAAATGGAGAAAGTTTGTGGGGCGGATTAAGTCTCAATGGATTGGACGAGGGCGAAGCTTACTATTAATTTCAGGTAGGATCTTCAGGCATCGAGCAGTTGGGTGTCTGAAGACTATCTTTAAATCCTATATGCCGAAAGGCCAAGGCTTAATGACCCTAACGAAAACTTTCCGAGACTCACAGGTGATCTGCAGTCGGGTAAGCGGTAAAGACCGGCGTACATAATATAAAGGAGGCTTCCTATGAATATCCCTGAAATTAGGCTCCGTAATGGAAAATTAGCTACATATAAATCATCCAGGCAAACGCGGATTCCTGATATGGGTATTAACGAATTAACGGAAGTCCATAGTTTTCGTATCCCTTGCCCAGTATGTGATTACAATGAAGATAATATTGCCGTTTCACAAGACGGCATTGTCTTTCTAAATAGCCAGATTGTCTGCCGGTTCTGTGGAGTATTTTTCCGTCCGGTAATAGATCCTGCATTCATAAAAGAGCAGCGGCTTGTCCGCTCGACTATATCCCAAAATGAAGCCGCCAAATAAGCCGGCTTTTTATTATGTTGAAGGAGATGAATTAATGGATCTTTTTGATTTTGCCGATCAGCAGGAAGAAAAAGAGGAAGTTTACTTACCAGTAGAAGGAGATCGTGTTTTTATCCCCTCTATTGAGCAGAATGGAGTAGTAGATTATATAGATCAAAAGACTCTCTTTGTTGATGAATATTTTCCGAATCAAGTAATATTAGATGTTCCTTATGATTACTCAGCACTAATTCGCACTAATTTGAGAGATATTAAAAAAGAATAACTTGCCATTTTTGCAAAAAAGTTTTATTCTAACTGTTGAGAATTGTCGAGGGGAGAATAGAAATGATTAATAATATTGATGCCAGTGACTTAGACTCTCTCATAAGTCAGCTAAAAAACACTTTTTCATTTGGTGACTGGGATAAGATTATACTTTTAGCTGAAAAACTTATAGAGAAAACTAATGTTATTAATAATATAACGAAGATGACTGGTGTTAATTTTAATCAAGCAGAGAGAAGCCTGGTTTATTATTATGGCTTCGCATATATGGCTATTGGATCAGCTTACGAACATAAGTGTGATTTCTCTAGGGCCAGAGAATGGGCTCTTAAATATAGGGACTGGTCTTCTGTTTCATCGCCAACTTCTGAGGATATCAGATGGATGAATCATTGGACTAAATTGTCTGAAATTAATGTGATTGTTGTCGATCTCCTTATGGGAAAAAATGAAGCTCTTGATCAAATTGCTGATTATATATTGGAGCATCCTGAAGATGCCCTAGCCGGATTAATCACAATGCTCGATGCTGCAAACAAAAATGATATAAATATTGATCATGTCCTTGCTCGTATTCCAGATGATTTCTGGCAGAACGATAAAAGCACAGGTGTTGTCAACATGTCTTATCAGTATAGATTTTTTCGCCAACTATCCCTTTACAAACAAAAATGTAATGAGTTACATTTTTGTTTAGAAAATCTCTTGCGCGCTTTATCATTAGCTGATAAAATGAAAAACGTAGATGACTTTAAGGAATGTATTCAAGTTTTTGAATCTCTTAAAGATCACGCCGACAAGCGTCAAGAGAAAAAATATAACCGGATAGTAAAGGGAGCGATTAGGCATGAAAAAGTTGTTTCTATCAGCATTGCTAACATTAGGGATTCTTAGCGTAACAGCAGGCGCTGTGAGCGCATCGGACGTAACTAAGCCTGTGGTTGTATCTAACCAAGAGGATGCAGTTATTACTACTATGACCTTTGGTTGGGGTTCTTAATTCAAACCACATATTCTATATAAAAAGAGCTGATCGTTTATTGTTCGGCTCTTTTTTATTTCATATTGGAATGCATTACATATAAGGAGGTTTTGTAGTTGAGTGATAAGAGATACATCCTATTTACAAGAGAAGGTAGTAGTGAGGTTCGTGCAGACGATACCCAGAAGCGTTATTTCGATCCGCCAGGAAGAGATCATATTATTTTTGGATTTGATAATCAGAAAGCTATGGCTAGAAAGGCTAATGAACTCCTACGAGATGGTTGCACATTGCTTACCCGCGGAGGAAGAGAGCAGCTGAGGATTTTTAAATCCTATATATAACCAATTCATTTGATATGCCTTCCTTATCATGATAAAATATCCCTAGTATTGGAGTGTATGCCTAGCGCTTCAAACTTGTCATCACAATACGCCATATTGTTTTTGACAATTGATGTTTATGGATGTCTCAGATCGGTTGAGTCAACAGTTTCGCTATAGGCTGTTCGACATACGAGCTGAGGATCATGATTTGACATCAGCATATAACCCATCTTTTATGATGGGTTTTTGCTTTGTAAGGAGGGAATATCAAAATGGTTCCAAAATCACCTTTTATTTTGGAAATGTGTCAAGACATAGCCCGACACATGCGGGCAAAAGGTGTTTGGCCAGATTGCTCAGCTGAAGATATACACAAATCTGCTGATGTTTATGAGCAGATCCCTTCGTGGTGGTACGATGCCCTTGCCTACTTTAATGAAAGGGATTATTATTACACTTTAGATGATGTCCAGAGCCCACAGGAAGGCCAATACGTTTCTGTACGAAAGCCAGGATACATAGATGGATATCAGTATAGAAATGGCAAATGGGTAGAAACTGGAGGCTTTAGCACTTATTCATAATAAGAGAGGAATTTGCAAATGTATTTCTATAGTGAATCTCATGAAACTAATTACAAAGAAATGCTCAAGAGGTATCCTACAGCATTAAAGGATGCGGAATATAAATTAGGCTGCTATATCGTAGCTCATCCTGAAATTTATCTTGCCGCATCTGAGCAAGATTGGCCAGATATTTTCGATGATTGGACTGAGAAGTCATTCTCAAGAGGAGGACGACTGCTCATTGATCTCGGCATGCACCTCTTCGGGGGCGGACATACTGAGCTTAATCTAACAGATGCCATTAACACATGGGATGATAAGAATTACAAAGTGTTTTTACAAGCAGTTGATATTCGAAGAAATGGTTAAGTCGCCTAATATGGCGGCTTTTCTTTTTCCCATATTTTACGTGTTACTATGAAAATATTAGTAACATTAGTTCAAAATACCTGCTATAATGAAAAGCGGAAAATTAAGAGGAGGAAGAAAGATGGAAGACTTTAGTGCTATTTTATTGTTTGTTTCACTCATTGCTATGGTCGCATTTTTAGTTTTATCAGTGGTTTCTAAGATTAAGAAAGATGGCAAAGCTAAGCGGAAGCTAATGTATGCGGGTGGATCTTTCGTCGTAATGATCGCATCTTTTATTATGTTTGGTAGCGTGACTTCTGGCACGACTACAACCGCTGATCCTGCTCCTGCTGTTGAGCAACCAAAGGCTGAAACAGTAAAGCTTTCACCTGAAGAAGAAGCGGCCATAAAGGAAGAAGCAGAGGCAGCTGCGAAGGCTAAAGCAGAGGAAGAGGCTAAAGCGAAAGCTGAAGCTGAGGAAAAGGCAAAGGCTGAAGCAGAAGCTAAAGCAAAGGAAGAAGCTGAAGCAAAGGCTAAAGCAGAAGCGGAAGCTAAGGCTGCAGCTGAGGCGGCGGCTCAAGCAGAGGCTGATAAGAAAGCAAATGCTCAAACAATTGAATATCCGCATCTTTCAAAGAATCCTGACCGTTACGCAGGGGAGTATGTTACATACACCGGCGAAATTGTTCAAATATTAGAGAGCGGCGAGTTTACTAATATCAGACTTGCTGTAACTCAGGATGAATGGGGATATAACTACAACGACCTCATCTTCATTGAATACGAGGGATTAACTGACTTTGTTGATGGTGATGTTGTAACGGTCTATGGTGAGATCTACGGGGCTTATTCGTACACATCACAGGCAGGTTGGGAGATCACCCTGCCTGGTCTAGTAGCTGACACTGTAGAATAAAATGATAAAGAAACTCCCTCCAAGGAAGCCGTCCGATCGGGCGGCTTTTTTATATTTATATTGCACTAAAATATGGTATAATTAAAAATGCATCAAAATACTGACAGGTATTATCATGGTGAGGGCCGCCTTTGTGCGGCTTTTCCCATGTATATCATCATATGGGGGATTCCTATGTCAAATAAGGTATATAATGACTCATTGTATAACGAGGATGTGAAATTAAAGTTCCTAGAGTTAATGAAAAAGAATGGTTGTTCTGAAAATACATTAGTTACATATAAGCGAGTTTTTCTACGCGCATCTGGATTAGAAAAAAGATTTAAGACGGATCTGTATGATTTTACATTCGAATATATAGAAAAACTCTTAATCAAGATGAATCATACAACATTAAACTCCGCAATAAGCAGCATTAGCATCATAAGAAGTTACATTGATTGGGCGATACAGAACAAGTACAGAAAGGTGCCTTTAAGCCCACTGGACGTATTCACTACGAAGGAATTGGCCCAGCGATACAAGAACAAACGAGTAAGAGTATATTTTACACATGCTGAAGTGCAAAAGTTTGCAGATAGCGCTGTGAATGCGCAGGATAAGGCTCTCATTTGGGCAATGTTTCATGGTATATGTGGAAATGGGATGGCAGAACTAAGGAATCTTACGTTGTATGATATTGATCAGCATAACTATAAATTGACTCTTAAGGACGATGATTCAGAGAGAGTTATTGAACTCATCTCAGATGAACAAAAAAAATTGATCGACCACCTTCTTAAAGCCCATGAGCAAACTCATTATCTAAAGGGAAACGGAAAGTCTGTTGCTAAAAACCCTATCGGTTTCTTAGCAAAAAATAACCATGTATTTAGGCCTATGATTCGTGGAGACAGTTCTACTGCTTCTTATCATGTTTTAAGAAATAGACTTGTAGATATATCAAAAATCAACGAAGAGCCGCAACTAACTTCCCCTATTTCGTTAAGATATAGTGGGATGCTTTATATGGCTTATTGTGAATATCAAAAGCATGGGGCGTTGAGTCTTGAGTCCATAAAGAGAATTTCAGATTTCTATGCTATCAGTAAAGTAACTGATTCCAAATATGACAACTTCTTTATTCGAAGAGAATTTTTAACCGAAGAAACGATCATAAAGGAATATCTCTCTGGAGACGAAGGAGAAGAAGACTATGGAGTTGATGCAAAGATATTTTGATAATCTTTATCCCAAGGTTCAGGTTATATCAAATCGATTCAAGTGTACCCTAGATTATCACACGATAAAAAGATGGCTAAATGCTAATGTTCCAAGACAGTTTACTCATAAGTATGGGGGCTATACTTATACCACAACAGGTCTTGGCAAAGAGATTGTTGCTAAGGTTGTATGTGAAGGAAAGATTAACGGCGATGCAGTTTACTGTGCTATCGTTTTTCATAATTCGATTCGCATATATCTAAAGCAGGGGTTAAATTATTTGTGATTGGATTATTCTCTTAATTCAACACGGCCATCATTATATATGTTCATTCGCAGTAGCCGGCCATCACGAACTCTGTAATTGTACACGCAGTATTCATAGTTGAGACCGGATCGACCAAAATATATAAGCTCACCATATTTTTCATAATACTTTACAGCTTCGTCCAGTGAGTCAAATTGTGGCAACGGCTTATTCATACAAACCACCTCGATACAAGTATAACATATGTAATATAATGCAATTCTTGAATTACAGCAGGAGGAAGATAATAAATGAGCATGCAGAAAAAGTTAGAGGCAGCAAGACTAGAAGGATATAAGGCAGGGTTTGAAGCTGGTCTTAAAGACAGTGCTTCGCAGAAGGAAATTCAGACATCTTTTCTGAATGGTATCAAAGTGGGGGCAGATGCTGCAAATGAAGCATGGTCCTCAGCCGTTCAAAATGCCCCAGGCGTAGGTCCAAAAACCATGAAAAAGATATACGATCAAGCCGAGAAGGAGCATAAAGAACGAAAAGTGGAGCGTGAAATGCTTGCAAAGTCTTCCGTAGCCAAAGGTGCATAGGTTGCTTTGCAATGACATAAAGTTGCCTACTCGGCTAGAGAATTGACATAAAGTTACCCACCAGACTGGAGAGTGACATAAAGTTACCTACCAGAAGCTGCCTAGGCCGCCGGTAAACTAGCTCAAGTTTACTCGGCGGTTTTTTTGGTAATACTATCTTCATAATAGTTCTTGGAGGAAACACACTTGAAGGAAGATGCTAAGATCGTATTCAGTATTATTGCATTAGGTTTTTTCATCATTGCATTAGTCATACTAGTATTATACTGGGCCTAAGAGGGCCGATTTCTCATCCTCAGACATTTAGTCAAAATTCAGATTTTGTGCACATGTCTAACATAAAATACTTTATGTAAACCAAAAAGCCGCCTATTGGCGGTTTCCTGGACCCAATGAACCAATGATTATTATCACCAATAAAATGTTTTTCATACATAAAAGCCGCCCTATACAGGACGGCCTTGTTTTTGCTTTTAATATTAACGAAGCAATTGAAGAACTGCTTGTGGTTGTTGGTTTGCTTGAGCCAACATTGCTTGAGCTGCTTGGGAAAGAATCGAGTTCTTAGTTTGCTCAACCATTTCTTTCGCCATGTCAACGTCACGAATACGGGATTCAGATGCTGTCAGGTTCTCTGCTGTTGTACCCAGGTTATTTACTGTGTGCTCCAAACGGTTTTGTACGGAACCCAATTTAGAACGCTCAGCAGATACGCTCTCGATCGCTGCGTTAATTGTAGTGATTGCTGTATCAGCGTCTTCTTGGTTAGAAATGTTGATACCAGCGTTTACTTTTGCTTCATCAGCATATGCTTCGTCAACTTTGACAACCATTTTGTCGCCATCGTAGTAACCAGCTACAACAACATCATCTTCGGTTGCCTTTCTAGTTGTACCATTACCACTGCCATCGTCAATGTCGTCTCCGACATTAACTGCTTCTTTAAAAGTAAGTGTAGTTGTTCCGGCAGTCAAAGTTGCAGTAGTGCCATCGTTATCAGATGTGTACTCTGTGCTTACTTTCAGCGCTTCAGCGCCCATGTCACTAATTGAAAGACTAATGCTTTGACCTGCATTTGCTCCGATTTGGAATGTAACATTTTCAGCAGAACCATTGATCAGCTTTTTCGTATTGAACTCAGTGTCTGTAGAGATACGAGTCAATTCTTCAGCTAATTGGTTTACTTCTTTTTGAAGCTCTGCGCGGTCGGAATCCGTGTTTGTGTCAGATGCTGATTGAACTGCCAGCTCACGCATACGTTGCAGGATAGAATGAGATTCATTCAATGCACCTTCAGCTGTCTGGATCAGTGAGATACCATCTTGAGCGTTACGAGAAGCTTGCTCAAGACCGCGGATTTGTCCACGCATTTTTTCGGAGATTGCAAGACCCGCTGCGTCATCACCAGCACGGTTGATGCGAAGACCGGAAGACAATTTCTCCATGTTTTTTCCTTGTGCAGAGTTAGCTGCGCCCAGGCTGCGTTGAGTGTTAATCGCCGCAATGTTGTGATTGATAATCATTTTTAACCTACCTCCATGTAGTTACGTCAAGGAGAGTCCTTTCTCCTTGCGTTAAGATTTAGAGCGGCAGTCCATTTTGTCTGCAGAGCTCTTTTTGTTCGTCTGACAAGATCTCTTCCCTGAGTATCTTAACGTCATTCGGAGCAGTTATTTCTAACTTTGGATTGCCGTAATCATCGACCTTCACTTTAATATGTATGGAATTGCCGATAATGATCGAC
This sequence comes from Paenibacillus urinalis, assembly GCF_028747985.1. Taxonomy (NCBI): domain Bacteria; kingdom Bacillati; phylum Bacillota; class Bacilli; order Caryophanales; family Paenibacillaceae; genus Paenibacillus; species Paenibacillus urinalis. The sequence goes on from NZ_CP118109.1 coordinate 122,314, forward strand.
TCACCCGCTCTTCTGTTGACTGTTAATTTTCCCATGCCGACTACCAACTTCCCTATTGTGATAGTTATTTTATCGGCGGGATCCGGAAATAGTTTATACCATTTTAAAAAAATTTTATTGGAGCTGATAAATATGAAATATAACCCTACTCTACTCAACGTTTTTAATCTTAATAAATTTGATCCTCGTGAGTTAACGTATAGCGAAAAAATGCTGGTCGAGGAATATCTTGGCGAAATCTTAGAGGAACAATATTCCGGAGACATCCAAGAAATTATCCATTATCAAGATAAACGCATTACATTTAGCGAGGATTCTGAAGGCTTCAAACTGCCCCTAGCAAACGATCTACCACTTGAATATAACCTATGGAATATAAATAGTTTATTCGCCTATGGAGAGGCTGATATGGAGCTTGTGGCGGTCTTAGAGAATCCCGAAAATACAATGAATCAGGTGATGGTTAGTATGTATTAATTATCTATTTATTGGTATAATTTAATTAGAACATCGAGGTGATTTTGCTAAATGAAAATAATATCTATCTATCTGGCGATAGGTTCCATTATCGCTTTTCTATTTTTAATGTCTCTATACGGCTTTAGTTGGTACACCCAAAGAAATGAGCCTGATGATTTTGAAGAGGAGCTGGAAAGAGAGCAGCTGCAAGGATCGTGGGATAAAGCATCAAGAGAATTTGGCGGAGACATGCGTACTGTATTCTTGATGTTCGTTACGATCTGTCTGGCTTGGCCAGGTTTTATTATTTATGCTTTCAAGAAAGACTGAACATCGTATTGCAGGAGTGTAAAGAAAATTGAAACAGATTGAAGAATGCTTTGACCGGTATTTTGATAATATGTCACCGCTCAAAAAGAAATGGCAAATCGTCGATGCGCCAGGAAATAGTCTATGGCTTTTTCATTACCACCATCTTATTCTTGTCTTTAATAAGACCACTAGAGAGATTATTCATGAGTGGGCGGAAACATCTGCTGATAAGCGCGGTTTGAGAGCTGCAAAAGAATATCTTACAAGACGTTATGATCTGTAGTATAGTATAGCAACGAGGAACGCTTGTATGCTTAGGCGCTGTCTCCGATTTTGATGTTTCATTATTGGAATCATGGGGTAATATATTCTTTTACATTCATCACGAGGTGAGGACATGATTGGCCTGCTTAGACAGCGACCTGCGTTAATTGTTGGATTTATTGTAAATAGCGATACCCACATTGAAGCTGTACGTAATTTATTTCCTGTCGAGTACCATAAAAGGATGATCTTTCTTTCGCTAAGCGCGCTTGATCTAACCGATAATATGAAGCGTTATGTAACCATGCTAGGCAATCTTACTCATCATTTAATTATTTGCCTAGATCCTGGCCAAATCGCTGATGCTCTTACTCCTGTATTTAAGGAGTGGGTGCCTTCTGCCGAAGAAGTTGTTCTCAACGTTCCTTTGCTCGAATGCGAAAAAGAATATTTGGGTCTTCAAATTTTTGAAGCATACCGTTTTTCTGTTTGTGAGAAGAAACGTGCTAAAGAATTAATACCCTGCATAAATTGTACCAAGATGACCTATATTATCGACTCTAGCTGGAATGTGCCTTTATGTAGTGATGCATGCTTTGAAGAATGGGAATCGAATCATGCGAAGAAGCTGCGCTCAAAACGCCATAAGCAAAAATTATAATATCTAAGCGGATGATTGGATGTTTTCAGTTGTCCGCTTCTTTGTTTTTCGATTTTTATCTACCTTCTTCCCTCTCATTTTTACCGCCTCCGTTTGATAGTTTCTACTCTTTTTATACCCTATTTGCTAGGACGAACACAAGTCTTTTGTCGATTCACTTATCCACAGCTCTGCCTATTATTTATATATGGTGGAGAAAAGATTTTATTAAAGAAAGTACTTCTTTGCGTTAAATTTTTTAACCCCCCTCTTTAAAATTTTTAACGTAATAGCCTTTCGTTAAAATTTTTAACGTAATGTTTTTGCCTAAAATCGTTACGTTAAAAATTTTAACATAAGGGTTATCCACAGATCGATCTACTACGTTAAAATTTTTAACGTAATGAGCTTCAACTCTCAAATTCGTTACGTTAAAAATTTTAACGTAAGAGATAACCACAAAATCTGTGGATAACTTTTCAATAAAAAAAGCAGAAGGATGTCTCCCTCTGCTCTCTTTTTACAAAAATTTTTCTGCTGTAGTAACACAAATAATTGCATCATTATTGTTGGTCAAATCTCTAAAGATGTTAAGAATTTGCTTCGAATGATAATTATCAATCCATTCTGCAGCGAATGGCGCAGGCGCAAGCACCACCAGTTTGTTATCTTCGAAGAACCCAAAAGTCTCTTTAAACCATGTGCCAAATGTAACGGCGCTTATAGATCGTTTCAAGATATCTTCGATCTCACTCCATAAGTGAATGTCTTGAGGTGTTCGATTCAGGAACAGCTCTTCACGTTTTTTGTTGATCCTTACTTCCAACGGAGCGGTGACTTCAATTGATCCAGGTGTTCTAGCTCTCCCCTTCTCATGCAGCTTCTTAATCTCGTCTTCATGATCATTATTCTCTGGGAGCATAACCTCGTTAGACTCAAAAAGTTTTTCCATAAAGCGATTATGTTGAAGGAGTAGCCACTCAGGCAGCTGCTTCAGCTCTGCCTCACTTAAGAAAGGAACGGTCTGTCTTACTTTCACTCGAGTGCTATCATTCATTCCCTTTTTCTTTTTACTCTCTGCCCAGAACCGCATAACAAAACCGTAGTCTTCAAGTTTACTTAGGTATTTAATCAGTGTAACACGACTGATCCCCATCATTTCTGCCATGTGTTCTTGTGACATATGAGGGATTGATTCGTTGAATGAAAGGCTCAGATAATTTATGTAGGTCATGGTAGCTTCTGGCCCAAGAAAGTATTGCCAAAATTTAATCAGATAATTGTGAACGGTGGTTTTGTTGCCTGGTGTGTAAGGCAGTGAAAGACCCAAGTTCTCGAGCGAATAACTAGTGACATCTTTTTCAGTGTAATAGATCTTCCTCGTCTCCTCGACCATTTCCTCAATGCTCTCCCCGTTAACTTTTCTTTTTCGCGGCACCTTATTTCCCGTCTTTTCATAGCGGAAATAATGTATGTCATTCGTGCTGTCGCCCATCTTCAAAGACCTCCTCAAGTAATTGACAGGAATAGGAGGCTCCGATATACTAGACCTAACGTAAAAATCATATTCCTCTATATCTCTCTGATGATTCTCTCAATTTTCAAGGAGCCATGACACTAAAGTCTAGGTATAGCAGGAACCTTTAAGCCACCTGACCACGGGTGGCTTTTTCCTTTTATTGATATTAACATACATTCTTAGACTTTGGAAACTCCCCCAGTACTTTTATCACCAAGGTATGATTTGACAACGACTTGACACTAAAAGTTTGGTATAATATACTAAACCCAACAAATGGATGTTGGGTGGTCATTATGAAATATGTCAAAGGCTTAGACGAAAAATACTACGGAGAGATGATCGTAGAGATCGACCAAAAGTTCCAGGCGCTCCATGCAAAATTGAATCTGTATTGCCCTGGGCTGCATTTAATGCCCACGCCGGTTACTGTAGAGGGTGTTCAATATCCTTATCCTCTTGCAGCACAAATACGAGAGATCTATCTCTATATGATCGGTCAAAGAGAAATGCCGCAAGACATAGTAAGCATGCTAGAAAGTATCTGCTCTCTAATTTGGGAGAACAACTTTCTGAATGAAACATTCTTTACTATCGACTGGCTAAAGTGGGAAAAAACCTTGATCGGAAGGTTTGTAAGATGCACCTACATAAGAATTACACTAGATGCTGGCGAACCGATCACAGCAAAACAATTGGCGCTTATGACTGGCCTTACACCGGCTGGTATAGTAAAAGCCATAAATACCAAGAGGCTTCATGGGCGGAAGATCAAGAGCGAATGGTCTATTCCAGCGGAAGATGCCACCACTTTTATTTGGAAGCACGTCAATACATCAAGATAGGGGATTGAGCTGCATGTACATTGTAACCTGGGTTGAAAATGATCAAGTCCAAGATAGAGGATTCAAAACTCCTTCAGAGCGAGATACTTTTATTAGCAATCTTAAAGAAGAAGGCATTGAATCTGATTGGTACTCTGACGAAGAAGCCAAGGAGGAAAATCGTTAATGAATGATATGGTAGTTCAAATGGAGATTGCTGACTTAACCGATCACACAGATTTGCAAAAGCAAATCATCATTGAACGACTACAGACTGACACGAATTTGCGAGACGATCAGTACAATGTAATAGGAAGAATAATTCTGCCTTATCTTGATGGTGACAAGTTAAAGGCTACCGTAAAAGTGCACTCATCTTCTATTATCACTAGGTCAATAGCAGAGGCTTGCAAAAATATATCATCTGAAATACGAAATATGAAATTTAATCTGCACTAAAAAAACCTGCCAACACGGCAGGCTTTTTTATAGGGAAAATAAGTCAAAGAGAGAAAAATCAAGGAGCAGGAAAAAAGGTCATTTGTTCCTATAGCTAGTATATAATGAAATGTAATGCATTACAATACATATAATTATTTCAGTGTATGAAAAATTCATAATAGAAAGACATCCAATGTTAAAAGAAGCAATCATGCCACATTCTACCTCTCGGCGTCAAACCTTTTTTAGCTGCCCCTCTCCCTTTGCCGCCTATCGGCGGAAGAAAAAAACCACCATTGCTGGTGGCTTAGTATTATAGGATGTCCTCGTCTTTAAGTCTTGCGATGACTTCCTTCTTAATTTCTTCATGAACATCCTCGATCGGCGCATTTCCATCTATAATTGGATGATCTTTTCTTCTGAAGATTCGATAGGCAAAGCTAACTTGATGAAGCAAATTAAGATCAGATTCATAACGATCATTAACACCGCCATTATGCTTTCCTTTTCGCTCCATGCTGAGCTCTGGTGGAATTTCAATAACAATATCCATATCTGGCTTACGTAAAAGCTCCTGAAGCTTTTCGCACCAATCATATGGCATTTCATTCACTATGCCATAAACAAATTGACTTAGAGTATAGCGATCTAGGATTAGTACATCTACACCGGCAGCTTCTAGTTCATTGAAGTATTCTTGTTGAGCATGCTTATCGGCTGCCATGATCAGCTCGATAGTAGCTTGGCTAACAGGGTATTCCTTACGAAGCCATTTTGCGATGAGCTCTCCGGTTGGCGTATCATACCGATGAAACTCACTCTGCTCTACCTTGAGACCTTTCTCCCGCAATGCTTCAGTAAGCAGCTTTGCTTGAGTGGCTTTCCCACTCTTATCAAGTCCCTCAAGGGCTATGATGAACATTTTCTTCATATCACTCTACCCTTTCATCTCTTCTGTCTTTTCTATAACGAGCTGCAGTATTTCTGCCTGGACAGCGAGTGCAGCATTCATCATTTCCCTAATGTTTAATTCTTTGTCTTCTGATATCTTACGGATCTCTTCGAACATCAAGTCAGCTGCTTCAGCTGAGTTTTCCTTTTCTTTGTCCGTAAGCATGCTTTGCAGGATTCCTAGAAACCCTTTCGATTGGTTAAGAAACTCTTCCATGTTTTTCTTTCCTCCGTTAACTCATCCATGTCTTCATTCAGATCGGCAATATCTACCAAGATGCAATATAAGGCAAAACCGAAAGCCCACATCGGATCGATGAAGTGGTAAACGGCAATAAATATGCCAACCATGATTAAAATTCGAATGCGATTGATCAACGTTTTGCTAATCTCCATACTGATAACTCCTTCTTCAGCGGCTGGGCAGATGACAGCAACCTCTCTCAGAGGTTACTTTCTATTTTTCTTTCTTGATGCTTTAGCATGAGCAGACTGCTTCTTGCTCTTATCTTTTTTCTTCTTCTCAGCTGCACGACGATTCTCAACATCTTCAATGCCATTAAACTTGCGCCATGCTTTTGCAATTGATCGCCTTTCTTCCCTGGTCTCGGCAACCAACATTTCATCGATTTCCTTTGGATAGCCCCATTCGTTATATTCGTCCTGAGTATTTTCCGGCTCACCAAAGGCAAAACGTGTAAGCTCCCTTGAATCGCGTGTATCCATCCCCTGTATCTCCCCCTGTGCTAATTTGGCCTATGGAATCGAAGAATCTTCTCCGTGCTCCAGTCTTCAAACAGATCCACCCCTGCTTCACCAAGGGTCAATGAAAGGTCGATCAATGCATCGAGGTCATCCTCCGATCGGTGATGTTTAATCTGGTTCCAAGAGAAGCTATCAGATATTCCATCATCAAATCGGACGAGATATCTCATCTTCTCATTTGAAGCTTCATAGATCGTACCGATCATCCCTTCAAGTGGATGCAATGGACAAACGACAGCAACAATGTCCCTAGGCTCGTAATGAACAAAGTCCTTCTTCATCAGGCTCACCTCACAGTGTCCTGCTACTTTCTTTTTAGGCTGCCTTTCTTCTTCCCTGGAATAAGGATAGCCGTGCCAGTGGTCATAGCCATGCTATTCACCAAAAACAAATTTAACTTGTGATATAGATTGGCTCCACTGAGCAATCATGCCGATCGCAGCTGCAACATCTCTGGAAGGCGCATAAGCCACACCATTTTCAACAATCGTATTATCAAGTACGACTTCGTTTATTGATGCTTTCTTTGTTTTGTTATCAAATCCAACAGACTTACCGGCAACAATAGATACAGCTTTCACCGGAACATATGAAGTGCCTTTGTTAATAAATCCAGGTGTTGAGAGAGGTCGAAGAGACCCATTTTCTTTTTCTACTACAACAGTTGCTGGTGGGTATTTAGATGCCTCTTCTTCTTTCTTAGAAGTAGAGATACCACCTACTGCCGTATTCTCAATAAATGTAACACCAAGATATTCGCATATAGCTTGGGCTACTTCTTTACCGGTTTCGCGTCGGTAGTTATCATCAATGAGCAACTTTGCTTCTTCGAGGTTATCCATGAAGCCGCATTCGATTAGGACGGAAGCCATATGCTCGTGAGTCTCACGAAGAACTTGATAGCTGTTCGATTTAACGCCACGACTGGATTGTTTCGTTCCCATCAACAGATGCTTTTGCATGATATTTGCAAGCTTGATGCTGTCAGATCCAGCGCCTGTTTGATAATAAGTCTCTACCCCTTTAGCGCTATTCCATTTGCCATTATTAGCATTAGCATGAACGCTTACGAATACATCTGCTTTAGCATTGCGTGCAATCCAAGAACGTGTAGCCAGCGGAACATCGCCATCACCTGCAGCTGACTCAATAACTTTGATACCACAGCGCTCCAGATGATCCTTTGCATACTTCACAACAGCGCGATTAAATTCGTTCTCATGCATGAAGTTGCCCGTTTCGCTCTTCATCCCGCTTCCTGCAGGGAAGATCGGTGTGCGCTTGCCAATTGTCTGCATACCGTGGCCATCATCTAGGACAACCACATATTGTTTCAAGGCAGCTGCAATAAATTCGCTTTTGCTCAACATTGAGCCTCACTCCTTTTTAGTTATAATGTAATGCATTACATTTTTGATTATACTACTTATTTATCATAAATTCGACATGTCATTATACTTTTGTCTCAATATGAACTGCCTCAAGGTCGGTATAAATGGATCCATCAAAGACGAGCGTGCCAACAATGATTCCTCTTATGAAATGCTGCTTAGTAAGTATTTCAATGGAGGTTCTATCTTGCCACTCTATAAATTTTCTCATATCTTTTAAATTGCTAAATGTAAAAGGTATGCTTGCGATTACTCTTGAAGTTGTGAATGCACTCGAAGGACGCAAGTGCATATCAAACGAGCCAGTCGTATTTGAATATATGTGATCATTAAGTTTCTCGATCTTTACAGAAGTAGCATAGCCTTTAATAATTTCATCCGTCATTGGATTATAAATAAGCGCCATGTTTTCTTCATGCCAATGCTTTTCACTTTCAGGAACATTCAGCTTCATAGAGAATAGCCATTTATATACATCCAGATCTCTTTTTAGATAAGTGCTCATCAATTCCATTATTCGTATTCCTTACAATTGAATGTGAGCAGCCAGCTACCGTCCATTTGCCGGCCAAGCCTATGATAGACAATTTGATATGCCCGCTCTCCCCCGCCTATGAATTTCATCATCAAAACACGCATGCGATCTTCCCATCCATCCATAGATGGATCGTCTTTAAGTTCTTCCATGACCCACTCTTCAATAATGACTTTGCCCTGTGTTACATCTGAATAGTCCGGATGGGGCCTAAACTCCTCTAATCGTGACACCGTCAGAGATACGGTTTGCTTCCTTTTATTTACTATCCAGAGCATAAAGCTCTCGACAGTTTGATCTAAATAGACTTCCATGAGATTCACAGATGACTCCTCCTCTTATTAGCTAAATTCCACCTGGAACTGATTCATTATTTCCTCTTCCGATTGTTCGGCATGATCCATGTACGTAATTTTATCTACGATGAGATCTGAACCGCTTCGTTTGCCGACGACTTTAATCTTGCGTCCGATAATGAAGTCATCTGCATTCTTGCTCCATATCTTATTGAAGATGACTAGACTCAATTCATCCTCTGCCGTCTCTATCTTCGCCTTACCTGTTACCTTGCCGCTACTCTTGGCTGTGAAAGGCTTAGACTCTATAATGTAGCCGGTGAACGTGATATTCTCTCTGCCATCTTCAATGCTATCCCACCGAGAACGAATGCTTACATTTGTGCCGAGCATTTCACGCTCATAGGCGATAATGTCCTTCTTCGTTGTTTTGGATGGCATATGTTCAAACTCTTCGCCGCGGTATTCGAAATATCTGCGCAATAAGAGATTGCGGTTGTCGGATATTGTATCGAAACTTCCGGACTTAATGAGATTGGATGTTTTTGTTTTATTGAGTTTCATTGTTCTATTGGCCAATAAGAAATCATCAAATTCTTTGAATGGTCGGCATTCCGTAATGACATCAAGATCTTTGCTGCTGACTCCTGCGATACTTGCAAGGCCATACAAAATCTTACCAAGACCTTCTTCGCCCTCTTGAGCATTGATTGGTGTCCAGCTGTCGTTAGAGTAGTTGATATCTGGTGGCAGGATGCTGATTCCCATTTCTTCGCATTCTTTCATGTATGCAACGTTACGGGGAACACCATCTTTCAGCTTGCCCTCTGAGATTGTCATGAGCGCAGCCATAAACTCTGTTGGATAGTAAGCCTTCAGATAAGCTGTCATAACAGAGAGTACTGCGTAGCAAGCGCTATGCGCATAGTTGAAGCAGTAGTCACCGAACTTGATCCAGTCTTCTTTGATTTTAAGAAGTGTTGCCTCGTCATATCCAAGGGAAATAGCTCCTGGAATGTTAAGTGGCTCTTTGCCTTTAGCGATTAGCTCAGCATCTTTTTCAGCGCTGCCATAGATCATGTAGTTGATCCATTCTTCCATTAGTGCGTGATTCTTTTTCGAGATGGCTTTACGCAGGATATCAGATTGACCGGTAGTGAATCCTCCAAGAATCATGGAAGCTTTCATGATCTGCTCTTGGTAGACCCAAATACCATAGGTCTTTCCAAGAACCGGCTCTAAGCTATCGAACGGATAAGTAACTCTCTCTTGTCCTTTCTTTCTTCGGATATAAGAGGGAATAAGGTCGAGTGGTCCTGGTCTGCCTAACGCTACGATAACGGAAATATCCTCTACATTTGAAGGCTCCATGTCTTTGATGATTCCGCGGAATAGATCAGACTCGCACTGGAAGATTCCTGAGAGATTCAGCTTATTATAAATTTCTTCATAAATCTTCGGATCATTAAAGTTAATTGTATTCAGATCAAGCTCCATAATCCCTGCATTCTGCTTCGTCTTCTTGATCAGGTCGAGGGTAGACAGCTTAAGAATGTCGAATTTAACTAGGAACTTTTCGATCCACTCCATATCGTATTGAGTTGTCGTAAGTCCTTCCTTATCCAGTCGAAGAGGTACGGTGTTCGTAAGCGGCTTAGGTGAAAGAACGATGCCTCCAGCATGCACTCCTGCACTTCTGACGTGCCCCTCAAGTGCTTTGGCAGCTTGCCACCATTCAGGATATCTATCTGCATACATCCGAGTTTCAGGTGATATCTGATAAGCACCATCCACTTCTTTTCCGTTTTTATTAATATACTTGTCTAATGTAATGCCTGGCGTTTCGGGAATAGACTTCGCAAACCGGTCTTGATCCTGCGCACCGTATCCAAGTGCCTTACCAACTGCACGAATAACCGATCTACCTGCAAGAGTTCCATAGGTGCCAATCTGAGCTACGTTAAGATCACCGTATTTCTGCTTCATGTATTCCTGTACAGCTCTAGCGCCTTCATAGGAGAAGTCTACGTCGATATCTGGATAGCCTGCGCGTTCTGGATTCAGGAAGCGCTCAAACATTAGATCCCATTTAATCGGATCGATCGTTGTAATGCCAATAACGAAAGCAACGAGTGAACCGGCAGCGGATCCCCTTCCAGGTCCTACTTCGAATCCATTTTCCTTCGCCCAGTTAATATAGTCAGATACAATCAGAAAGTAATCAGCAAATCCAAGTGGATTAATAACACTCAGCTCATATTGAAGCTGTTGACTGTATTGCTCCAGATCAATCGGCGTCTTTAATGCGTAGGTGAACAGCCGGTTCCATGCCAGCTTCTCTAGCTGCTCTTCCGCTGTATCATTCTCATCAACAATGTATTTAGGGAACAAAGGATCTTTGGGCAAGTCTACATCGACCAACTCTGCAATTCTGAGCGTATTTTCAATGGCTTCATCATCGTTAATAATCTCACGAATCTCATCCTCTGATTTCATCCAGAACTCATGAGCGTATACCAAGCGATCATTATCATGAATACATTTATTCATACTGGATGCAACTAGAATATCGTGGATGTCACGGTCGTCTTTATTGGCATAGTGAACATCTGTTGTTACGATTTTCGGCGTGTTTGTTTCCAGAGCCAGCTGGTCAATGATTTCATTAAGCCTGATTTGCTCTGGGATGCGCGTTGCCTGCTTCTCCAAATAAAATGAGTGAAACGTCTCTTTGCACTCCTGTATGAATGAGCGACACTCTGCCAGATCACCAGCAAGGGCAAAGCGAGCAAGGTAACTACCAAGACAAGCAGAGGTAGCAATAATGTGCTTGCCAAGACCACGATCACGAATAAAGGCAAGATCGGTACGAGGATTACTATAAAAACCGCTGATATGAGCATCTGAAATAATTTCATATAAGTCCTCCAATCCTTGTTGGTTAGTGGCCATCAGGACAATATGAAAGTTATCATGCTTGATTAGTTCATAGAACTCTTTCCGGAAGTCTTCAAGCGCATCGTCTGGCGAAAACCCTACAACGAGTGGTTTCTCTTCTTCCATCATGCCGAAACCAAACAAGTCTAATTCTTCTTCTGATCCACTAGCCATAGACTTAAGATCTTCACGCATGATGTAGTCCTTTAGCAGCTCCCGAGCTTCAAGCATAAAGTTATCAGGATTGTTTCTCACTGCTTTCCGAAATGCCTTCCAAGCCTTGTCCTTGATGCCGTATTTCTCTAAAAAAATAGCTTTTGAAGCTTTATGGAAATCACTTTTAAGGTGGCGATTCTTCGTCATATAAGCTTCGCAGCCTGGGATCGGTTTGATCCCTTCCTCTTTGCATGCCGTTATAAAATCGGGAATAGCCCCGCAAACGCCGTGATCCGTAATGGCGAGCGCGGAGCTACCGATTTCCTTTGCACGCTTGACGAGGTCTTTTACGGTAGAAAGACCATCAAGCTCTGAGTATTCACAGTGTACATGTAAATGATTGATCATAGATGACTCGCTCTCCTTGCGATTAATCTTTCGACTGGCCTTCCCCGATCACGTCGAGCGATGAAATAATTGGCCCAAATCTTCCATCTGCGCGCTTTACAACAGTAGTTGGAGCTACAGGCGATCCAATAACAACCATGCCTCCTACGCCGCTAGTTAGAATGATGGAGCGTGTTTTTCTTCCTTGTGTCATGTCCACATAGCGCCCATCGTCTTTAGCTTGAGTCATCATGCGACGTATTGGTGAGCTGTCTGGACGACTGATTGAAATGATCTTGCTTTCTTCAATGAAATTTCCAAAACCGATATCGATGTACATAAGTTAATCCACCTTTGAGAAAGTTATATTTTTCTCAGCTACTTCGCGCACAAGATCTCCATTTGTGTCGCCGGTGATTACGTCGGGGATAGGTCTGCCTTCTTTTATAGCAGCTCTGATATTTTCGACATCCTTATAAGCTTCGCTGCCGAAGTTAAACGGATTAGGATTACGGATACTACCATCATTCTTGGCACTATCTGAGTGGCAGTAGATATTAAAAGGGCAATCTTTGCACTTATAATTGCTCGGCGTATATCCTTTTTCAAGCGGAGGGAGCATTCTGTCTTTGGCCAGCTGTATACATTCGTTTGCTTTTTGCTCTAGCTTCTTGCCGTATACAGGGTCGTAATTCATGTGGTATTCCCAAACGTCTTGTGTATCCTTCTCTTCAACGAAAATGATTCCTTTGTGGATGCCAGATAAATGCATGTAAAACGTAAGCTGCGCTTTATGTTCAGCCTTTGGTTTATTGTTTTCTTTCATCCACTTAAAGCTATGACTGAATGCGCTCTTTAGTTCCACCAAGAACTTTTCCCCAAAGGGATTTAGAAAGCTTGGAATACTGATAAGCGCATCCGTATGTCCGCTGATATCGTCCCGCTCTAACTTCATTTCTGCCTGAACGAGGACTCCCATATCAGCGAACAATTTCTCGTAACGGTGATGCATGCTATGACCATTTTCGAAGATTCGGATGAGCTGCGGATCAGTTTCTGGCTTCGGAACCATAAGCATATCGAATACGATTTTCCGCTTACACATGCCGATCGTAGAAGGATGAAGCTTTCTCATCGGCCTTGTTTCATTGGCTAGTTTCTTTTTTTGATGTCGTTCGATATAGGTTTGAAGCAATCCCGCCATCATCCGACCCCCTCCATGAAATGTAATGCGTTACATTTCAATTATAAACGAGATAATAGAAGGAATCAAGAGAAAAACGGAGATAAACTTAATTATCTCCGCTTACTGCCTCTTCATCTTCGGTTGTGAGATCTGAATACATTTCTCGGTTGCATAAGACAATTTGATTAAAGAACTTACTGGGTACAATTAGATTTCCTGCAACAACATAGTTATCTCGTTCAGTGATTTCTTTCAGTCTTAGTTCCAATGGAAAATGATTTAAGTTGTTCGAACAATCCAAGGTGGCAACTCCAGCAATCATAGTGTTCTCGTTAAAGTTCATCATCGTAGACATTTTATTTCTCCCTTTACACGTTTTTCGCGGAAGCTATCAGCGATTCGTTTTCGAATGCGATAAACAGATCGATGATGGAGCCCGTTAATTCGAGCAATCTCTCTATCTGTCATGCCTTCATCGTAAGCCTTAAGAAGAATAAATCTTTCGCTATAACTCAGTTCTTTGAACAAATCGCTACCTACTATGCCGTTCAACCACAGAATATTGTCCAGTTCAGTATACTCATCAACCTCCATATTTAGAGGCTCATAATAATACTTGTTTTCTATGATGCTGTCTATGGCTCGATCGTCATTTATGTAGCGGTCATCTTTGTAAGAGTACTGTTCTTCTTCCATACTCTCGAACATCTTATTATCCACAAACCGCTTTACTCGGTATCTAAACACACTGTATACATATCGGCTAAAGCCGAATCCCATTTCTTTATAGGAGTGCGCACATTCTAACAATACGATTAGCAGCTCATGCTCAATCTCCGCTATATCATAGACGGAGAAAGTGTCTCGAATGTTCTTGATGACATCATAAACCTTCTCGATCGTTTCGCTTTTGCATCCTCCAGCTTTACAAAGATCATTGATGATTTCAGCTTCCCGAATGAAGCAGGATAAAAATCGCTTAGAATCATAGCTTTTAAAATCCATTTCTCCGTAGACGAGAAGCCTGCTGTATCTTCGTATCATCTTGTGATATCTTCTCATCAGAGGATTGGCATCGCCTTCTTCAAGATAACTATGAAGCGGATCGTGTTGCTTCTTCATATTCCTTCCTCACGTCCTCCAGATCAATCTCGTCAGCTTTCCGAAAGATCCGAAGCTCGAAGTAAGGCTGAATGCCGGAATCTTTTTCTAAATAGTGAAAATCTTTTACTCTTGGCAGGGCATAGTGGTCGTTCTTGTAAATGACGCCTTCTAAAGCATCCATCATTAGCTTGAAGACATTATGAGTATCACGTTTCTTCTCATCTGGAAAGTAGGCTGTAAGTTCAAGCACGACTTTATCTTTTGTCGTCATTTTCCAATCATTTTTTAAGCTCCAGGCGTAAGCCAAAGCGTGCCATTTTTCAAATAGATCTTCTGCCGGCTTCGTCAGCTTCTTGCCGCCTCTGCCCGTATTTTCATAGATATGGTTAACGGAAGGGTAGAAACCAGGGTCTCCAAGTGCCTCTACATGGGTGTAAACTTTCTTCACTGGCTTTAGCTTGCCCTTGCCGTTTAACTCCTTTTTAATCTTCCATCTTCCAGTGACGGGGTCCTTTTCTTTCTCATAAGACTTATAGCTCCCGAACATCATCATCGGCAGGATAAGTGTTTCCATGATCGGTATCTCCTTAGTAGTAAATAATGCGAATATCGAAGTCGTCGTGGATCAATACTAATGGCTTGATAATCTGAAGCACCTTTATATGACCCTCGGACTCCCTCATTGATAAAGGAAGTAACACTTTGTCGTATTGCTTACCCCTCATTGCTTCTTTCGTGAGACTATCGAATCCGATCACATCTATATGACTTAGCTTGGTTACTGTTTTAACACAGGAGGTTTCGCCCTCTATGATCATTAAGATGTCTGTATTTTTAGCCATTATTTATTCACCTTTATTGCCATCGTGGGAATGTGCATACATGTGATAATTAATGCTTCACCAATGAAGCGTCCTTCACTATCGTATCGCTTGTTGTAATTAAGATCACGGCCAGTAAATTTTTCTGGATCAAGTCCGTATTCTTGCTTTACATACTTCAAGACTGTCGCCTCTAAGATAGCGTCACGAGTAATATTCACCTGATCTTTCATTCGGAGCTCGTCCCATTCAGCTTCTTCCTCGTCAGCGATCTTATTCATAACAGCGCAGAACTCATCGAAGGTTAGTCTGCAGGTGCGGCCAAGTTCATCAAACTGCTCCGGCTCCAAGATAAAGTCAATGTTCGTGACTCCTTGTTCGGACTTTTTTGACATCTTTACAAGTTTCTCATCTTCCTTGCTCTCCGTCTGCTGGCTTTCCACTGCCCAATTCCTTTTCGGACCGATCCTCATTCTCTTTGACATCTCCTTTCTTAGGTGCTAAATCTTCCGTGAATACACCACGACCTAGGTCTTCAATAATACGATATCCTCCCATGTTTTCACCACCATTCTCCATTATAGTCTCTATATCTCTTGTTTACTTAAAATGTAATGCGTTACGTTTTACATTATAACACAATTTCTGCATAAAAAAAGAGGGGATTTCACCCCTCCTATTAGCCGATTAATTTTTCGAGATCGATAAGCCCATCGCCAGTATAAATGTCTCTGCCTGGAATACTTAAATCCTCACAGGATTCTTCTAGCTTTGCATGAACTTCTTCTAGCGTGGGCTCTACTCCTTGCCCTCTGCAGAAGCTAATATACAGTGCAATACATCCAGAGATAATAGGCGCTGCCATGCTGGTGCCGGATAGCTTCGCATAACCTCCATCTTTATACGTAGAGAAGATGTCTACACCAGGAGCCATGACTTCATTCTTGATGCCATAGTTACTGAATGGAGCTCTCTCTTTCCCTGGAGACATTGCAGATACAGCGATTACTTCGTCATACATGGCTGGCCAACATACACCTGTATTTTCATTGCCTGTAGCAGCAACAACTATAATACCTGCGGCAGCCGCTTCTTTAATGGCTTTGTGTAATTCCAGAGGCGGCTCGCTTGCACAGCCGAGACTCATGTTGATGATATCTACATTTTGCTCAATTGCCCACCGCAAGCCATTGATAATGGATTGAAAGTTGCCTCCTCCATTGTCTCCAAGGACTTTTGCGACATACAGCTCTGCATCAGGTGCGATCCCCACAACTCCTATTCCGTTGTCTGCCGCTCCAATGATGCCAGCAACATGTGTTCCATGCCCTTGTTTGTCTTCAGGTCCATACGGAGAGCGAGTGAAGTCTGCATAGACTTTCAAGTTCGGCTGCAGGTCTGGATGATCACGATCCACGCCCGTATCAAGGACAGCCACTTTGACTCCTTTACCGGTTGTGGTATTCCATACATCGGGTGCATTTACGGCTTCAATACCCCAATCAATAATGTCATCGCGCATCTCTGCGCCATGGGTTTGGACGATTTTATAGTCCGCCTGGGTGTCACTCATAGTTTCCTCCTATGTTTTCACCCTGTATCCTATCTTCTATAATTGTAACACGTTACATTTTACTTTTCAGTAGTTTGTGAAAAATCTATAAAGAGGTCTTGTTCTTTGATTTGATCCATATAAGCCT
This sequence comes from Paenibacillus urinalis, assembly GCF_028747985.1. Classification (NCBI taxonomy): domain Bacteria; kingdom Bacillati; phylum Bacillota; class Bacilli; order Caryophanales; family Paenibacillaceae; genus Paenibacillus; species Paenibacillus urinalis. Next base: position 139,002 of record NZ_CP118109.1, read on the forward strand.
GGAGTTCTTCATCGGTAACAGCTATATATACTCCACATGATCGGTCGGTGATACTGCATTTTCTTCTTTCTTCAACTCTTACTCTTCCGGACATTGTCATTTCTGTTAGTCTCGGATGAACCAGATTGCGATCCCATCCTTTTAAGAGGTCGGCCTCGTACATTTTAGCTGCAATTTCGTTAGCTGTTAAGCCATCTTCATATTGAAGAAGAAAGCTATGTATGATGTTCTGACGAGTTGCTACATCCTGTTTAACCAGATCGAAAGACTCTTTGCGGGTGCTGCTTGTTATTGTTGACATGTTAATTCGCTCCTTTTATGAGTTTAGAAATGCATTTATGACTGACGATAATATCAATAAAGATCCTGTAACTATTGCCATTCGCCATAATCGGTCTTCTTTCTTTTTTGTGGCTTCCCTTGTCTTTGCAGCTTTTTCTAAGTCAGCAAGTGCCTTGGCTGCTAATTCTTCTCTTTCTTGCGCCCGTCGCATGGTATCTTCGAGCCTTCTATCTTCGAGTATTCTCTCAGCTTCTCGATTATAATCTACAATGTCGGAACCTCCGGAACGACGCTGCTCTTCTTCCAGTAGATCTTGCCAGTTGCGTATTTCTTCCGGTATATACGTAACACTTCCAGGATCCTGAAGAATAGTCGCAGGCCGTATGGATATTCGCTCCATCTCTTCTCTCGCATCAACCGGCACTGGTATATTCCAACCTATAATCTGCCCAGTGCCTTTGTGTCCTCTTAAATATATATCTTTAATTTCATCCCTTACCTTTTGCTGGTAGTTTGACAATAGCTCCATATGATTACTCCCCCAAATTCTGAACAATAAACGAAATGATAACGAGTATGCCGATCCCTACCATTGTCCATCCAAATCTCCGAAACGCCTTATCCACTTCTGGCCACCCGCATGTATTTACTTTCTTCGTTCCTCTGCCTCGCGGACGTACTCCTTCATGCACAATAGTACCCTTTGGCCGATCCATGCCTAGCGTTCTTGGTGTAGACGCAGGAACCTTTATCACATTCCTATGACGATCTTGATATCTTTTCATCATCTCCATGGGCATTTACCATTGAACCGCATATCTTGGAGTAACGCCTTTTTTGTTATAGTGATTAAGTGCATTACTGCTCATGACTCCTGTTAAATCCCCTTTCGTCTTGGAAGATACATAACGAACAGAGTGAGTGATTTCTGGCGATGAAGTATCTATTATTACTTGGATATGATCGATAAGCGCTGCTTTTTTCAGTTCACCATGAAGTTCTTCTAACATATTTGTAATCCTATATACTCTTTTTTTACCATGCTCATTAATTTCCACAAATTGATTCAAAATGTTATCGACTATAGTCTTTGCCAAGTTTAATTTTACTTCGTTGCTAGTTAATTCAGCTTCAAAGCCATTTATATAATATTTTTTCATCAATTCCATGAGGCTCTACCACCTAATCCCATGAATTGGAATTATCCCTTCTTCTTTGTAACGCTCAATATCATGCTCATTCATCACGCCTGTTAAATCTCCCGCTTTTTTGGAACGCATATATCGTAATTGACAGTTAGTACAAGTCTTATTTATTACGACGCGGACATGATAGGCAAGATCAGCAACAAGCAGCTTATCATATATTTCTTTTTCCATAGCCCTTGGGTCACTTACAGAGGGAGTTCTGTAGCGATCCATTACGAGATGACTTTTCAATACATCTGAAACGATGTTTCCGGCTAACCTCATTATCTGGTCGTTTGTTTTTTCTTCTGCCTCGCTAATATTTAGCCTATATCTTCTCATTAATTCCATTAGCGCCACTCCATGCAATATTTTTGAGTCGGGCAGCTATCACAGTGGAAGCCTTCCCGAGGGTAGTACCAGCCTTCGTCCATCGACTTCTTAAGCATTCGAGCTGACTTATACAGTCTTTGATAGTCTGCACGCTTCCGATCTACATAGATGGACTGAGAAGTCTTTAAATGGTGTAATACATACGTATCTACTTCTTTTCTATACATTGAATGAAAAGCTAACGCCTGCAGCGTAATACCCATATCTGTTCGCTGATAAAACTCAGTTGGACGCTGTGCTCTGGTTTGAAAGTTTACAATCTCATGCTTACCTCCTGGTGTCTCTCTGATCACAGGAATACGGCCGACAATATGAAAGTCTGGATCAATCTTTAGTCGGAAGTCTACATTAACGCCCACAGTCTTATCCGGATTGTACTGTTGCTGTCGATGGAATAGTGCGAGCATACTGAAAGCCTCCAGTTCTTTCTTGCGCTGACTCTGCTTCTGATCGAACTTGATCTTATAGATTTTATCCTTGTCATACCAAAGGCCGGTAAACTTATCCTTCAGCTGACTCAGTGTAAGAAATTTACCTTCATGAAGATTCACATAATAATAGCTGATCGTGGCTAGCATAACCTCACGAAGCCCTTTGCTCTCCTCTGTCTTCAAGCGAGGTAGCTTATCGATATTCGTAAACTTATATTGCAAAGGGCAGGTTTTGAAATCGTAGAGCTGTTCTATTGTAATTTCTGTCATAGTATCAACCTTTCTACCTCTACTACATTACCTTCCCAATCCCTGACGTCCCAAATTATATTTGCGCTATTGTTCTGTCCTAATACGACCATGACGTCAAAGTAAAGCTTATCATCCATAAGACCATACAGTCTTTCTCTTGCTCTCTTTGATATCTCTTTACCCATGATCTGCAAGTTTTCGGGAGTCAACATAAGATATTGCATGTCTATAAACGTTTCATTGGCGATTTCAAAAACCATATTTCTGATCCCCATATAGTCATAGACGTGACTCTTTAAATACGGGCGGAATAGCTCCACGCAGGTTTCCCCCTCTTAATTCTTCAAGTGTTCTTTGCACTTCGCCCGTTAATCTTGCTCTATTTAGTTCATTGTTCGGCATGCCTACATAAGGAAGCTCAATAGCGTCACTCACTCTTCTGGTCAGACTTCTTTCAAGTTCAGCTCGAATCTCCTCTTCAAACATACTTTTTCCATATTCATAACTTCTTTTCATTCTTCCTTCGATGACACCGCTCGATCTAATTCTCTCCAATATTTCCGAAGCAGTTGACTGCCTGAAACGTTTCCTGTATTCCTGCATTAACTCCATAAGTAGCCCTCCTACGTTATTGATTCTGGCTTGCCTTCTCAAATTTTTCTTGTCTGCTCTGAGCTGCTTTAAGGACGCAAACGGAAGATTCCATTTCTCTAATCCTTGCATTGATGTTATAGCTTGTTCTCATATGTCGATCTCTCATGCGGCGATATACGCTGATTCGCTCCTCAAGGCAGCGGATTGCATTTTCGTGAGCCATGCGGCCTCCTATGTACCAAGAGGAGCCTAAGCTCCCACAAGGTTCTTTCTTGCTGTGTCATATTGACGGGCAATCGCTGCTGCGAGTTTATCATAAGGATCTTCCCATCCTTCTGGCTTCATTACTTTGCCGTCTTCTTTGTAATGAGGCTTGCCGTCTGGCCACAATTTGCTCATGTTTGCATGCTGAACGACATCCATGAGTTCTTGAGGTTTTACACCCAGCTCTACCAGTGTACCGATAGCAAAGTAGATCACGTCAATCATAGCGTCAGCTTGATCGACAACAGTTTTAGCATCCAAAAATTCTTGTACTTCTTCATTAACCCAATTCATGCGCTTTGCCGCGCGTTCCGCATTCATGAGTGTTGGCAGCTCACTTACCGGATGATTAAATGCTTCCTGGAAAGCTTTCACCTGATCGTAAGCGTAGTCTAGCCCCTTGCCTTCATATTGATATGGTTGCATTAATTCCATGCTGTATATCCTCTTTTCTATATATTTTTATAGATCATCGAAGCCGTTATCGTCACTGGTTTTTCCGTAGTTACGAGACTTGGTTTCGAAGAAGTCAGATTTAGTAGCGTTCAATGCTTCATCAGAGAATGGCTTGATCCAAGGCATGCAGTTTACATCAACGCCTTCGTAAGCTTTCTCCAGACCGAGCATCTTCAGACGGCGGTTGGCCATGTATTTGATATAGTCAGACAGCTCTTCAAGATCGATGCCGCGGACTTCTTTTAGTGTGTAGTAGGCCCAGTTAGTTTCCAGCTGTACAGCACGATCAATAGTGTCGTAGGCATACTGAATGTTCTCAGGCGTGTTCAGCTCAGGGAAGTCTGCAAGCAGCTGCTTGAATACCTCTGCGAAGAAGTAGCAGTGCTGATTTTCATCCCGTTGGATATATGAGATCATCTGGCTAGTGCCGATCATCTTTTGGTCTCGAGCCAGGTTATAGAAGAATGCAAATGTACTGTAGAAGAAGATACCTTCAAGGATCAGGTCAGCCACCATGGCCTTGAAGAAGGTTTGTGGCGTCTGCTCATCACGGAACTCTTGGTAGATTTCTGAGATAAATGTATTGCGCTCCAACAGAACCGGATCATGCTTCCAATATTCAAAGATTTCTCGCTGCTCCTGCTCAGAAACCAAGGACGACAGTACATAGGAGTAGGACTGATTATGAACAACTTCCTGCTGTCCGATAATGGCCGAGATTGCTTCTAGTGAAGAGTCCGTAAAGTAACGCTTTACATCGCCGACAAACATGGTCTGCATGGAATCCAAGACTGCCAAGAGGCCGATATTGATCTTGAATGTACGCTGCTCTTCTGCATCCAGAAGCGGGAATTGCTGAGCATCCTTACTCATTGGGATTTCATCAGCGATCCAATGATTCAATAGCAGAACCTTGTAGAGCTTGTACATATGCGGCATGCGGATATCGTTCCAGTTGAGAATCCCTGAGTTCTCGCCTTCGATAATCCGAGTTGATTTATTTGGTGCTTCTGTATTGAAGATTTTTTGCATTTTCATCTTATTCACTCTTCTTTCTCATTTTCTTTTCCCTGTAATAATCCGTTATAAATTGAACGAATAGCTTTTTGACTTTAAACATGATTAATATTGCACTAAACGTGTGGTCCCAAGCCCAAATCATGAACCATATCAGCAGACCCAAGGTTGTAAGGCCACCAAGGATAAAGGTGGCCCATACATACCAGATCAAGATTTCGCTTGATGGATCTATCATGAAGCGCAGTTCTCGCATTCTTCAATTGTCAATGCGCGGCTGCGGAGATAGTAGCTCGTCTTGATTCCGTTCTCCCAAACAGCCATATGCAAATCCAAAAGATCACTTGCTTTGATGTCTGGAGTTACATAAAGGTTGAAGCTTTGAGCCTGGTCAATATGTCTCGATCGAGCACCGGCCATCTTAATGCTAGCGTGTTGATCAATCAAGAACGCAGTCTTGTAATACCAAAGTGTATCGTTATTCAGATCCGGAGCAGGATTGGCCACTTTATACGTTGTCTTTTCTTCATAAGAAACAAGTTCGTAAATCGGATCAATGGTTGCTGTAGAGCCGGCAATAATGGATGTGGTACCATTTGGCGCTATTGCTATCAGGTTCGCATTGCGGATACCGTATTTACGGATCTCACCGGCAAGCTCCGCCCACTCAGTGCTGTTGTATCCTCGATCGGTAAAGTAGTTCCCGTTTTGCCATTCGCTGCCTTCAAACTTCGGATAGGCTCCTTTTTCTTTGGCCAAATCCATACTTGTCTTAATCGCAAGGAAGTTGATTTTCTCATAGAGCTTGTCGTTATAATCAACAGCAGCATCGGATTCCCATCGAATCTTCAGCAGGGCAAGTAAGTGATGAAGACCAAATGTTCCTAGACCAACGGCACGATACTGGTTGTTTGTGTGCTGTGCCTGAAGCACTTCGATGTTGTTGATGTCGATAACGTTATCTAGCATCCGAATTTGGATTGGAACAAGGCGTTCTAGCACATTGTCCGGAACCGCTCTGGATAGATTAATTGAGTTCAGGTTACATACAACAAAGTCACCTGGAATTTTAGTAATGATGATCCGTGTTTCTCCATCCTTAGTTACAAGCTCTTCGGACTCAACTACTGTTGGAGATTGGTTTTGCATGATCTCTGTACAGAGGTTTGAAGAATATATCATGCCGTGAGCTTTATTCGGATTCGTCCGGTTTACTGTATCACGGTAGAACATGAACGGCGTGCCTGTCTCAAGCTGGGACTTCATAATGCGCTTCATAACATCAATAGCTTGAACAGTAATACGTGGCAGCAGTGGGTTTGCTACAGCTTCAGCATATTTCTCACGGAACGCTCCGCTTCCAAGCTTCTCATCATAGAAGTCTTCTAAGCCCAATTTGCGCCCCTTCTCATCTGTCCAACCCATAATACTCTTCACTTCGTGAGGGCAGAACAGGTGCCATTCTTCGCGCTCACGAACAGCTTCCATGAATAGATCCGGCAGACATACGGCGTGGAAGATGTCATGCGCTCTCATACGCTCGTCACCGTTGTTCAATTTAAGATCCAAGAAGGACAGAATATCTTTATGGAAAACATCCAGATAGACAGCTACAGCGCCTTTACGAGTGCCAAGCTGGTCAACGCTGACTGCCGTATTGTTCAGCTGGCGGATCCAAGGGATAACGCCGGAACTTGTATTCTTGTGCCCGCGGATATCGGAGCCTCTGGAACGTACTTTTCCAAGGTATACACCGATACCGCCACCCATTTTGCTGAGACGTGCTACATCGGTATTGGAATCAAAGATACCTTCAAGAGAGTCGTCAACCGTATCAATGAAGCAGCTGGACAGCTGTCCGCCAGAAGCTTTACCTGCATTAGATAAAGTCGGTGTAGCCACTGTCATGTATAGGTTGCTCATAGCCCAGTAAGATTCTTTAACTAGCTCGATTCGCTTCTCTGCAGGCTCCTGGTGCATCAAGAACATAGAAATAATCATATAGCGCTCTTGCGGCAGCTCCATTACCTTACCGTCATAATCGCTAGTCAAGTAGCGTTCATTGAGTGTCATGAGGCCAATGTAGTCGAACAGCAGATCTCTTTCTGGAGCGATAGTAGCTTCAAGCTCTTCGATTTCTTCTTTGGTGTAAGCTTCTAATAGTTCTTTTCTGAATAGCTTCTTCTCGACCAATGTCGTGATCAAGCTGTAGAAGGATCCATAAGGCTTATCTGTATATGATTTATAATTACGATTGAAAGCTGCCTTTTTATATAAGGATGTTAAAAAGGAACGAGCAGCCGCAAACTTCCAATTCGGTTCTTCTTTCGAAATCAATTCCAATGCAGACATAGTAAATGCATTTGTAATCTCATCGGCGGTTACTTCTTTGTATCTAAGCTTAGATAATACGCCACGAATTAAGCGTTGAATATTCAGGGGTTCTCCCTGCGAATCTTTTAAGTCTGCCATGATGCGTTCTGCGAATGCTTGGATTCGGTTAACGTCAAATGCCAGTTCTCTATTATTGGGCTTTGTAACCTTTAGCGGTGTTGCGCTCAATTTCATTCACCTCTTTTATAAATTTCTCAACAGAATCTGATGAGATATATGGAACAGCCTGGCTCAATTCATGAAGTTCTTCCCTGCTGTATCGGCCGATAATGCTGCACCCAACCATAAGATTATGGTTATGTATAAGAAAGTCAGATACTTCTTCGGGCATTTTACCTGTTTCTTCGGTGCTTGTAATCAGCACATAGGGCTGCTGCATTCGAAGCGCAGGGCCGATCCTTACGGCATGCATTCCCGTTTTCTTAACGAAACTCTCTGCTTTGCCAGATAAAGAATAATAACTCAATAACATGTGAAACCTTCCTTTTTGTAACGCATTACATTTATCGTGCAATAGTTATTGTATTCTATATTTCTCTTCATTTAAAGTCTTGACATTCGAAAAACCCCAACATGTAGTGCTGAGGTCTTCCGAAATATACAAGGTTTCTACTTTTTCACAAGCTGTTCAAGGTATTCTCCTTCAGCATCACAAACTTCTCTGATTTGTTCCATTGCTACGGTTGATCCAATCGACCGCAGCTTCTTAAACACAAATAGATCACGTTCCTCTTCATTATAGACAGGATCGCCTTCTCCATCCTCGGGAGCATTTCTGACAAGTCCTTCAGTCAACTGAATCATTTCAATCTTAAGTACTTTTCCATCCACGGAATGGTTGAATACCTCCAAGGCGCGAGTCAGGTACCCACCATAAAAATGATTGCTGAAAGTTTCTTCAGTAAGGGCGCCGATCTCATCGTACATTTCATCCATGTTCTTGATTTTCTTTAGATTACCCAAGTATTCTTCTAACACTGATTTCATCTAAACAACCTCGCTCTCTACTTATTGGTATAGGTTTGCTACAAAGATTCCGTCTTCATCAGTCGGACGAATGACATATCGCTTTGCTTCTGCCCCTTTTTCATTTATCCATTTCACAAGTCCAGCACTGAAGCATTTAAAACCGCTACCTTTGTTGTTACCTTTTATAGCTCTAAGACGCATGCCGTCTTCTGATTTTCTTAGTACGATTTGACGAGGGCTGCCTCTGAATCCAATCTGAACCTTGTCACCTTCTTTAATCCCTAGAAGTGCGCCAGCCTCTTTATTAATATGGATTCCTCCAGATTTTTGAAAACCAATGCTTGGATCTTTGACATTGATACTATTGGAATACCACTCAACTTCTTTGCTCGGAATATCGCTCATCTTGATACCATACCTTTCCGCTTCTTCGGGCGTCACTTGCCTAGTCTGCAATCCTTGCTGAAAAGGGAGTTTACCTGGATCGCTCGGATTTTTCCGCGGCCTGCCTCTTGTCATAGTGATTATTCCTCCTCTTCTTCCTCTTCAATATCCTCTTCACGCTTCTGACAGTCTGGACAGAAGCTCTCATTGCAGCAGGGACAGCTAACAAAAAAAGACATGCAATCTTTGCAATACATATTCATTCACCTTTCTTAAAATGTAATACATTTCATTTAGGTAATATTATGAAGGAAGGTGGTCTTCCAGTATGTTGAGTATTTGTTCGGCGTACTTACTACTCCATCTTTTTGGATAAAAATAGTCATACATCTCTTTAATTTCTCTATTGGAAAGAGTTAGCTGATAAAAGGGTTTATCAAGCCCTTCTTTCTGAACGATTTTTACGTCCAACTGCCCGCCTCCTCAGAAAAAAATCGCTTAAAACTAAAACTGCGTAAAATCTTAATTATACGCAGTTTTTATAGTTCGCTAAACGGCGTGACGTTCGTTATATGAATTTTTCCATCTGAATCTATACGCTGTTCCAATGATATGTTTTCCAATCGACTACCTGGATAGACTATTGGAAACCTCTCATCTTTGGTCTTCACAGCGAACCCGATGCAATCTGCATAGTATAAGCTTTCTGCGTGGCTTACTTGGACCTGCACACCCAACTTCTCACTTAAGATGTGAGATAGCAATTCGCGAGAGATGGGGATTACCCCGCCTCGTGTTATCGGCAGGCTCTCTTTTCTCTTCTTTTCTCCCATATATACCTCTTCCTTTACCCCCAGATTTCTTTGAGACGAGCCGCAACTAATAGCAAATAAACAATCGTGAAAGCTAAAAAGACCCATTGAATTTTTAAATTGCGCTTACGGCTATCCCCATAAAAATGTGCACTAAGACTTAAAATTAAAATATTGACTGCAAGCATAATGTGATCCATTTAATTAATTGCTCCTTAATATGGCGTTTGCTTGGTTGCATACCAGTCTGAGGCAAACAAATCCGCCTGAGCAGGAAGCCAGCCTGGCTGCCATTCATCCGTTTCGCCATTAAAAAATGCGATATACGGCTGCGAATTAAGAGGCGTATTTACACCAATATGTTTTGCTGTGCGATCGTTAACCTTCAAAAATGTACTAGCTGTACTAAAAGGCGGCAGATAAAGAGAAGGCATCATTACAATGAAGCTGCCAGGTGCCCAAGAATCGCGTCTTAACTTTTCTTCTTTCTCTAAGAGCTCAAGTGCATGTCCGAATTTCATTTCTTCCCCTGCTTTCATTTAAACTTTACTTGATTTCTTTTTCGTATTGCGGATGACTGCTTCTGTAATGATCTATGAAGATGCTATCTGCAATTTGTATTGCATCCTTGACTGAATCCATCATTCGTCTCGTATCATGATCCTGCGGCATCTTTTTTAAGATGATTAAAGCATTCGCTAATTGATCAACCACGTTTTTATGAGCAATCGTAAAGTCAAAAGTATATTTTTCTATCAGCCCTTTTATTTCTTCGCTATTGTCATCAGCATCAACTTCCAAGATGACTTTGCCAGTTTCCACTTCGATTAGAGAGATGCGATCAACTACTTTTTTTGCTACAACATTTTTGTCCATTTAAATACAGCTCCTCAGTCTTTAAATTCAATGAAATTGAAGCGTGCAACCTTGTTGGCCATTGCCAATAAAAAAGCGGAATTTGTTGGCTTTGGTTCCAGCAACGGGGACGGAGATTGATCGGCCTCATGGCTTTCGACCATGCCAAGAATGGCATCAAAGATATTAGTCTGAAGATCTTTTTTCAGAGGTGCAAGGAAGGTGCGGACCATAACCGGATGAATACGACGATACGCATCGCCAGTTTCATTGAAGCACAGATCCTGAAGTAAAGCTCCTGCACGGAATGCATCGGCTAGGCCTCGAATCTTGGACTCTTCCCCCAAGAAACCCATAAGTATGCGGTATACGTTCTTTGTATAAGTAACGAGCTCCTCATCATTGTAGAAGCTTTCTGGCGCCATAGATAATGCATTCTGAGTAAAACTTTGAATCTCAGGATCGTTAAATTGCTCCAATTCCTCTTTAAAAATAAGTACGGCTGGCTTTACTTCTGACATGTTAGCGTCCTCCTTGATTTTCGCTTGCACATTTTACATGGCAATGATTTTTAATTTCCCAATCCAAATTTCTTCTCCAAGCTCCATTATTTCCTCCTGGAGAATTGCTGCTTGGGGTTTTTACATTCATTCCGCAAAAGCGACAGTACACAGGTTGCTCAACGCTTTGATAAGATTGCTGGATCATAATCTGCTCAAAGCTCATAGGGCTATTCTTTTTCACTAGGTCTTACCTCTGGCTCTTCAAGTTTCGGTGGCCTGATATATCTGCGATCGAATAGAATAATCGCGTTCCTAAGAGGACCCTCAGCATCATGAAGCCCCGAAATTGCGAGCATCTATGAGCAGTTGAATATAATCCATGTGTTCTTTTACTGTTAGATTCATTTTGCGTTAACCTCCTTTAAAGAGAAGACGCCTAAATGGTCAGCATCTTTCAGGATGAATTTGCCTTGGGATTCGTTATTAACGAAGTACTCAAGCTTCTGCCCGATGAATGGGATCATCGTTGATGTATCAGCATCCGACTCTTCTTCGCTGCGTAAAATAACTTTGCCACCAGGCAAGATAATCTTGTGCACCCCGCTGTGGCCATCCTCGCAATGCACATCAAATAATTTGAAGTCAGTTCCATCCAAATCAACACGCTGCCTGCGGATCATCATGTTCAGAATCTTCTCGTTATGCTTTTCTGTATTGCAAATGGAGCCCTCTTCAAAGAGGATACAGCTGCGGCATTCGGAGTCAGAAGAATTGAAGTTTCTGCATTTAAAGCACAGCGGGCATTCGTGGAAACGAATGCACTCGCCGTACACTTGATGTCTTGGCATATTCAGCGGATCTTCTTTGGATAGTACCTTCCCTTTCGGTGCCTTAAAGCTTTCCTGCTTCATCATGCCAGCTTTGTATTGTTCCAGCATCTCTCTGCGATCGCTCTCTGTAAGGCCGCCTTGATAGGCTTTCTCCATAAAATCCATGAACTTAAATCCCCTTTATTCTTCGTTTTCTACAACAGGCTCTTCCGGATCTTCAACACCTAGGCGGAGCATGTCGTTTAGAGACAACATTGTTTTTTGGCTGGCTACATTAGGATCTTTTTCGATGGCTTTTTCAGCTTCATCGACTTTTTGCTCTAGCCAAACTCCTTCATTCATTTTGTCTTCAATGATCTCCCTAAGCTGCTTCAGCTTCATAGGGCGTTCGTCATCTTTATTCTTCTGAGGTGGATTAGAAGCCATATCTTTGTTTAAATCGTTGTACTCTTTTTGCAGCTTACGAGTCTCCATATCCAGATCCGTAATCTTGTCTTTCATGATTGTCATAAGCTCTTCGGTTGTAAAATGTTTACCAATTAACATTGTGATTCTCCTTATTTGTAGAATTTAATGACCAGGTTATCGAGGTAAACCGGAATACGATTTCCCCATTCAATTTGGGGATCATCCAATGTAAAAGTAACAGGCTCACTGGATGGAGATACGATAGATCCTGATTTTGCTGTAACCTGAATGCTGTATTCTTTGTCCTCAATCAGATTAGAAAGAATCGCCTCATTAACTCCTTCCACTTCTATCCCAAGGAATACTCCACGGTTATAAATACGGAAGGTAGCATCTGGACCATCATAAGTCCATGTGAGCTTGACGGTGTTATCCTCTTGGATAATTGCCTGCAGGTCGCTTGGAGCCGGAAGTGACTCTTCTAGCGCCTGATACATTTCAACTTCATGAATGATCCAGGATTGATCCACCATGCGCGCTTCCCAAGCTTCCCCGGTATCAGGGAAGCTGACGATCGGTGAGGCAGCTACTAAGCGCCAGTATCTTGCTATGGCATTGACGCTTAGATCGATAGATACAAGTGGCTGACTGTGGGTGCTGACAGATTCAACATAAGTCCATGTGTTGCCATCTTCAGATGTTTCGATATCTATAAGGTCTACCCCACAATCCTCTGACTGCTTAAATGTAATGTTCCGCAGTCCGGTTGGCACCTTTAGATCAAAACCAATCCATGCCAGACCGTCTACGTTACCGGCTTGCACTGATCCCCAAGCTGTAGTTTCATTGTTATCAATTGCATTCTTGGCATCCCATTCACCAGCAATGCCAAGTCGATCCCCGCCGCTGAACACTTCAGATCCTTCAGTTAGATCGATATCTGTCGCAGCTGCCATCGTTTTAAATGCCATAGCGTTAATTTCGGCTTCCTGTGCAATCAGGTTGACGAACTGAATTGTTTGGCCGGCATTGTAATCCACGATAAATTGCTTGTTAAAATAAGTGATCGTGAGCTTGCCAGTGCCGTTGCCGGAGATTGTAAGCTTCGATGCAGGAACAAATGCATTATTATAATAGAACAAATCTGGAGTAAGTCTTGTTTCCAGAGGGATCTTAATAGCATTGTTGTAATCATCCCCTTCGTTCACATACACCATGTTCTCTTTTTGGAAGTCAAAGCGACCGACGCCATCAATATTTATCCAGAAGATTGAATTTCCTTTAGGAACTACATTGCGCGGAGCAATGTTCATCTCAACAGAGAAAGCAGTATAAGCATCGATTTCCTGCGGGAGGATCTGTTCGAATCCTTTCAACTGATACATTAAGCGCTGACTATTATATTCAGCCGTTTCGGAGCTAAAGCCAATCGGGTACTCAGGTGTAGCAAACGTTGTATACACAAGCGTTTGTGTGAGCACTGGCGGCTGATACTCCTGTTCAAGGACGGCCAAGTTGTTTGCTTTCAGCTCTGCCTTATAGCTTGGAGTATCATGGTAAATGTCTTCTCCTAATGGGTTGGCAGCAGCCGTCTTACTAATTAGCCCTACAATCACATCTTGAGAGGCATTCTTATTGTTTTTCACATGGAAGACCCATTTGTTTTGCTCAGCAATTCGGATGCGCTGCAGATCAACGTCATGACTTGAATTACCGGCAGGAAATACGAAAGTGCCTGTCTTTGATTCTGTTCGAGCTTGTGTGTTATCAATGAACTCAGTTACACGAGCAATAAAGACTAATTCAATGTCTCCATTATTTCTAGCTCGATAGCTTTGGACTTCGAATGAGTAATCAATGCGGTGTGACTTTTCTTCATTAAAGAAGTAAGAGTATCTCAATTAGTTCCCCTCCCGTATTAGGGTTATTTTTAGCTGAGAGCTGTCCTTCCAAGAGGTTAGGGATGTACCGATAATAGATTCAACGCTGCCCCCTGGCTCGAATGTGAGCCCTTGTGATACTGGCTCAAATTCTACATTGTCTCGAAGGCCAAACAGGAGTGCAACAAAGCCTCCTTGTTCTATTTCGATTTCAGATAAAGCAACCATGTGAGCCTGGCTATCTTCTACCATTTCATGATTCCGCTCTTTCAAATGCTGCAAATACTTTTGAACGGTGAATTTCATGAGCTCCATACGGCTCAATCGGCTTGACGCTTTATCAGCCATCTCATCATTCTTCATAGCCCGCATGGTTTCCGCCTGATCAACGACTTCCTCAGTTAGCTCGTCCAACTGCACCTCATAAAGCTTAATGGTTTCTTCTAGCCGAATCTTTTGGGAGATTTCTTCCTGTAGGTAAGTCCGGAGATAGTTCCGGTTCTGGTCTGGCGTGTTGGCCATGATCTTAATTTGATCCAAATCAATTCCTCCTTAGTTTTGATAAATCTTAGAGGCGAATCGGCGCTGAGCTTCATCTTCCGCTTGGATAAACAGAGAGTAATCGGGAATAAAATTAAAGAACTTAGTACTCTTCATGGATGCGTGCTTATTCTTAGCGAACTTCACTTCCACGACAGGCATCTTCAAGTCTTCATCTTCATCGACCCAATAGATTTCAGCATTCTCTTCCTTGATGCCGACTTCGTTGTACATAAGGCAGACCATTGTTGCTTCATAACGAAGAGTGATTGTATCCTTCAGATCATCCTCTATCGGACGCTTGCCGTTCGTTTTACGCAAGTGAGCTGTACACATAACGACAACATCAAATCTTGTAGCCCAGCCTTTGATCGTTTTAGATACGTGAGCCGTCTTATCATCATTGTTGCTGAAGGTCTTGCTCTCTACTGTCAAGTCATTGAAGGAGTCAATTGCAATTACGATTCGAGTGCCTTCAGGCATCGTCATCTTAATATCCTTGATGTGCTCTTCAATGGCTTCAACGCTGGTCATATCATTGGAATCGAACATGCCGAAGCGGTCTACTCTGCGATACAGGTTCTTGATTCCTTCATTACGCTTATTGATAATCTCTTCATCGTCTTCATACTTAGCTGGCGACTTTGCTTGGCCGATCGTGATTTGTTGATCGTTGGCAATATAGCGCGGCATAAGATCGTTATTGGCATCATCAAGCGAATGATACGAAACATAGACCTTTTCATTTCTCTCTGATATTCCTTTACATACTTGAAGCATGTAGGCGGATTTACCGACGTTTGGTGCAGCGGCAAATAAGATAAGCCCAGGCTGAGCCCCGCCTTCAAAGGCGTCATCGAATGATTGCAACCCTGAAATTAATCCCCCGTTTTTCCCTCTGGCCCATGAGTGAGCATCCATATTCATGATATTGCGGAGCATCTTTTCTTCGATTCTGTTTAACGGACGACCAAGTATTCCCTCGACATTTGTAACAATAACCTTTTTTCTCATTTCGGGCTCAAAGCCGAATGCATTTGGATCTTGCTGCATTTGTCTTTCAACTTGATGCATGATGTCCGTAAAACTAAATTGTCCTGGCTGTGTATTGCTCATAGCTGCTCCTTCCATACGGCTTATCTCTCTCCCGTGTAATACCTGCGAGTGTTCGTAAGCATTACACAGGGAGAGATCCCTGTGTGTTGTGTGTTGGGTGAAGTTGAGGTTCGAGCAGGGTCCTAAGCTGCCCCTTACAAGGTGCGTATAAAAACACAACCCTCTAAGGGACGCTTAGGCCTTTTTCTCTTCCTCTGCTTTTTTATTCAACTCTTTATTAAAGAGAGGACATTTATCTTTATCGCATACGCCGCTCAGTCTAGCAAAAGCTTCACAGCCGTATCGGTATTGTCCGTTATAAACTGAGTTCACAATAGTTTCGATATCTCTTCTGTTCAATCGAGGCATGCAGTTCTCTTCGCCCCATATGAGCATCCGCGCCATTGCTTCATCTCGTTCCATTCCTTGCTGCATATAGAAGCTGGTAAGTGCAGTCCCAGAGTTATTACGCTCGTCCACAGTTTCTTTAAATGTACGCTCAAGCATGGTCTGAATGCATGGCGGCAGAGTTTCTAGCTTGCGAATCTTCCCTTGGTATTCCTTTGCTTTTATATTCCGTTCGGTCCATTTTTGGATGTACCGATCAAGGGATAACTTAGCTCTATTTGATGTTACCAGTGGAGCAGGTTGAAGGAATCTCGGTTCTTTTGCCAGTTCCTTAATTTGTTCTAGTGTACAAGTGCGAAGCTCCTGCTGCGTTATGGGTATCTTATAATGACCACCCTTCTTATTGAAGGAGTTGACCATTCGAAACATGCGCTTATCATCGTATATTGCTGTATCCATTGTTCCAAACAGTGTGTACTTCGCGATATCAAGTGCAATCTCACGGTAGATTTGATTCAGGGATACGTGCGGATTTAGCCCAAGCACATGTCCGCTGACAGTCAAGTGAATCCCTTTGTGTCCCGAATAAAATACATTGATCTGATCAGGCTCGATTGAAAGAATATGCTTAAGATAACGAAAGGCAATATGCACGTCATACTTTAATTTGGTGTAATCCTCTTCTGTCTCTAATGGCTTATCAAAGTCCAGATAAAGATCGCCCCATTTCAGAGCATCCCTTGCATTCAATACCCATTTCCCTTTTTCATTTTGAAAGAACTCAGGGTTAATGTATTGCATTACAGTCTCATAGACGCCTATGTTGTTGTAGTAATTCCGAAACTTGATGGTCTCGGAAGGATGCATATAATGCTTTCGTGTAAATGGAAACTTTTCCGAATTGGTGTCCGCTCCGCATTCCACAAAAAGCTGGAACTCATTCACTGTGCGATCACCTGTTTTCGAATCACTCGGTTAATCCCATGTATCTGATGAATATTCTTCTTTTGTGATATCGTCTCTCTAGCTTCATCTACATATTTCTCAATATCAAAAGCGTTTCGAAGAAGGCTCCGTTGCCAGCTTAAGCGAATGCGCTTTGCTTCATCGATGGCAAACAGGATTTCGTCCAGATCATAGATGCCGAGTAAGTAATTAAATTTTCCTTCATCCTGCTTAATCATATGAGGATTGCTCTGAATGTTCATCTTTTCATACCAGTACTCAAGCAGTTCTTCCATCGTAAAGCGTTTCTTCATCTCCAAGAAGAACGGCTCCACTTCTTGAATATATTTGCCGTCCGGTCCTTTACGCATCTTAGGCGCAGGAGAAGTTTCCCTCAGCCGGTTGTGATAGTAGAAGATATCCGGATTCATGATATTCTTCGGTGGTTTCTTTGTGGCGAAAATCTCTTCAAGCATATAAATTCGTTTGACCATATCCGGGTAATCTTGGGCAAACTTCTCGATCTCTGCTTGAATCTCTTCCAGCTCCCATCCATCCTTAACTAATTTCTGAATAGATGATATGTTAGTCCGGATACGAGAGTCGGCATTCTGTATCGGAATACCGACTATCGTGCATACGAACCATCCTGAGAGCTGATAAATCAACCCATCTCGATTCATTAGGCGGCAAACTTCTCCAAGAAGATATTAAATTCAGCTAAATTCCCCGGAGTTAAATCGCCTGGAACTGCATCCTCTTTCTTCAAGAACTCTCTGAGTAAAGGAAGCATGTCGTTATCGGTTTGTATATTGAGCCTTGCCTTGTGCTGATGTATCTTTTGTATCTCAACCTGATCCCATTGCGGCGGAATAGCACTTTGCTGCGGAGCACTCTGTGCCTCAGTTTGAACCGGCGCGCCAACTGGTTTAGCTTCAGCCTTGAATGCTTGCGGCGTTGCTTCCGCTTGAGGGGTCGCTTGGAACGACTGCTCTTTAGCAGCTTCTGGTTGCTTGTTCGGCAGATTGCGCTGATCCCAAGCAATGGCTTCTGGTGTGTTTGGCTCATGAGGATTAAATGGATATTGATCTTCATGAAGCTCTGGCGCTACATTAAAATTTCCGTTAGCCTCGTTATTTACATCTACAGCCCAGTTCGTTTGCTGTTGTGGTGCGCCCCACTGTCCGTTAAAGCCACCTTGCTGTTGTTGTGAAAACTGCTGCTGCTGTTCAGGCGTAGGTTGGAAATAAGCTTGCTGTTGCTGTTGTTGATACGGATCAGTATAAGGCTGTCCGAAGCTTTGCTGAGGCTGAGCATAAGTTTCTTGCGGCTGCTGGAACCCACCTTGCGGTTGGTGTTGGAATTGATACTGTCCGCTTTGCTGCATTTGATCATAAGCGTTTTGTTCCTCATCAGCATCCGTTTCGACTTTAATTTTGGAATAGATAGACTCGCCTACGCCAAAGAGTGATGCCGCTTTTACTAAGACATTAGAAGCAGCTGCCTTATAAGCACTGTCTTGATTATCCTTGCCGCCGACAGCAATTTTGCAACCATATTGCTCACGCTGGCCAAGTCCGGGAATGAACAGGAAGCCGCGAGCGTGATAAACATATCCATCAAAGGACCATGTCTTGGAATCCTTATCATACTTGTAGACTTCTTCTCTCCAATTATCAATCAAGCCGAAGTCCCAATACGTATATCCTGACACAGCGTTATCTAAAATTTGGCGAACGGTGTTTACGCCCATATACTTACTTGCAGGTTTCTTTCCGCTCCCCGGTTTGGTTTCTAGCCATTCGTCCTTACATTCCTTCAAAGACTCACGGATCTTTTTGATCTGATCCATGTCCGGAAGGTATTTCTCAATTGTAGGTCTCATAGACGCCTCCTGTATACTGACTGCTTTCTTATTATATTCTTCAACAGATGCCGAAGCAACACCTAAATGTAATGCGTTACATTTGTATGATAGCACGCTGAATTTTAGGAATCAAGAGAAAAATTGAAAAAACGCAAGATATCGAGAGATATCTTGCGCTAGAAAGAGATAGAAGTATTAAGCTTCTTTCTTTTTAAACGTGCCAACGAGATTATGGAAGCTGACAACAATATCGACAGTGCTTCCTGCAACTCTCAGAACGAACGACTCAGAGACTTTAAGTGCGAACACTCCATTAACCTCTGCGTAGACTACTCTGACAGTATCAAGAACAGCCTGTTTCTTCTCTGCACCGTTGCCCTCTGTTTCGAAAAGAGCAACCAAGGTGAAGACCAATTGAACGACAGCCGGCGTAATTGCTAGATATTCAAGAGCTTTGCGAACGCTTGTTAACATTTCGTTTCCCCCTATTTCTCTTCCGTATTTTTGGAAGATCGATTAGATTTATTTTCAATCTCAGATTGAACAAAGTTAATGATGCTGTTTGGAATCCACTTCTCCCATCCAGCTCGTACAGAGTTAGCCGTTAAGCTGTTGAAGGTGTGGAAGATCAAGCCCGTCGTTACAAAATAGAAGATAACGCCTGGCGTGTTTAATACATAGTCAAGCATGTTGGCTGCTGCCGGAAAACAAAGTATGAATAAAGTCCTCAGTACGCCATTGATACCATATTCGGAAGAATAACTTCCATCTTTCTTGGAAGCGGCGATCCCACTGATCCAGTCCATAAAGATAAAGAATGCATAGATGGCAATCATAAATTTCCGCTCTTCTCCGCCGCCGTATACGGTTTCTACGATCGACCCGAAAACTCCACCTATTGTTGCCCATACTGCAGTAGATGAAGAAGCTATATTATCTAAGCTAAGTGTTTTTCCGAGCTCAAAGCGACTCATCGGTTTCACCTCTTTCTCATCGAGAATAATTAAGCCTTACCGCATGCAGGCATGGATTCACGCCGTTGTACATCAGCAGCTTTGTACGAACCCATATCCGCTCCGAAAACTGACCTGACCATTCAGTATTCTTGAGGGGAGTAAGGAAGCCATCTGCTTCCTCTCTCAGTAATTCGTACTCAAAAACTCGTCCTTCCATAAGCTGATCCAAGTTGCGATCAATACCAAATGCATCACGATTGAGAAAGACGTGTTCTACAGATTCAATGTTATAGATGCCTTCCATATCGAATGGTGTTAATATTGTGCCGCCGCCTGGTTCAAACATCGTCAAGTAAACGCCGATCTCTTGCGCTCCGAGAACGAATACCTTCTTACCGCCAATATCAAGGGGATTTTTTTGAACCAGCGTAATGCGAATCTTCTGAACGGGAACGCCAGGGAAAAACCATTTCTTGCGAGGTGTATATTCGTTGCTGTTTACAGCGGCCATATCTGGTTGAATAAATCCCTGAATGGTATTCCAAGCGCTATTATAATGAATCTCCACATTCTTGACCTGAACGCCTCTTTCCGGATGTGGATGGATTTGCACCGTGTTGATGTTGAGATTGTTTACTAGATGGCTAGGAAGTTCAATCTCAAGGATGACATCTTCTTGATCCGGACATTCAGCAATATTATATGTTACTGTTCTGTGCCAGTAAGACTCATTATCTCCGTTGAAGGCATTAAGCAGGTTATTGTCGATGACTTCACCCTTGGTATTTGTGCGACCTACTTGAACCTTCAGCTCCGTAGGAACCACCACAGTACCGGTCTTTTCATTGACCGTGTGTGTCTTTGGTATCTGATGAATCAGAGGAACAGTCGCATAGCGATAATTCAGGTCTACATCACAACGTAGGCTCGTCTCTCCGTTCTCTTGGGAGATGTTTGGGTAAACTGTCGTCATGTCTTGTACGAAGCCGGTCTTAAAGAAGATCGGATCGTAAGGCCCTGCTGATTCAATTCGATTCATCTGTGCTTCTAACTCTACGGTCTTACGCTCAAGCATCATCGCATAGT
The DNA here is from genome assembly GCF_028747985.1 of Paenibacillus urinalis. Taxonomy (NCBI): domain Bacteria; kingdom Bacillati; phylum Bacillota; class Bacilli; order Caryophanales; family Paenibacillaceae; genus Paenibacillus; species Paenibacillus urinalis. The sequence goes on from NZ_CP118109.1 coordinate 159,750, forward strand.
TGTGTAGGGCTGTATTCGCTGCAAGGATGATCTGATGGGCTTCCGAAAGATTCTGGATATTCAGATTGCTTTGACGATACAGCTCTACAAGCTCTAGGTATTTATTATCTTCGTTGTTATTGTAATCCGAGGAAGAAGTAGCTCCCCTAAACTGGGCGCCTCCTGGTTTACTTGTAGGCATTCTCATAGCTCTGAAGTCTCCTCTCTAATTCAGACAGATGCTCATTCATCTGATTCATCCTTTTTGCCACAGGATAAAGGCCGTTCATCTTCTGTTCGGCCACCGCAACCGTTACAGTGTACTCGACTTTCATATCTCCATTTTGTAACGCGTTACTTTTTAGTTTTATATATCCATTTTCGAACACAAAATCCCCAGGACTATTGAGTTCTGCTCCATCTAAGGATATCACAAGCCTTGAAAAAGAGCTTTCTTCAACTCCCGGCATGAGCAGATAGCTGGTCTGTTCCATATTTATATTGAACGTTTTTACTGCAGAATACGTAATATTTTCCACTCCAGCTTCGTTTTCCCCCTGAAACCACGATTTTACGGCATCATCTTGATTTTTTGTATGATTTTCTATCATCATGTGATTCAGTCGGATGTCCAAAATCTGTTCTTGGTGATCAGATAATACTTTCTCTGATTCACGTTGCCCCCGATATCTTGCATTACGCTTCATGATATTTGGGTAGTGGTAATTATCATCCCTGCGCTCCACGATCACTAGATCGTACCCGTCATCAGCCGTGGCAATCCATCTTAATTCATAGAATCTCGTGAGCGTTTGCCCTTGATCATCATTCATGACAGCTTTAAGGATAATCGTATACCTCTTGCGAGCAACGTAATCACGCAGTGCTGCACGGATTCGGTATTCTCCACCAGCGGCAATCGTTACCGATTCTTGTATCTGAGTACGCCCATCCATGTAGATGAATGATTCTGCGCCGACCTCTACCTTAAATTCGACAAATTTCCAAGCCGAATCTCCGCTATTTTTGTAGGATAGAAAAATATCATCCTTATTGATCGGCAGCTCATTCATCATAATCGAAGGATTAACTTGCACTTGGCCATCATTAGTACCAATCCATAATTCTATTCCTGGCTTTTTCTTTGGTGGCTCCAATACGGAAACGACAACTGAATCTTCGCCTTGCGATCCCTCTACATTCTCAGCATAGAACTTGATCGTATACGTTCCAAGGCGATTAAAGCTGAGTATAGCCTGCCCTCCATTCTGGTTAAGAATATCTACTCCGGTCGGAATGTCCCACCTTCTGAGGCTGATTTCGGCTTCTGATTCGGCAATAGCATCCAGGGTCAGGCTCTCACCTTGTGACAAAGAGTGTGTACTTGGTTGAAGGATATCAACGAGTATAGGCGCAGGATCAGCGACATATATGGGCGCACTTATTGTGAAATTTTCACCTATTGTATTATTCACATTGTACTTTACGTGATATGCCCCTGCTTTGCTAAATCGAGCACTATTGGTTAAATCCGTGAACGAGATTGGTCTTACAATGGTTGAGTCTGCATCATAGAACCAATCACAATCTCTAATGGCTGTATTGCTACCGGTTAAAGTGATCTTGAAGCTGGCCGTTTCTCCAATCCGGATGCGTGCTTCGGGAGGGTCAATTGTTCCCGATAGCGGTATATGTGGTGGCGGCGGATCCTGATACGCTTCAATTCTGTACTCTACATAATCCTGTGCTTCAACATATCCGATGTATGGCTTTCGGTACCGGGCATCGCTTCGAACTTGGCTGATTGTTTTTCCATCAACCCAATTCCCTATTGCTACTTCCAGATTACTTGAATTAGGTCCGTACCGAACAACTTCTTCTATCCAACTCTTTACCCCATTATCGTAAACATAAGCAATCCCTAAGAGACTACCAAATTTATTTGATGGCGAGGACAGCGGTGGAGCAAAGTTTACGATGCGGATCGTCAGGTTGTCTGCACTCTGAATCTCAGGCACAATGCTATAGCCTTCCGATGTGCTGATACCGGTATTGCCAAGCACATCAGCGAAGTCCATTTCGTAAGGAAATACATTATCATCATCAAAATAAAATAATACTTTTTCTATTGTTGGCATAAGCTACCTCACTTCGCTTGCAGCTGCAGACGCATTATTTTCGGTGTGATGTGTGGAATGCTTTCTTCCCGCCTCATCGAAGCTCTCACCACGACTTGATTATTCTGAATAGAACTATCAATGACTTCATAGACCAATTGAAAAATGCAGTTTGATGGCAGGTAGTTCAGAACTACTTGGTTTTCATAAATCGCAAAGTAGTCTCTGTTATTCGGGGAGATATTGTAATACAGCGAATGCTCGTCCACGATTTTAAGACTATCCTTATCTGCCCTTACCCGTTTCTCCAAGAGGAAGTTGAATTTGCCTAGTAGGGTTTCATTAGGCAGATTGCCATCTGTAAAATCCTGCCGAAGCTGCATATCTCCCCAATGGAATAGGATTTGAATCTCACTCCATCCTGCCGCCAGCGTCAAAGTTACTTCTTCATTGGACGGTACCATGCGTTTACCATCTACATATACTGCATATGTTCCAATGCGTTTTCTTACGCCGGATACAGTCTGAATGACAGCCAGGGATAATGGTTCTACTCTGGCTTCTTCGCTATACACGCAAGTGGTGAAGCGGTAGAAGTTATCGGACTTGCCGCCATTCTCACGGCGCAAATTTAATTGGTTTCCGATGGCTTGATAGTTAGTACGGATAGAATCTGGCCGGTTATCATATTGCGACTTCCATGTGCTGTTCAGCGGGATGGTGCCGTCAAACTTAATATAAGACCGCTCTCTTCTCCACTGATTAATCCCGCGAAGCAGGATAGGATTCTGGATATCGTCAAAGCTTTCCGGCAGGGTGCCGTCTTTGTCATCTTTAAGGAGCCTAAATACCCTCATGCCATTCTTTACTTCCTGCGTAGCTTCTGCTTGTCCAAACTCTATATTCTTCGATGCGCGAGCGTTAAACTCTACCGTCTTCGAATATTTAGGAGTTGTGTCTTCAGAGGGGCTGATCGGATACCAGATTAGGCTATCCAGTGCAGTCGTTTCATTCGTTAGCGCAACTTCGTAATCAATCGCTGTCCCGAACGGGATATCCTGTGAGGCGTTAAGTGAAACCATGTTGATATTATCAGAACTAAATACAAATGGCTGCGTAATTAAGGTGCCTTCGCTGAGATAGCTTTTCTTTGAAATCGAAATGCTCTTTGCGCCGAAGTAATAGTTATACATGCCGGCAGAATTATCATCATGATCCTTCTTCTCATAAGTGAACTTAATTGCCTTTACCTTTAGCTGAGAGAAGTTCCATACCGCTCGATTACTTACAGATTGCTTATTATTCTTTTCAGGCAACGGAGTGAATGTCGATCCATCAAGAGAGTATTCTACTTGGATCAAAACGGGCTTGCCGTGGTGAGCAATATACTCTACTTCATTAATCTCTTCTACACTGGCCAGCCTGATCGTCAGCTCTGCTTTTACGGTGCCTGGTCCTGTTGTTTTAATTACATGCCACCAAGCTGTATTGATGTTGTCATCGAACGCATTGTTGATCGTTTCGATAGCAGACTGTTTTACGTTAGGCGTAAGTGCATTAAAGGTTGCTTGAGAGCCTGATAATAAGACTTTATTGCTCTGCCTTTGATTTTCTTTCAATGTGATCTGACCGTTATTCAGATCAATGGCTGCCGTGCTATTACCGGTGTTCATCCGGCTTGTGTCAATGAAGTCTTCAATAACCGTATCTAAGTAGCTGCTTCCTGCCCCCGACACAAGGAGAAGCTGATCAATCTTCTTAGATAGCATAGATAGTTCATGGCTGATCTTGGCTCGCTCTGTTTCAACAAAATTGAAGTCATTCATAATTCGAATGGTTTGACTAATTGTGGCGTCATACAAATCGCCAATGTCCTGTCTAATCATCGTCACATTATCATTGTAGCTTTCGCTGTCCGACTTCTCTTTGCGGAGAACCTTACGAGGCGAAAAGGACGGAGCTCCAGGAGTATGTTCCCGGAGCCATTGCCCTAGATGATAAGTGATGGTTTGAATACTGGGATATCTTCCGCGCTGCAGATAGGACCTTACGATCTTCTCTACTGTGCGTGAGAGCTGTGTCTGCCGGATGCCCATAATCTCATCACCTCTTAATTTGGAGTTGGATAATCTCTTGGTTCTTTTCTTATTGTAATATCAGATATTTTAGTTTGACCAGGATTTTTTAGAGCAATATCACATACGATGATGGAACGCTTCGAATTGAAGTCAGAAGGATTCAACACAATCGTTTGAAGTATAGAGCCCGTACCTGCATCTACAATTTCAACTTGCGGTGCTCGATCAAGATCAGAAACATCAACGCCGTAATATTTATCAACTGCTAACGTAAGTGTTCTGTTTACAAAACCATCCACCGTAATGATTTCCACTTCATTGTTCCAGTGGTCGATTCCACTATTTCGTATATGATCAGCGTAATCGAAGTTGAGATAAATTTTATTCGCTCCTTCAATATATGATCGATAACTTGGGTAATCAGCATCCACACGGGAACCGTAGAATATATGCTTAGCTTCATCTCTATCAAGGTATCCGTGTAGATCCATATCTGATCTCGCATCAGGAGCAGTGCTTGATGGGATGCCCCATCTTAATCTAAAGAGTAAGTCATAGCTGTTTTCGATGCTTCCTTCATCAGGCGTTGATCCGGGCGGTGGAACTGAGCAATCCACCACATTGATTTTAATTCTCCGCGTTACTATCTTGCCATCTGTACCGGTGGCTGTAATAACAACGTATCCAGATAAGAGCTCTCCTGCGTCTTCTGATATCTGGCCAGAAATACTGTTAAGCTGGTTCCCGTAGTCCCCTCTGATATCAAGGTACTGACCACCGGTTCCATCGCTAAGCTGCTTTAACGAGAACATTCCTTCTTCCATCGGACCAATGATATTCAAGATCACACCTTTTGCCTTCATAGCACTTATGGTTTGAGCTGCGGTATAGGCCGACATTTCATCCACTTCTTTATCATGGAAATGTGCATCGGTCACTAAGACAAAGTGCTTCGCGGCATTGTCTCTAAAATCATAAGTGAGTGCTCCATTTACAGGATCCATAATGGATTCCAGAGCCGATTCTCTTATGTCTCCTCCGCTGGCTAACACAATGGATCTCAGCATGGATTCAAACTCTGAAGTGCTTGTAGTCATTGCTGTCTTCGTAGTCGGCTCACCATAGTTTATGTCGCTGTATCGCACACAGCCAAGTCGATAGTTTACGCTGTCATCATTCAGCCTTCTGATGAAGTTGTTTACATTGTCTGCTACTGAGGCAATATGTGCTCCCATACTTCCGGAGTAGTCAATCAAGAAGACGATATCTGCAATACCACCTTCACTGGTTTCACCCGTTCCGCCTTCTCCGAATGCTCTTGAAGGAATCGTGAAACTAAAGTCTTCGTGAAACGCATTGCCATTTCGTTGATAGAACTCTTCTCCATTGAATGTCGCCCTAATCTCAGCAACTTTAGGCGCAATCTCTGCATATCCCCCAATGGTTAATGGGTCTGTATTACAGTGTGTGATCTCTTCTGGATTAAGTGATGGCACCGTGACTTCAAGAATTGGATCAGCTCCTACCCCTGTTTCCGGGTCAGAGTTATGCTCTGGATCAATGGAGCAGACCTGAGAAGTAAATAAATCCATGTGCTTGCTTACAATGAAGTCTCCTGTCTTACCGATCACAGGGGCATTGCCGTAGTTTCCTGCATCTACTTCTGCCACCCATGGCAGCTCATCTAAGTTCTTCGGCCCGCCAGTCATCCAGCCGGTGTTCTTTGCTCCTGCTGTCTTGAAGTTAATATCCGAAGCCCATGCGGTTTTCGAATCATCATAGAAGTCTTTGAAGATGATGCCGACTCCCGTTAGGAAGATGTTGTTTGCGCCGGTTGCATTCCGGATCATAAGCGATACGCCTTTATAATAATCCGACCATCCTGCAACCAGTGTAACAGGCCCCGCCTTCGTCTCGATCGTCAACTCCTGAGTTACAAGCCATTCCAAAGGCACAATATTCGTCTGCATTTCTTTGGTCACGTCACTGTAATACTGGAAGATGATCTTATCTAGCATCAAGCAGTCGCGGACTGGATTCTTCTCCGGATCATAATCTGGAACGTTCGGGTTCGTTGGATCTTCTTCTGGCGAGTCATCATCTTCTGGACGGATAATATCTTTATTGATCGGACATTGATTCGAACTCCAAGCAGAAGGGAATTTGAATTTAACATAGTCACCTTTCGATCCGATCGATGGGCTTTCCGTATAGCTGCCGCTTGTGAGGATTTGATTCATCCATGAAGTATCTTTACCTGTAGGATCACCAAGCATCTTCCTGCTGTTCTTTACACCTGCGGTTTCGTAATAGATGTTGGATGCCCAGGCTGTTTTTGCATTATTGTGTTCATCCAAATAATTGACGCCAATCGAGCTGAGCTGGAATCCGTAGCCACTGCTGTTTCCTCCATCTTTAAACCATGCAGTAATCGTGTCGTCTTCTCCCCATCCGAACATGGCCGTTGCCCCGTCACCATTGTTAATTTCATACGGGAGCCAGTCGGCAGGAATATCAAACTTTTTAATGTCTTGAAGATTGGCATCGTAGTATTCCACATGCAGTGTATCGAACATTAAGCAGTCTCTCACCTTCGGTCCTTCCGGATCAATTGAGCAATCCTTCACTGTGACCGTCATGCTGTCGGATGCCTCGTTACCTTCGCTATCATAAGCCTTCACTTCAACCACAAAGCTGTCACCTACTTCATGACCAAGCGTTGGGTATCGGAAGTTGAAGGTTTGTTCATAAGGCGAAGCAGCCATCCAGAAAGGACTATGGTAGCCATCGATCACAACCGTCTCACTCATTCTTCTGAAGCTTGCCGTGCTCATTACATCAATGGATTCCATGTTCTTAACGTACTTCTCCATGAATGCGTATTGCTTAGGGAAGTTGTCTCTCAGGAAACTTGGATTGATAATGTACAATCTGTAAGCTTCAGCGAATCCTTCTGCGGGCTGCGTACATCCATAAGCAGTGACAGGTGCTTCTTTTCCGTTGTCTAGCTTCGTTCCCGGATTCGATTTATTTAGCTTGTAGTATTGTCTCATACCCGACCAGTTGATGGAGTCCCACCCGCTAATCTCTTGCCATTCTCTGTAGTCGTGCAGGCTCTTACCTATGTCGCTTGCATATTTATGGCCAGCATCAAACTTATAATAGTCCGCCCCGTAGAATCCAACAGCATGTCCAATCTCATGGATTGCAATCTCTCCTGCAATGTATGGTCGGCATGCGGGCTGATTGTTGTTGAGTGTCTGCAGGTCTGCTGTTCCTAGCGATCCTACTGGGAGCCAGTAGCTCTTGTATTTGTCCAGCGGCGTCAGCGTGTCGCTCTCATCCCTTGAAGAGTTAGACGTATAATCTGTTGGCCGGTATGCCATAAGATTGATGACACTGGCATTCAAGGCATCAGGTTCAAAATTAATAAAGGAATAAAATTGCGGCAGCTCCCCATCCTTCGCCCAAGCCGCGACACTCGGATTACCTTGAATATCATTGAAGTCGATCCAGTGATAGGTGTACGTATTCGTCTTGGCCACAAGGTCAGACAACGTATCAATAATATCTCCTGAAAGATATGAGCTTGCACTTGGGAAGAAGAAGCTGATGGCCTTGATCTTATAGGTTGCATAGATGCTGCCCAGCTGAAGCTCCGTCAATCCCGGTAAATTACTTACCGCCCACGACTTAAACGTCGACCACGGCTGAGGTAATGTGACTAGTCCTCTTAAGTTGTCTTGATGGAACTTCCATAGATAGGCATGAAAATTCTGAATACTGATATTGCTTTTGGTATAGATCGTATCTTCTTCAGGAGCAAGCGCTCGTCTAACCTTCTCCATGAAATCAAGCCATTGGTTTCTTCCGGTAAAGAAGTTAGGCTGTATATTCAGTGGCACGATATTACCTGCAGTAATTTGGACATTCCCGCTAAAGGCTTTATTTCCTGTCCAGTAATCTTGGTTAATACTTGATGGTGAGATTGAGCCGTCTACAAAATAGCTGATGCTGTTCGGCGTGTTCGGCTCAGTCGGCGTCTCCGGCTCTGTAGGCTCCTCTGTGACGATATCTTCAAGAGGTGTTCCGTTGACAAGCATAACGACTTTCGTAATTGGATACGGGCCGTCAGCCACTCCAGACACGATTAAATCATCACCATAGCATATCTCTGTTGTCTTAGGTGTGATGGTGACTTGCAGCTCATCTGGCTGCTCAGGATTAGGATCATCTTTATCTGGAATCCCATCCCCGTCTGTATCTTTATCTGGATCATCCTCCTCTTCCCCACAGTTTTCGAATCTCACATAGTCTGTGGTGTGTGTATCTCTTCCTTGGTCCGTATAAACGACAGCAATCAATTGCAGATAAGTTCTTTCTTTAACTCCCCATTCATCCAATGTTGCCTTTGGTATGACGAGTTCAATGCTCTCTTCAACACTTCCAGGATAGGTGTATTCTTTATAAACAAACTCTGTTAGCTTGCCACCTTTGTGCCGCATTTTGAATTTGAGAACAATTTTTATAATCTTCTCTTCTTCACTCGCTGTCCAAGCACGCACCTTAACAGGATAATCTATTCCTAAGCAGTACTTATCCGGATTGTCTTTTCTTTCAAGGATTCTAATATAGATGCGCCCATTACTCGAGACACCATCACTAGGGTCGTCAGGAAGATCATCTTCTGGGTCGTCCGTTCCGCCGCCTCCGCCCGGATTGTCAGGATTGCTTCCGCCTCCTGGGTTATCTTCGTCACCCGATCCTCCGCCGCCTCCTGGATTCTCTGGGTCAGTTGGATTGGTTGGATTCGTCCCACCGCCCCCAGGGTTATCTGGCGCAGACGGATCCGCAGGCTCTGGCGGATAATACGGCGGATCAACAACGTCAGAACCGCTGCCGGATTCGCTTGTACTTGCCCTGCGCAGGGAAGCTTCGCTATCGGAAGCCTCCGCGCCAGTGTATGCTTTAATCGTGAAGCCTTTTAAGAGAGGCGTTTTATTCTTCTGGGTCATTCTTCATCCTCCGGTCTTTCGAATAGCATTCTTAATCTGAGACTATATACTGGATATTCTGATTCAATATAGCCGGTCTTTGTCGTAAGTGCTTGGCTCGACTTCTCTACCTGCTGCACCGTATATATTTTAGGCGGCGCCTCTTCCCCACCACTGTTATACTCTTGATGCTCAAGCGGTGAAATCGGATACCACGTTGCACCATCGTCGATGGAGATAAAGTATTTAATCCATTTATACTCCGTTCCTGGCTGTGCATTTTCAATCATGAGGGGATTGTCTTCATTTACAGACAGCGTAATCTTCTCAAGCGGCTGTTCAAAGAAATAGGGCTCTGTGACGATCTCTCCGCTTTGTTCATACTCATAGGAATAAACGTTAATGTTTCGGATGCCGATAGCGTAGCGCCAGCCCTCGAAGCGCTCTGTGCCGATATCAATCGTCTGCTGTGTGATGCCTCTTGATAAAGAAGTTATGGCATCATCGAGCACTGGACTTGAAGCGTCTTCGCCTTGAAGCGGATAGTAGGCGCTAACAGACGAATCCTTTACGCTAACTTCAACACCGATATCTTGCAGTGCCATGAGCGGGCCTTCCACTCGGGGAAGATAGCCTGGCTTAACCTGCTTGGTTGCGGTATTCATCGCATAGTCGATATCGCTTCCGGTTTGCTGATTCTGTTCATAGTACTCATGGCCAATATCGGTGTAGTACTTTGTCCGCTGCTCAAACAATACGGAAATGACTTTAGCTGTTCGCGGAGCAAAATGAAATACATAATCATCATCTTTTTTATTTGACCCGATTACGGATTCTGGCATCCCGCTGCCGTCTGAAATAAGAATGTCTTTTACGATTGCTGTTCTTGCACCTTGGTTCGGCGGCGTATACATCTCAACATCAATCGCATTTACGGTTGTCGCTTCATTTAGGATGATCTGCATATGAAGCTTCAACACACCATTCTCCGGATCTCTTGCCCAATTCAATCTTTGATTTCCATGCACCTGATAAGCGAAGCCTAGATTCTTGGCCACGTTCTGCTTATCATGATCTCGGATATTTACCAGCTCGTATTCGAACCATGTATCCGGGTTTCCATCAAGCACGGATCCGTATGCGGCATGGTTGTTCTTACCGCCAACATACTGGTAGGTGTAGTCATTCTGAGTGTTTCCTCCGCTCACTGTTACCTCATGATTATTGCCAGGGAATCCGTTGGACTCCGTGCCAAGGATGAAGCTGTCGTAAGTCTTGTTTCCTGGAATGATTGTAACCTGCGCTACCTGACTTAAGTTGATACTATCCGTCTGCGGTAACGTCACAATGCCGTTCTCAATGCTGGCTGCTGTTCCGGTTGTGCGATCATAATCAATCTTATCGTTATTCAGAAAGTCATTGCGGTGGAACGTGATCTTTCCGTTCGACTGCATATTAGAAGATAGAAGCTGCAGGTCTTTTAGCTTATCCTGTATCACCCCGAACTGGCTTTGCAGGATGCTGTGCTGTACCATGTTATGATTGAAATCCGTATACAGCGCTCTGCCGATCAGATCAATCTCCTGATACATAATCTCCATATCTTTTTTAATCTCATCCATCATGCTGTTGTAGTCTTCTGACCATGGCGGCCCGCCTTCGGGAGCAAGACGCAAGACCATCTGCGGTTGCCCTATCGAAGTGAAGAAACTCTCGAACGCTTGGAAGACGGTCTGTATCAGCTTCGTATTTGTCTTAATGCTTCCATCATCGAATGCGGCTTTAGCTGCATCGAATTGTGCTTTCGCCTGCTCATACAGGAGCTGCGAATTATTCTTAATAGGTTCACTCATCTCGCACCTCTTGATCATAAGTCTGACAACGAATGGACCAGCTATATACGGAAGGTGTAACGCTCTCGTAACCGGCACTATTTCTACGCAGGATCGCTTTTAATCGAACGTCTGTTGTGAGGTAGTAATAGTCCACCACAATATCTTTCAGCTCTCCATCAAATGTGGAAATAGGGAAGTAAAGGGTGTTGCCAATTTGAGCAAAGTTCCTGCCGTCGTTCTCGTTTTGGAGCCGGTTCTTATCATAAGTGCCACTAGCATAGTCTGTGATATTCTTGTACTCTGCTCCGCCAACCCGGACGATAACCGGATAATAAAGCTTATCCATGCTGAGCTGACTGCTGTCTTGTGTGTAGCGGTCATTCTGTGAGTCATAATTGAAGATTTCACTCCGGTAAACGTAAGGGGTATGCTGCAACGTGATCGTGTTGTTTGCATTCACGCCGTTGAAGTATTCACCTGTTTCCCCTTGTAGGTTGATGTATTGCATTGGCTGCACAGTCTCTGCATCCACGTCAACGTAATAAGCCTCGCTTACTGGCTTGTAATCTACAGTGTAGATACTGGAAGCAGAATAGAATGATTGTCTGATCCCTATTCTCTTTCCATCATCCGTAATGACATATTGATCACCACCGATTGGCACGCCATCCCTCCGGACAGCAACCGTATCTTTGGAGATAACGGGGAAACGGAAGCTGAAGTTAATGGTGTTCTGCAGGAGATAATCATCGCCCCCAACTGAGCTGCCTAGTAGGAGTTCACCTCTCACATAATCCTTGTCAGCCGGCATAATAGGATGCCATGCAGTTGGTTCCGGATTCTTTTTGTAGCTGATGTAGTACTCAACATCCGTGATCCGTGCCTTATCCCCATTCTCTAAATCCATATCATGATGCTTCTCCTCTGTAACAAGGGACATGCGTTTCACATTTCCGGACACGGGCAGTCCCTGAGACACGTAGATTGATCTTTGTAAATACTTCCGCCCGGTAATACTGACATTGTATAAGCCATAAAGATAGGATAGCTTGTTGGCTGCAATATATTGCTGACTCAGTGTGCCTTCATCCACTGTAGCTTGATTCGTATTTGCACTGATCGAACGCAGAGCAAGCATCATAGGGTTTTGATAGTTACCCATTCTGACCTGCTCCATGGCTGACTTGGCAGCACTTAGAACAGACTTCGCTTTGTCGCCCTGCTTTTCAGCCCACTCTTGAAGCGCTGTGAGATATTGGCTCCAGCCTGTAAGCTGATTCTTCTTATCGAACTCAGCAATGGTTTCCCCTGGCTCCCGTTGATCGGCAATAGCATCGGTGCCGAGCTGCATAAGTTCTGCGGAACCTGCAATTTTATTCCACAGCTCCATGTTGTTCTGCTCATCTACATTCACCAGATAGTTTTCTTTTACGTAATTCTCTTGGCGAAGCAGGATACGAATCTTGGCCACATCGACCGATGGGAATTGGAATGTCATCTGTCCTACAGACTTCTTGCTTCGCTGATGCGGATTCTCATGATTAGGCGTAACGAGTTTGTAAGTCTTCCCTGCGTAATCGGAAGATTCATATCCATGAATGGCCACAATCTCAAGAGGATAAGAAGCATACGGATCAAGGCTAATCTCAGATACGGTCGTAATACCGTTCAGCCTAATTTCAAGCTCACACATTGCCCCATCCATCTCATAGCCTTCATAGTCATGTGTCCACAGATCACTGATATTTTGCGTAATCACATCATCGGCCAGAATGACTTCTGCCCAGAAGGTTTCTTGCGAACCATCTATGGCATTAGATATTGGATGATTATTATTTGTGGCCACTGTTCCGATCCGGTTCAACACCTGAATCGATGCCAGCTTTCTTCCATAGGGATTCTTAAGCTGGTCTATCGTTTCGAATGAAGCAAGCTGTAGTGAGTCACTGACAATCTCAGCACTGTATTTGTTATTTAGATATTGGCCATAGCGATCTTTTCTGAGAATTGCAAGCGATGATTCGCTAGTTTCAGTATACTGGGGAGCTTTGAATTGCTCATGAACCCCTTCCACAAATCCATCGGTATTCTTCATAATCAGTGCTTGCTTTTCAACCTCTGCATTAAGTGCATATATCTTCTTCCGAATATCGGAAAGCATTGATCGTGACAACCGTTGATTATCATCCATTAAGCTATCGATCTGATTAGAAGCTTCAAATAATGTGGATAGATCAAAGGCGATCTCTTCAAGGTTGCTGTTATAACTTTTGGAATCTGTTTTGCCGGTTTGGTGCCGGCCTTGGAAAGTCGGCGTTGCATTTACTGAATCTAATACCTTAAGCAATCGTTCAAGCTCAGCTTGAAACTCGGTATCACTCTTGATATATCCCTCTCTTTGCTTTAGCTCCAGAAGCTCCATAAGCTTTTGCTTTTGAGTCTGCGGCAGTGTAGAAAGGAATTGATCTAAATAGTTACTCATCTTTATTGTCCGCTCCTTGGTTTAGATGGTCGCCATCCAGGTGGTGGCGGTTTAATAGTGCGACTATCCAAATAATCTATATAGCAATTTTCACAGAACGGACCTGACACGAATCCTCTACTACTTTCGTGGTTCCAAGACAATGTATTTGCCCAATGTGATTTTTTGCAAGTTTTGCACTTCCAGAAGCCAAGCATCCAAAAGAGTAGTTTATAAATAATGACACCAGCCAAAACTACCACTCCTATATTCCAAGAGAACAATAGCCAAAACAGTGGGACCCTAGTCAAAGCGTTTAACATGCCTCTCCTCCTTTCGTATGTAAAGACAGCCTGCAAGCTGCCTTCAATAAATCTCTATAATGATGTGCGCGTATTTTCCAGCATACGTTTTCAGGATCGATTCAATATCGTGGTTGCCGATAGTAAAGTTTTCAACTGAATACCCTTCGATCGTATATTCCGAATACCCATACCATTCCGTATAGATATCAAGCTCACCGATCGACATCATAATCTGTTTTTCTTCTGCTTCTTCGAGTGAGACTTCTTTGTCACTCAGATGAAATCGAAGGAAAACGTTGGGTAGAGAAACGGACATATCCGTATGGTAATCATTTGTTTGGTGTTTGGATTCGTCGTTTCCGGATATCTGAGAAGCAATCGCTCGGCCGATACTTTCATAAGTGCCATCAAATTTCATCCCGTCTTCGTGATTGTTTAAATATCCTCGCAGGTGTATTCGCTTCTGAATTGTATCTTTCTGGTATCGGCTCATCAACTCGGTCATTTAGAAATAATCCCCTCAGCTCCATCATACGGTTCGAACTCATTGGTTTCTGGATTTAACTTTTCCAGAACAAAGTGCTTCAAGTTCGGATGATCATTGTAGCTGAACATAGCATGAACATTGCCGTTTTGAACATCTACCTGCAAACCTTTAGGTGTGATGCTCTCCAACAAGATATCCTTGCGGTTACGCATAATGCTGTGGTCTACTGTCCAGTTCGTCCCCTTCATGTAGCGGACGTCTGTAAGGATTTCGGTTACGATCGATTCCACTTTCTGAACGAATGTCAGGGTCGGACTAGACTTCGATAGCATCATCTGCAGCGTATAATACAGGAAGTCTTCTGGTACATCATTGAAATTTAAGCGTGCTGGATAGATCAGCGTGACCGGCACTTTAGGAGATTCGGAAAGAATAATCAGCCCACTCTCATAGACGGTTCCAGTGATGGCTTCCTGATTTGTCCCAAGCACAACTCGATCTCCACTGGCATCAAGTACTGTCAAATCCCCTCTGACATACTCCACGCCTTCTTGCGGCTCAAGCTGAACCTCATAATGATTTAATGGGTTGATTGTCTTATGACTGAAAGGAAGGATGATTTCTTTTTGAGCAAACTCTACTCCTTCTTGAGCCATATCCTGAACTTGCCTAATGCGGTAGTCCAGTTTTAATCCATCATGAATTGCACTGTCCACGCCGGCTATCGCATTGTTGATTTCATCTTGAATGTAAGAGTCAATCTCAACGCCTTTGCCTGGCGCATTCTCGGCAATCTCAATGACTTGTGCTTTCAGATCATCCAGCAGTTTTTTAAGGCGCTGCCCTTTAGCCGCAACGACACCGTAAGTTGCCGTATTAAGCTCTGCTAGTGCATCCTCTGCTTTAACGATTGCAGTGATAGCATTCGTGCGGTTGAGGTTGATCTGAGGCAGGGCATTTAGAATTTGGGTTTTATTATTCTCCCAATCTAAAAGGTCCTGATCTAAGTTATTAATCCTCGATTCAAGATCATTCACAAACTGCACGATATTCCTTGTATCTGTGATTGGCATACCTTTTCCTCCTTATAAAAAACAGCCCGCAGTATATGCGAGCTGCTGTGTATTATCATATCATGTAACGCATTACAATTCTATAAATTCCACTCCATCTATTTCCGTAAATTTCGGGAACATCTTAACATAGTCTACAAGAATGCCACCTTTAGCCTCCTTGCTGTTCACCTGAATAATAATGGAATCAACATTGCCGTCATTCATAATGTCAGCCGTATAGATCATCCAATCTTCGCTGTTGATTGTGGCCATCGGCACTTCTGCCGTTTCTCCGTTTCGATATGCATACCGAATGACAGCTGCTGAACGATCCTCCGCCTTAGACATCTTCTTCGCTTTGATATCCAAAGTGTAGTCGCTGTATTCCAGATTGGCTGTGGAGAGCAGGATGCCGTATACGCCTCCCTCTGCAATTTGAAGGATAGAGTTATCGCCAGTACCGAGATCTTGCTGATTAATGAAGTATAATCCGCTTGATAGATTCGCATTATATTCATTCAGGTGCTTGCCGTAAAGGAACTCCGGATTGCCAAGCACGTTAAGATCGGTTGGTTGCGGATCGTAATACTCAATGATCGGCAGGATTCCGTATCCTTTATGCTTCGCTACAGCTGCTTGCACTTCAGCTTCACTAAATCCGTTTGGATTATTTGGAGTGGCTAGGATACTGCGTGGGAGCCGAACAATAATGACTCCATTTTCCTGATATGCTTCTCCATCAAAGTATCCGATATCCCAATGGTAAAGTGATTCTTTATTTACCTTGGCAATGACCGCTTTAGATAATGCTTCATCCAGACCGCCGCCTCTTGTCCGGGTGTCCATAATGACCACATCTTTCTTAAGGCTGGAGTTGGCTTGGACTGTTACCTTCCCTAGTCGAAGCATGGATGGGTCATAGTTATAATCATCTGGCTCAAACCAGTAGCCGTCATCCGTATGGAAGATCGCTTGATTACGAGTTGTACCACTAATGAGCTGAGGTCCTGATTCCTCTTGTATCCAGATGGATGTGGGTCTTAGATAGACGTGCATTTGTCTAACTAATAACTCATTGCTTTGCTTCTCGGTCGTTGTGTACGATTCGCGCAGCGTCACATCTCCTGGAACCCATTCATGGAATCCATCTTGTGCCATCGTAAATCGGTGTCCTGGACTTGGGTTTAAATCCAGATGGAAGAACTCTCCGCTTCGATTGTATCCGCGGTACGTGTACCAATCTTCTACATAAGCATATCTCACAATCACTTCGTCCTGATCTCGAATCCTATCGTGAAGATAAATGATACCTTTTTTCGCATCGATGTCGGAAACTCTTAGCTTACGAGACTGATTCATTCGGATCGCTTCGACTTCGAGATAGCTTACGCCAGCTTCGGATGCCATCGCAATTGGCGTGAATCCAACTTGAATCGCTTTATCATTAAGAATAACAGGATGCTCTCGATCAATCAGAATGACCGGCTCATTGTAGAACTCTTGGTTCGTATATTCCGGTACCGTATAATCCATGATGATTTCTTTTCGTTCTTCCGGATTCATCGGAGCGTAGGGAATCAGTTCTGGATAGTATACATAGAGCTGCGGCACTTTTTCACCAGCCTCATAATAAGGAAGGACGTATCGCTTCTTCACTCTGCCGTTCTTCACCCGTACATACCAGTTGTCGATCTCCGTGTTATCTCGCTCAACCTTTGGCTTCTCCATTTCGATCTTTTTATCATCATCAATCTTGATGGCCAGCACCGGTACTGACTCCAGCTCTTCGAAAGTTGTCCACGCTACAAGGTCAGCTGTAAGCCCTTCGATCACATTTTTTGTTCCCGGCTGCAGGATGTTTTTCATACGCATCCGGTTAACGCCTCGGTTTGCCTGATCCACCTCGAAGTATTCTCGGTTCTGCCAGTTGTAATGCCAGCGATAGTTCACTCGGTTCTCCCGATTGTTGCCTGCTGCATCCCCTCGCTCGATACGCAGAAGCAATTCATTTGCAGGAACGCTGGATGGAATGTTTAATTTCTCGAGGATGTTTCCTGTCCCGAAAAGAAGGCCCATTGATTTCATGCCTTCCTGCTTATAAATCTTATCTGTCCCTTCGAGTGGCAAGGTGAGTGGTGCTCCAATCGCAATGATCGGCGGCACATCAACCTCAGCAGAAACAGAGTTGTCACCGTTAATTCGAATACTTACGCCTTCACCGCTTGTTGCCCATATTCGATTCCAAGAGAAGTTCTGAATCTCAATCGGTATATTATCCTTTGTTAGCATTGGCGGGGTGAGTGTTACATTCATGACGCCGTCAGCCCTCATGACCGCCTTACCTGTGCCGGTAATATTCTTACGATTATCACTGGTTAGCCAAGGGGTGCTTAATGTCCCTCCTGCCTGGCTGCTGTTCGTAACTGCCCAAATGTAGCCATCGTTTCGAACCTCAGCCCGAAGGTCTACCGGATCACCGACAACACTTGGAGTCGTAACAGTATAAGGCATACCATCACCATAGGTGTCTTTCATATATTGCTCAATGAGTGGTGTTAAGATATCGGCCGGCTTCTTGTCGGACACCTTAACCCAATCGTTACTAGTCAGCGTCACGTTCTCCCAATCTGTACAGAGTTCGTGAACATCCAGCTCTGTGAATTTCAACTTAGACCATAGTGCATTCTCTTGAGAGATATTACAGATTCCATAAGAGCCTTTACTATAGGTGCTGTCTTCAGCTTCACATACCAATGTTCCTAATGCATCATCGGAAGTATCGTTACCGATGTAGACCTGAAACTTACTACCGGCAACCACGACGCGAATCTTATATGTCTCCCCCGGCACCCATCCCTTTGCATTGTAGTTTACGTTGCTCGTAATGTTCTCAAAGGATGTTTCTGTTCGATCTGATTTGTACTGGCAGTTTGGATGTAAAGCATCAGAGTAAGGCGGCAATGTTGTTGGACTGGCTTTGAATATCCCCTTCTTGCGGTTTTTAAATCCGTAGTCTGACATGTACTTTGTCATATTCGTTTCAGCTTCATAAGCGCTGTTAAATTTATTAGGGTCTGGATTCTTGTAATAGAGTACCGCTGACACCCCTCGCTCACCAACGAGTACACGACCTACACCGTTTCCGTTGGCTCCCGGCTCACGCATGAGCTGGTCTTTTTCCCAAAGGAAGCAGTAATATTCTTTATCGTTGTTAACTCGGAACTGAATCCCAATGACATCATCATCGTTGTGATCGTTAACCGTAACGCATGCAGAGAAGATGTAGTTGTCTTTATCTTTGTGAGCACCATTATAATATCCGCTGACTTCAATCTTATTTACAGTTAAAAGAAGCACGTCCCTAGCTCGGTTGTATTCCCATTTGCCACGAGTCTCATTGGAGCCAATAAAGTCCCATCCTGTAAATACATCAATAGGCTTTGCTGCAAACGCCTTCTCAATCGTTACGTTTTGACATACTTTCCATCGTCCTTCGTAGCTCTGTGAAGTAATGATCTCACCTGATCCACTGGCTTCCCACGTGAAGTCTACTTCTGACTTCTGCTGCTCAGGATAGATCGTAACCTGATGTTCGATCGGATTGTTCTTCAGTTTGACGTTGCTTCCGCTGACTCCCGTCCACTTAGCGGTTGTCGTATTTGATTTTGCCTGTGCCGGTGAACTGCCGCTTTCTGCTACAATGCTTTCTACTAGTCCATTATCCGAAGCGGCTTGAGTTGTATAGAGCAGGTTCCCGCTGGCATCTTCAATCCTGAATACGGCATCCATCGGAAGTGAAGGCATGTCTACTGGCATAATCGATTGAATGAGGCTCCGTGCGTCTACATATCCGCCGCCAATATTTACGCCCAAGGTTTTATACTCTCCGGTAAACTCAAGCTTCTCATGGGCGAGGAGTGCATCTGCATTCATTGTCCAATCGCTTACGTATCCAAAGGTTAATGTGCGTTGGTTGTTCTTGTCATCCAAATAGGTAGCAGATAATTTATAGTTGAATGCGTTACGCGCTCTTGGGTCATTCATGGAACGTTGCGGTACCGTAATTTTATATCCATCCTTATCTGGATATTCCTCAATCGAATACACCTCTTGAATGTCCTCGGCTGCCCGCAGGTCTTCTGCTGTCACCTGCTCGTATGCACCGATCCCATTGATTACTCGGAGCTTGCCGCCCTCAATCAATCCAATATTCCCTTGATTAGAATAAAGCTCCACCGTTTTTGTGGTGCTCTTAAGTTCTGCATCTGGAGCAGGAGTTTCTACATGATTGTAGCGAACCTTAAAGGTCTGCTCTTCATC
Organism: Paenibacillus urinalis; assembly: GCF_028747985.1. Taxonomy (NCBI): domain Bacteria; kingdom Bacillati; phylum Bacillota; class Bacilli; order Caryophanales; family Paenibacillaceae; genus Paenibacillus; species Paenibacillus urinalis. The sequence goes on from NZ_CP118109.1 coordinate 179,381, forward strand.
CGTATTGCTTTGAATATAAATCTTCACCCAATAGATCTTAGGATTCTGCTCAGTCGTTTGAGCATAGATAAGACGCTTGAACTCAGGTCCTAGCAGGTTCCCATTTTCATCGGTTAGCTGAATTTGGCTGCCTGTGTAACGTATTACCTTCCCTGCTTCTCCTGGATCACTATCGTAATGATACTTCAGCTCAAACTTATAAAACAGCGCACTGGATATTGTAGTTTCGTTCTGCGTAAATCGTCTAGTGATGTTGATATTCTTGGATGGAAACCTGCTGTATGGCGGACGCATAATGATCGGCTGATCATCGGAAACCACATCAGCATAGGAGAGGACGCCGTTTGCATCCGGAACAACTAAGGACTCAATCTGATCAATAGGGATTACATTTTCATTGACCGAAGAGGTGTCGATCAATGAAACGTTCTCTTCTACGTTGATCCGCGGACTATGGATATAAGCCAGATTGACATCGCCAGCTGGTACCTGTTCACCCACTCTGAGTGAAAGCTTGCCGTTAGGCAGCGCCTTATTGAACTCAAATAATTCAAGCCCATAATCTAATCGCTGATCTTTATGATAATAAGCTACTGCTTTCATGGCTCCGTCAGCTGTTTGAACTTTCTGCTCTACTCCATCTTTATAGAAAACGACTGAAATATCTTTGTGACCTGATTTAGTCTGATAGCCGACAACCACGACTTTGTCGGATTGAATCCCATATTCCTGAATGTAATCATCAATCTGCTTCTGGAATGTTTCCTGCATACTCATTCCATCGCAAAGCGTCTGTCCGATTTCAGCTTGATTCATGGTTTCGTTAATCGTGAAGTAATCATCATATACAAATACCTTATCAAGCTCGGTCTGATCCTTTACTGAGATAATACATGCGATGCGATAAAAGTCTTTAATCACTTTTAATCTCCCTTCTTTCACCTATGTAAAAAGCAATAGGGGTTTTATGCCCCTATTACCTTCAGGTAGATGAAGTTGCTTGCTGTTTCACCTTCCATACTGTAAGAAGCTGTTACAGTAATATTGCCTTGCTGTTCATTCAAAGCGGATATTGTCCACTCTGCTTGGCCATACACATTTGTCGTCATTTCAGAAGTAGTGATATCACCTTTCGTATCACGACAAACAATCTTAATTCTCTCCCCCGCCACGTTCTCCCAGTTCTCATTTCGAAGCGTAATGTAGACGGTTGCCTTATCATCCTGCCCCGCTTGAATCGCAGCCTTACTGGTTTTCACTTCAAGGAAGTAGCGATCCTTCATATTAGGAACATAGAAGTTTAGGAGTGTTTGGTTATTTAAGTCTTCGCAGATAATCTGATATGCGCTAATCATTTCAGCTCTAGGTACTGGCTTATCATAAACGTAAATTTCACCTGCACGGTTTGTTGGACCGCTGTAGATCAATTCTCCATCACGATATACATCCACGTTCTTGTTCTGAATAGGATTGTTGTATTTGTCCAGTACCTTCCCTGTCACAAGGACCTTTCCTAATCCATCGGAAGATAATGTCTTTGGTGATACATTGATCTCTACAGATTTTGGTGTGTCCAATATCTTGTTGGTCAAGTAAAGGAAGCCCTTGTGATTATGAGTAAGCAGCGGATTCAGTGCGATTTCTTTTGCACGATAGAACGGACTAAACGCATCGCCTTCATAAATTATCTCCATATCCTTCATCTTGTCTGGATCATAGTTCGAATGAAGAACAATCTTAGCGACATCATTATTCGGATCGTGGTTATAGTCTACAAAATAGCTGTACATTAAGCTATATTCGAAGTTCATTATATCACGGTTTCCTATATTGTTCATGAACTGAATCGACGATCTCTCTGCATCAAATACATATTTGTCTGCTGAAATTGTAACGCCATTCAATTTAACAACAAGGCTGTCCGGGTCAATGCCTTTATAGGTGAGATAGTACTTACCATATCCGTTTCCAGTCAGCTCTTCTTTATAGGTTAATGTCTGCTGAATATCAATGAGCAAGCCATCCTCGTTAAAGACTTCTTCATAGAATGCCGTTTTGCGAAGGATATTCCCTTCATTATCCCTTATGATCATCGGAGCTCCCTGTTGTGGCCGAGGTTGAATGAGAAGCTGGTGATCAACCGGAGTCATTACATGGCGGGTCTTCTTCGCATATAGGTAGTGCTCTTTATCTTTGAAGTAGTAATAGCCATTATGAATCATTGGACTCCATGGCATCGGAGTGGCTTCTTTTACTCTGGCATTTACCGCATAGCCTAATCGAGGTGTAAAGAAATCAGGCGAGATCATAGTTCGATCTGTTGCCGGGTGTGACCATTCCAGCTTCACACTGGCCGTGCCTTCATTTTCGAAATAGTTAGCGTTGAAGTCGTACCATTTGCCTCCTTGCAGATCAATGCTGCCCACATGAGTCATTGCAGATTGCAATACCCATTTATCAATGATGAGCTTCTTATCAATCCAGAGTCTGAATCCATCGTCTGAGGTGGAGTAGAAAGTATAGGTACCCGATACCGGCGCATAGATGCTTCCTTTCCAGTTGATTGCAAATCCATCGTTTGGTGTCCCCTCATCGGTCGGCTGAATCGGATCAATGTAAGGCTCTGGCTGATCCGGACTGTAAACGTCCACTGATGTATCCGGTGGTAAGTGCCCTCGGTTTATTTCACGGTAATCAAGCCAAGCAGGTTGCTCAGGCGTGGATGCCGGACGCGTAATAACGGTAGCCGATACCTTAGCATCATCACTAGATGTAACGATACCTCCTGTTGTAAAGTGCGTCTTGTAATCACTCGTATCGTTCTTGATAAAGTATTGAAGCGACACATCACTGCGTGAGAATCCATGAGCACTTAGGAAGCTATTTAATTCGCTACTGAAGAACTCAATCATTCGCTGGTCGTTAACCACCATCTCTTCGGTTCGCAGACTGTCGGTCAGCGATTTTGTCTTCTCTGCACTCATCGGTTTCCGGATCGTTTCTTTTAGAATTTTCGAGGTGCTGAAATTCCAGAAATACGTATTAGGCTGTGATCTTGTTACTGGCCCCCATGCCCCTGCAATTAATGCATCCGGTGCGTTGTCCACAATATCAAATTTTAATACGTCATTGGTATAGACTTGGATCGACTGTCCGACGACTCTCACACGGATCTTGTTCGTTTGATTTCCTCCATAAGCCCAGGGTTCGGGAAGGTGAGCAAGCTTCACTTTGTTATAAGTGAGCTGTGCTGTTCCGTACTGAGATGGGTTTGTACAGATGTTTCGATATATAGCCATCCCTCTTACATCCATGCCATCTGCATCCCACTCAAACGAATAGAAGTTTTTAGTGGCAGGGCTGAAGCGGAAGATTGCACCATACATATCATTATCACCTGAATTGATCTCTTGCACCAAGAACTCGAAATCATAATCCGTCATGTCTACATGTTCGGGATTGTACCATCCAGAGCGGTAGCTTTGATTAGCAAGATTCGTTACTTTGTCATAACCAGCTTCGGGCGGGCCGTGCCAGTTTCCTACATCTGATCCAATGTTTTCATCGAACTTATTCCATACGCCAGTGAAGTTACTGGTGTCGATGACTTCGGATGAAGGATAGCTGATCTCCATCTCGACATTCAGATTAAATTTAATCTGATCAGGAATCACGGCCATCATGCGGAAACCGGCAGGTTCCAGGCTTTCCGTGAATGGCGACTGCGTACCCCAGTTGAAGTTAATGAAAGGATCGATGCGGGACATCTTTACATTACCAAGGTAATTTTCTTTCTGCGGATCGAAGCGCTTGGCCACCCTGTAGGACTGCAAGTGAACCCAGTCTTTAGGCATGAGTAATTCTTTATCCACCGTAAGAATACGACCGCTGATGCTATATTTCGTTTCATCCAGCTTAGCCCCATTTAAGTATACTTCTGGAGATAGCTGCGGCTCATTGGATAAATCAAACGTATTATCAATCTCACCTACACCGTACCTGATTCGAATGACACCTGGCGTCACATAACTTCCTCTAATCTTAAATGTCTGACCATCAATGTAGTACCCGTTTGTCGTGCTTTCTGGAATCTCCACATCATTTTTTCTAACCGAAAGAACCTTGTAAGGCGGTACATCATACATCGGGAAGTCTGTTTGCATTGGCAGCTCTTTGATCTTGATTCCGCCTGCAGAGTAATTCACCTCAATGACATCTTCATTTACAATTGGTGCCGTTATAATGACATCCTTACGATCCATAGCGAAAGCCGTAATCGAAGTGCCGTTCACTTTGACCGAAACAGAATCGGGGTCTGGCACATAGCTCAGACTAAGCACCTTACGCACCTCAGTGCCAATGTTGGTTGTCACCATATAAGTGGTCTGTGCATTGCCTTGGTTGAATACGCTGATGATCCATGTTCCCTCAATCGGCAGCGTGAAGGTCATTACTTCTGCATGTCCGTTGTCTCCAGAGTGCGTATACTGTCTGCAGCTTAAGAAATCGGATGCAGTTGTTCCCGTAGCAGACCAAGTTCCGTTCATATATTTAACACCAAACTGTTCACCGTTCGGTGCAGTCACAAGCAGGTCAGGATATTTATTTCCTGTATCAATCATGAAGTTGGATGCGATTTTAAGAATTGGCTTTCCTGCAGGAACATATACTGTCGCCACCTCGGACTCCGTAGCTCCTTGAATGGTTCCTCTCACCGGCGCACTGCCGGGAATGAACGTTTCGGTTGCAGGTAGTCCCGGTGTATTTACTGGAGCCACGGCTTCTTCAATGACAAACACCTGCTCTTTGATTTGAAAGCTGCCGCCGACAACAAACTTCTCAAGCACGTTCTCAATCTCTTGAGGGTAGCGATAGTACGTTCCCAGGAGCCCTGAAGAACTCCCCTCTGCTTGAGTTGGCCAGACAGAAACAAACGGATTGTTACTGATGACTTCAACGCCTTCAATAGAAACATTATCATCATAGTCTTCCTGATCATCTGGATTGATGGAGATCGGATCGCTTATGGTTGTTGTCGTATTCAGATCTGCATGAAATCCTCTCTCATCTTCATGCCAGCTTGTGTACCAATCGGTATACCAAACGTAGGCATCTTTGAAATCAGAGCTGAACGTAACCGTTTTTCCCCCGGCATCGATGTTGTAACTTACACGCTCGTCGCTGACCTCGATATACGGGCCTGTAATGTTGACCATATTCTCAGGGATGAACACTGTATTCGTTGGAACGCCGACCATGTTTGCTCGACCAGCTGAGTCTCCGAAGAATGGGCGCTTTCCATTAACCTTTCCATATCCAATTTCTTTCCCTGTTGTATAAGGGATATATCTTGGATCTTCATCACACTTCACCACAACACGATCATTCTGCCGATCCGTCTTGATGATGGGCTTGCCAGTCAACTGGTTAATAGGCAGTCCGCTGTTGCGGGTTGTGATTCCCGGCTGGCTTTCCCAATACATCCAAGTGAATGTCTGCTTGCCGATAGGCTCCTTGTACAGAAGATAATGAACGTTGTCATAGATGCCTGGCATCGGCGTGTTTAGATACGGCTCGATGTAATGTTCATGGTTTGGCGGGATATCAACAAAGCTATCTTCTTCACTATTAACGATTCCTTCATTCAGGATATCGGCAGGAAATATGCCCTTGTACCACTCTGTTGTTTTGAGCATGAGTACATCGGACGGATCGTGATGAATGTCTACTGCTCCGCTATTCTGCCATTTCCAAGCGTCATACTGCTCGTTTACGGTTCCTGAGTTATCGTGGAAGGTTAATGTGTAGGTTGCCCAGTTGCCGCCCACAAAGTCCGTCAGAGGCCGTCCTGCGACCCATCCTTCATAAGCAAATACATTATGCTCATAATCAATCTCGGTCGTTACAATCTCGGGCTCAGTCTCCCACATCAATAGTCGCTCTTGCGTGAAGTCCTTCTCCGCATCATCAGCAGCTGGCTTCACTAGTGTAAAGGTTGGCACGACACTGCTTGCAGACATTTCTGGATGATCACTCTTGAATTTAGCTAGCTCTGCTTTAAAGAACTCCTGAGCATTCGTATAGACTTCGGCAGCCGTATTCAAATCAATATTGTCGGGTGTAATTCGAATCTGGCCACTCTTCGTAAACTTCTGCGTGATTGGCTCTCCTGCATTAGGTGGATTGTTAGACTTCACCACGATGGCTCCCGTGACAGATGCTGTAATACTGCCGGCAGAGCTATCCGTTAATTCGCCAGCTACTTCTGTGACTTCATATTTCTGTGATGGCGAGCTGAGCTTGGATACGACTTGATTCTTCACGTATTCTCTACCAGAAGAAGAAATCGTTTTACTTCCGATACCCGTATATTTATCATAGCCGGTTTCCGGAATACGCCCCTCGATCTGATTCCACTCACGTACACGGATACCATGAAACTGAACAGCCTGAGAGATATTGCACATCCCAAAGCTTCCTTCTTCCCAATCAGTATTGAACTCGAAGATTTTCGCATAGTCACCGCTTAAACTGTGGCGGATATGAAGCTCTACTTTCTTGCCCATGGAGCGAACCATCATACTTTGCATGACATTGAAATCCCATCCATTGCCGCCACCTAGATCATTTACATTAACCCTACTCATTACTCCATCGGTTACTTTATAGATGCGTCTATGCTGTGTCTTCCACCCCATGCTCTGTGTATACAGCCGCCATTCCGATTCGGTCTGATAGCTGGCTCCTCTTACGGATCGCGCGTTCCATTGTTCTGGTGTCCCAGTGTAGATATTGAACCCTTCCAAGTTGTCACCTGTACGGTTTGAGTTTCTTGCACGCTCATGGCTTTCAATCAGCAGCATGTAGAAGTTCCGTTTATCTCTTGCTTTGAAGATTAGTCCGATAAGGTCATCGTCTGCAATACCTGATGAGTCGCCCGCAATTGGCTTGTAATCAAACTCAGCTTCGTAACTGGTATAGTCATAGTATTTCTTTGCCACAACGCCACTGAACCGGCTGAGGTTGTATGTGTCATAGACGTATCCGCTGCCGAGTCGCCAAGACAGCTCGGTACCGCTACCGATGAAGTCTCCTTTGTCTCCTCCAGAAACGAACAATCCTTTTACGTCACCTTCATCATTCACTTCCACATTCGCTTTCCAGTTGACGGCGTACTCCAAATCCTTTTTCGTGACTTGTCCTTCCACGGACATTTCAACTTCATAGTCCTTGATTGTTTCAAGCTTGCGGTCTTCTTTGATCGTGAACTCAAACTTCTTCGCTGGATAGGCATCAACACTCACCTTAAACGAAGACTCGTTATAGGTCACATAGAGATCGCCTTTATACTGAACGCTGTATTGGAATGCGATTTCTGGATAGATCATAATGGAATGGCGCTTCTTTCCGCGAAGACGTGCTGCATATTGGAATGGTTGGATGCTGTTTTCTAGCTGAGGCTTTTTCACCAACAGGTCGTCTTGATCTCCGATCCCTGAGTGGAAAGCATAATTTGGATCTTCTTCCCCACTTGTCCGAGTATACATACTCGTCAGCATTCCTGGGTTCTCAATATAGTTCGGTTCTTTTTCTACATCCGTCCATTGTTCTGGAGAATCTTCTGTCGGAATATAAATCGATCCATCTACAGCCTCGGTACTGAACGCCTGAATCCGGTTCTCGGATACATCGACATAAATCTGTTGCTTCAGCTCCCCTGCTTTGCAGATGATTGTGGCTTTGCCATTCGTGATAGCTTCAAACACAAGTCTGTTTGCATCTTCGTCTACGATATTAAGGCAACTGTTTTGCTGAATGTCCCATGTAATCGACCGGCTGCGACCATCATCATTTACGATAGCGGGATAGATCGACTTTCGCTCTCCTGGTGCCATGAGTATATTAGTTTCGGCAAAGTGCAGGATCGGTTGCGTCTGCCCTACGATATGGATCGTGGCTTCAGCTTCGTTATCATAAACACTTGCTTTTAGTCGGACGACTCCCGAGCCATAACCACCAAGTACGATATCTTTTCCCTTGTTGTTCTCCAATTGAACAAATTCAGCGCCTTCTACAATGTTCCACTCAATTAAGTAGTCATTGTGATCCATGCCAGCCAGTGTATTTTGATATTGGGCAGAAAGAGATATCTTGTCCCCTTGCACGATCGTTGCCTCTTCAGGCTGAACATGGAAGCGATACAAATGTTTATCTCGTATCGGCAGCTTTATGGTTGCCTCCACCACTTCGCTTGTCTTGCTAACAAGACGAACTTCCATCGTTAAAATACCTGAAGTACTAGGGATGATCATAAAAGTTCTCGTATCTAATTGGAGACTTACTTCACCGCCTTGCACATCATACTCACAGGTGGAAGTCTCGAAGATATCTCCATTCGTATACTCTGGCATCAAGTGGATTTGAAAAGGCTGACCTACATAAAAGTTTTTACTATCCAAGGAAGTATGGATCACTGCTTTTGGCTTCTCTACACGGATCGGTGTTTCAGCGATGAATGTTCCTGCATAGTTAAAACGAATGTTGGTTTCACCAATACTCATGCCTTCAATCCAAATCTTATCTGATTCAACAGCAGAAACTCTTGCGATATTTCGGTTATCAATGATGCCCTCAATAAGATCTGCCCTAACACCTAGAACACCTTCAACATCAAGAAAAATCGGAACAGGAATAGCCTCCCGATGAGTTACAACGATCTCATTTACATTCACGCTTCCTATGACATTCTCAATCAGAGAAACATCAAAACCAAAGACTTCAATACCTTCCTCAGCAAGTTCCATAATTACATTCTCTTTATTGCTGATAATTTCAAGGGATCGAATATCATAGCGAAGAGGGAACTCTATTTCACTATTGCGCTCAAGCAGCTGCTTAAGCTCAGTGCGGTTTAAAATCTTTGCTGTCTCTTTGGTGCCGTGGATGCTTGTGTCGATCTGCTCTGCTGTTATCCATTTTGTTTCGGTTGTTATCGGTACAGCTGCTCTGGATTCGATCCAAGCATAAACGGAATCAATGCCATCCTCATTTATTACGATTGATACATTAGGGTCTAGTGAGATCGCCGTATATCCTTGGATGACACTTCCCTCTTCGAGGTCAATAACTACGCTATCTAATTCGATATGAGCTTTGCTATCATAGCTTGTGTGCTGTTCATTAAGCACTCCGCGCCCCTCATATAACTTATCGTTATACCTCTCTCCATTTGGCTTCTCTACGTCAGCATAGACGGCGAATTGAAATGGGTGCTCCCACGTTGGGATAATCTCTGCTTTGATTTTATAATCGAAATTGATTATGGCCATTAAAACTTCTCCTTCGCTAGGTCTAGTCTGAATGTGTAATCATCCCAGACTTTGATATCTGAATCCCAAATGTTTGGAAGATACCCGATCCCCGTCAGGTCTCTGCTGATCGTATCCCAGTATCCTTCATCCCAATTGAATTTCCCCCACATCACAGGCGCTACTTCATTGATGTAATTCACCCAATTGATTAGCTTATCTGTTGCTTGCCCATCCTCACCGAACATCATTTTGTACAGCTCTTCGTCTTGTTTATCGTACAACTGATGCTTGAAGACATCTTTGATGATGGAAACGGTATGCTCTTTTCCTTCACGAAACGCCTGAACCATGATGTTTCCGAAACGATCTACTGCGTACATGTTGGACTCTATCTTCTGGCCATCCACACGGATCGTGCGGTGGTCTAGCCCGCTGCCCTTGATGTACAAGTTCTTCGTATCGTTTTTCCACACGAATCTCCGGATTAAGCCAAGCTCGCGACCGAGTGCATGGGTTAATCCCAACTCGCTGTTGTTTGCCGGGTAACGGAAAGCATCTTTGATGCGTTCACGATACTCTGCATTCCGCTCAAGTGTCAGACGTTTCACGCCGACTAAAAGCCCGAACTCATCAAAGGCATTCCAGATTAAATGAGGTGCCGGTGTTGATCGGAAGCCCTGCCGGTTATCAATATTCTCGACTACGCCTAGAATGGTTTCATATCGACGAATCGAGTACATGACTCGAGACTCGTAATCAATAATGACGCCCTTCTGCTCCATGTTATAAAAGAACTCTTTTAGTGAGCTTAAGATGGGAACCGGTTTACGAAGGTCAGCATCTTCTTGATCATAAATCGTTAGACTGTCTATAGATGAAATCTTAGGGATTGGATAGACATAAACCCAGTCCATCATATTCGGATCAAGCGTGTCGATGAATCGCTGGCGGCGAATATCTTTAAGATCACCCAAGCCTCTTTCAAATTGCATCCCGAAGTAGTTTAAAAATCTCTGGCCAAGACTGAACTTCTTCCCGCGTAGCGTTGTCCATGTAGGAAATTCATCTGCCATGTACTGCGTATATTCTGAATAGAAATATTCGTTTATGAATAGTCCAATAATAAGATTCCGTCCGCTGAGTGTCGCCTGGATGATTCGCTTGTCTTGATCGCATGTCGTTTCGACTAAGCGCCAATTGCTGATCTGGTCGTGAAAGCAGATAACTGAATGTGCTGCATCTGTATCACTCATTCGCTTTGAATAAGGAATCGTGATTCGAACCTGCTGATCGGCATTGGTGACCATTTTAAATTGCAGGGGAGTCTTCTCATAATCTGCATAGGCAATTTCTTCAGCAAACACATCGTGACTTTGAATGCCTTCTACCTGTTGCAGCTCTCCCGTAATGGGCTGATCGCTTTCGAAAACTATATCATTGATCTCAAACCTATATTCCATACCGACCCTCCTTTCAATGTAATGCGTTACATTATACCATTATAAAGCCTGCTTATGTATAAAGAAAGGGTGTTCAGCGAAATGCTAAACACCCTTTTGTTTGTTCGTTTATTCTTCTGTGGAACCGATTGTGTTCTTCTTCCGGTTGATATGCTCTTGTCTATTCTGCAGGAACTTAGCGGATTTGTCATGAGCATATTCCAAATAGTTAATGAGCCAGTCTGCTTTTGCAGTTGTCCCATCTGTGATTTGATGCATGCCTAGGATTCTATCCAGCTCAGTTTTCACTTCCATATCCTCAGCTGTAAGACTCATTCCGATCAGCTGCTTGTTTGCGATTCTCATGAAAGAGAATAAGATGAACTCCAAAGCGGCCGTGCCTTGATTAGGCTGAATCTTCTCAGAAGACATTTCAAACAATACTTTAGTTACCATAGCTTGTTCTGCTTCAGAAAGAGTAGCGTATACTTGCGGATTCATTTCACCGGATTCGATTTGACTGCGAAGGTCGGCTTCTTGTTTTACCTCTTCAGCTACTAATGCGATTCTTTCTCTCATCGTAATCTCTCCTTTAGGACCAGGTTAGCCCGTAGTTATATAATTTTGAATTTAACGGCAGCTCTATTTTGATACAGATCTTATTGTCCTTTGGACTAATCGAATCGCTGAAATAGAATAACGTATCAGGAGTGATACTTTCCCACGTCACTCCGTTATCCCGTGAGATATGGTATAGAGCCCCCTCTGCTTCAGCAGATACGATCGCTTTGCTTGGGATGGCTTCGGCAATCTCTGGCGTGGTGATAACTACTCCAGCTGGATTATCGACTGGGTTTAAGCCTGCAGCTACATAGAAATAATCGTAAGTGTTATTATAGTATCTCGACTGAATTGTAATATATGGAGTAGCGCCGCCATACCCCTGGTTAAGATTTCTGTTGCTTACAATTTGCAGGCCGTTTATCCATATGTTCGCTACGCCTAACTCATTGGAAGCAATCAATTCAAACTCTTTCGTCGCATCAAATGTTCCGGCAGGGGCTAGTATTGTATTAGCTCCGAGGGTAATAGATCCATTTGGATTCGCTCTAATCCTATAGAAACTCCCTACATTAGCCCTTTCTGCAGAACAAATTGTTAGCTCCAAGAAGCCCTCTGGCTGGCCTTTTGTTCTGAGTTTTACTGTTATTGCACGAGAAGCAGTAAGGTTTCTTCTTAACGTGGCATTCCCGGATATCCAACTTGTGGTGGTAACTACTGTCGTTGTACCATCGGGATTCACTTCGAATCTTGCATTGGATGCTGTGAATCCAAGGGTAGTAGGAGAAACATCACCTTCCCATTTAGCTGTCCATGGTACGACTGATCCAAGTTGTGGAGTTACTTCCCCGAGTGCTGCATCCAGTTTATAGCTTGAGCTTCTGCTAGCATCAATACCTGAAGCATCCAGAAAGTCTTCGAAGACCATGTTGGTCAGCTTATATCGTTTGCTTTGAGCAATGACATTGAGCTTAGCATTTGCCTTCATAATGTTGACGGCATCTTGAATGATAAGCTTGTCTGCCATGTACACTACATTCTGAATATAGTCTTCCAGCATATCAACACGCTCTTTTACACTCTCGTAGTCGCCTTGGACTCCTACCCCGAGTGTGGTGTTCCTCATCTTCTTCTCATCTGAGGCTGCCTTATTGGCCGTTCCATAACTAATTACATCCATCGTTTAATGCCTCCTTAAGTCCAAGAATAAGATAAGCCGTATAATTCAAGTCCGTTTTCAAGAATCGTTTTTATTTTTAATTCGTTACCTTCCGGTAGATCAGAAAGATTCGTCAGCTCATCTGGAGTTACTTCTTTCCATGTGGTTCCATCATCTCTGGAAACATAGTATCCCGGACTTGTTGGATTCGTTAATTCTGCTTCCAAAGATAGAGATTGAACTGTCGGAGTAGCGACACTCATATCAACGAAAGCATCTACACCTCGAAAAGAAGGAGATATCTTCTCGTTTGTCGTCCACATGACTGTTGCTACATAAAAGGTGATTCCATCGAATGGAGCCAGCTGTTCAGCTGTAAGAGCCTTTAACTCTTCGGATGTCATCCCCTTGGCTGCTACATCGTTGACGTCTGTTTCAGAGATAGGAGCATCAATCCATGTTTCACTTTCCACATCAAATCTCTTCCAGGTTTCCTTATCTGTAGATAGGAAGTATCGAATGCCGGTGGAGGCTGAAACAGATTCTTGAGCTTCAAGTCCTCGTATGTTCGGAAGATTGCAGGTTCCGATAATCTTAAACGGCTGATCTATTGTGTAAATCAAATCCTTAATCTCATTTTTAAATTTAAGGAAATTCGTATTACTTTCATCTTGCAGCATTGCCGGATAACCTGTTTTGTTTTCTATATCGTTCATGGCTATACGTCCTGTAAAATAAATGTCCATTGAATCAGTGATGACTAAGAAAGCACCGTTTTGTGATGTTGCATCAATATCATATGCTGGAGGCAGCGGGGTGCCGTCCTCATCCATAATCATTTCATTCCAGACTAATGAATTAGTTAAATTACCAATGCCAAGCGTGCCTTGGGTGTTGTTGCCCGTTGTATGCACTTTATTATCTAGATCTAAAGCAATAGTATTATTGTATCCTCCAACTGCCTTTTTCACATTATCTTTCATATAAACGAGGCTGGCTGAATTAGCACTTGTTCCGTATGCTAGCCCATATCCACTTCCACATCCATATAATTTGTTCTCAAACGTTAAAAACAATGAATGATTTAGTCCTGGCGATATTTCTTTTACTCTCTCTTTTAGTTCAGGGAATACTTCTGTGAATTGATTGGGCGCACTATCTCCTATTCTATTAAACAAATTTGATCCAGAGGCCATTACTCTTCCATCAAGCATTATTACCCAGCTAAAGCCAGGTCCTGCATAAACTTTATGAACGCCATCTATTACTTTAGTCCATGTAGGCACACTGCTAGTATGATTCAGCCCCAATTCCCCGTTGCCATTAAATCCCATAGCCCATAAAGAATTATCTTCTTTAATAGCAAAGGAACAATCTGTTCCGGCTGCACAATATTTGACGCCTTCCATTATCTCTGTTATGACGCTATATTGCTGTTGGCCTTGCTCCAAGAATATGCCATTAGCATTGTTATTATTAAGACCCACCCCATAAAGTTTATCATTTATAATGAGTAATGTGTGATTGGGGCCTGCTGATACTTGCCTTGGCTTATAAGGAATTAATGTTGGGACAGCAATCGAGCCTCCAGTTGCCCACCCAAACATTCCTTTACTGTAACTATTATTTCCAACAAACCATAACTGGCCATCAATATCTTCAAAATAACTGCCTCTAGCATTAGCCATTTCCGTTGCTCCTTCTATTCATGTGACCTTAATAGGAATTTATTAACTGTCCTATATGAGTATAAGATTACTTCCTCATTTGAGTATTCCAATTGCTTCACGGGAGTTCTCCTTATTAAGCCTATATCTTCATTGCTTGATTTAAGCTCAAGTGTACTTCCGGATCGTTGTATCTCACCAGTATCAAATTCCGGTGCAGATGCATTCGCCATGGCGACAATCTCTCTGAATCCTGTGAGGGCAAGCCTTACCTTAATGTATCTTTCCAGCTGTACTGTATCAATAGACACATGCTCACCAAACTGGATGCCATCTTTTGATGTAGCCACACTGACTCCAATCTTTCCTGATCCGCCAGATACTGCATCAAACCGATCGATCTTCGAAACATTATCCCCAAGATCAATGACCTCTGACTCCCATATTCCTGAGCCTTCAAAATAGTCCACTCATTTCACCTCTTTAAAAGAGTGTAACACATTACACCCATGAATAAGAAAGTCCGTGTAGCTCTAATCCATTATCCAATACTGCTTTAACCTTTAGCTCTTTGCCTTCTGACAGATCGCTCGTATTAGTCAACTCGTCTGGATTTACTTCCTTCCATGTCTCTCCGTCATCTATGGAGACAAAGTATTGTGGTCCTTTTGGCTCCTTAACAGAATAGTCCATTGTAACTGAAGCAACTACAGGAGTCGAAGCATTTAGATCAATGAAAGCATCAATCCCGCTAAAGATTGGCGTAGTACTTGGATCGCTTGTAGCCAATGAAATGGCCACATAGAACGTAATACCAACTAGCCATTGCACTTGCTCTGGAGGAAGACTTTCAACATCGGCAATAGTCATGCCGACTGTTTCGATTTCATCAAGGCTGGTTTCCACCCACTGAGCGCTAGCTTTATCATATCTCTTGTAGATCGATTGGTCTGAAGAGATTAAAAGCTTTGCAGTTGTTCCGTTTGGATAGATTCCTTTAATCTTTAAGTTTTGGATTCCGTTTTGCGGAGCGCAAGTAGCAATTAATCTTGCCGGCTGGTTTACAGGATACGTTTTAGGCTTTGAGATATTCGGTAGTATCATGATATCTTGTACATTTCGTTTTATTGGCGTCAAAACGTCCGACGTAGCAGTCGTCCCTTGTTGGCCATATACTTGTGACCCTACCGCATACAAATCCAGCGTGTCTTGAAGAAAATAAGATGCGACGGTTCCCAAAAAAACCTGAGTTATATTCGACAAGCTATTAATCTGCTCAAATCTTAATCTCTTTTCGCTGTCACCCAGACCTAAGCTTCCACTACTATTACTTCCTGTACCCCAAGCACTCCCATCATTTTTAACATAAACCGTATTGTACAAGGATCCATCTACCGTTTTCACATCTACATCAATTAAGATAGGCGTGGTTTGATTTACTGTATCGCCTGTGCCTAAGTTTCCGTTTGTATTATGCCCCCAACCATAAAGTTCCGATTGGGAATTAATATAAAATCCACTATAGTTCGAAGTAAATATTTCCCTAATATCTTCATCTATAGCCTCCAGAATTTTGATAAATTTATTATTGGCTGATACAGAATTAAGCAAAAATCCATATGTGTTGCTTCCAGCACCATAAATAGATCCGTCTGAAAGGAGAAGTATGGATGCGGAAACACCGCATGCTACCTTTTTAGCTGTCATTCCTTCAGGAAGAGGAACTTTACTAAAAGTTGTTACATTGTTTCTATGACCTAAACCTAGTTGGCCATTATTATTGTTTCCTGTTGCATAAACCTCTCCGCTTCTTGTAATCGCCAATGCAAAATTTGATCCGCATGCTATATCTATTACATCCGATATGGTAGGAATAATAGCTATCGTGCCATTATTAATAGTTGTTCCTTTTCCAAGCTGACCTAAAACGTTGTCACCCATTCCATATAGGTTTCCATCTTCACTT
Organism: Paenibacillus urinalis; assembly: GCF_028747985.1. Classification (NCBI taxonomy): domain Bacteria; kingdom Bacillati; phylum Bacillota; class Bacilli; order Caryophanales; family Paenibacillaceae; genus Paenibacillus; species Paenibacillus urinalis. Next base: position 195,484 of record NZ_CP118109.1, read on the forward strand.
AAAGCTATTGCAAAGTTGATTCCCATAGACACTTTAATGAACTTCACACCTGGCGCTCTCGTATTCTCGCTGAATACTGTTAAGTTACCGCCACTTCCGTTACCAATCTGACCTTTATCATTTTGTCCCGCAGAAACAATTTTATTATCTTTATTAATTAAGTGAATAAAGTTAGAAGCATGCGCCATAAAAAATCCCCCTCTTTAATTAGTAATCACCTTTTATAAAATAGCTGCTGCCGCTTGAAGATATCTCTTCAGGTTGATTACTGGATTCGACTGCTGAGATTCCCACGATTCTTTTTAAAATTATAGTTGATTCGTTTAGGAAAGCTGAGACACCTATAGCATTCACACCAGAATCATGTTCAGAAACAGTATCAATATCTAATATCCTTTTCATGATGCCATTCGTTGTCTTCAGTCCGATGTCATGTAGATTCAAATCAGAAAGGCCTTCATCCTTAAATGTTACTGAGTCAATATCGGTATTTCCGGTTATGAGTACACCAGGTGATAATTCTATTCTAAATCGAATATATCTCTGCACTGCAATACCTGAGTCAGCTGCTCTAAAATCAGAGAACTGGATTCCATCTGGAGAGTCAGCTATCAAAACATTGGTTTTCGCTGGGCTATCAAAACCGTCAGGAATTGAAATAACCGGATTCAGTGACATGTATGATTTATAATTATCGCCTAGATCGATTACTTCTGAAGTCCAGGATCCCGAAGCCATATATTCTTCCATTTTAAGCCTCCTTATCTGGCAGGTGCACGTTTCAATTGAATGCTGCCATCGACTAGCTCTGTATTCTCAAACGTGCCTTTAGTTAAATCAAGAACATAGGTTTCGCTATCCTTAACCGATCCAGATTGTGCGACAACCACGAAAGTAGGTTTGGCATCGAGAACTTCGGCTATTGTTATTAATTCAGCGCTTCCCGCCCCACCTGTGTACTTATGCAATGCTTCATCATAAGTCACATTGATTGAGCTTTCCTTATCCACCCCTGACTGATCTCTAAAGTCGTCAACGATCATGTCTGTCAGCTTATACCGACTTTGATTGAGAAGGGCTGATACGCGAAGGTTATGCTTATTTAAGTTAATGGCCGTCTTCTTTTCCGTTTCAGAAATGATAGTATTGATTGGCTTTGACTTATATAAAATAGAGAGCTTAGTTAAGCTAAGGCTTTTATCTGTTGGTGCTTCAATTTTCACCTTAAACTTCTTATTGAACTTCGACTCGATACTTCCAGCTTCTCCGATCGGCACAAATCCTTCACCAGTATCAGTGTAAATAACTGCACTAGTAAAGTCGTTTTCAACAAAGATAGGCAGTGTTTCAGCCATTTCATAAAGCTGCGTCCGCCCAATAATCAGAGTTGTAACTGCAGAAGATGTTGCTTTCTCAAAATAGAAACGGTAATACCGGTATTTAATACTGTTAGAGAAATTAAACGTTCTGACAATTGCAGTAAACCAGCTGTCTCGATATCCTCCCCAGTCGCTTGTAGTCGCTGTCTGAGCATCTATCACATTCCAAGTATTCCCGTCATTACTTCCTTCAAATCTCCAAGACCCTGGCATTCTATCTGCGTAAAAAGTCCCGCTCGTATTCTCAGTGCCCGTGGACATAGAATATTGAGTGATGAGTTTTTCTTCTCCAAGATCAATAGTAACAAAAGAGTTAGATGGACTTCCTCTCCACGCAGATCTCCAAACGTCACTAAACATACTGTATCCTGTTCCGCTTGATTGTGTAACCACTAGTGGTGCAGGGGCGGTGTTCGAAGTCATACTAGGAATTAATGCAGTATACTCACCTTCAGGTACAACTTTTGTTTGGATGCTTACTTTCTCAAGTTGGACTGCATCTTCCAATTCAATATCGCCAATCCACGTTCCCTTTCCTGTTAAGACGCCATCTGCAACAGAGACATTAGTAAGCTCTGCATCTTTCCATTTCTCATCAGATTGAATTGTATAGATTCCTTCATCTGATCCGATCCTTTTCGCCTCTAACGCTTCAAGTCTTTCCTTGGCATTAGCATAAATATCTTGGACTTCTGCACCTATTCGATTTGAAAGATTATTCATCTCTCGTTTGGCCTTATTCGCTTTTTGCAACGAAATAATATCCACTCATGCCACCTCTTTTATGAAGTAAGATAAGGGGTAGGGATAAACCCTACGCCCAAGAATATGCAATGCCTTGCAATGATGCACCAGTAGGAATTGTTGCTTTAATCCGCAGGCTATTACCACTCATTGCTGAGATATCAATAATTTGTTCCGCTCCTGCATTTACCCAGGTCTCTCCGCCGTCTAAAGAGAAAGCGTAAGTGACTGTGGCTGATCCGTCCGGAATGATAACCAGACTAGTTCTTGATGCAGGAAGAGTTTCGATCGGCATAACTACAATGCCGCTGCCGTCATATTCTTTGTTAATTGTATCATAAACGGCTGTGGTCAGCGATTCATCTACGCCAGTGTTTGTATCGAATGTATCGATAACTAGATCATGCAGCTTGTATTTTTCTATAGCAAGCAAAGCATTGCTCTTGAAATTGAGCTTTGCCATGTTAATTGTGTTGATTCGCTCCAAATCCTCTAAGCGCCCTTTAATTGTAAGCTCATCATAAGTCACCTTTATCGACTCAATGTAAGGCGTTACAGTTGTGATAGCATTAGCTGTAAAACTAATTTCGTCTGCGTATACTTCATCCTGTAAGGATTCCATTTCAAGATAGTAAGCGAAACGGATTGTATTTGAAGACTGAATCAACATATTCCACTGATCACCGGTAAGACTGTTGAACGACTCTGATGTCATTCCGCTTGTCTTAACCCCCGGAAGATCAGCTGCGACTGTGATCCAGTTCGAACCATCCCATGCTTTCCATGTTTGCCCTTGATCAACACTAGCAATGGCTTTTATTCCCACAGCATTTAAGCTAATAGAATTTAAGCCTTCAGTAGGGATTAACATATCGCCTGCTGGCATTATGAGTTTTCCATGAGGAACTGCTTCTATACTAACCGTCCTTTTAGCACTCGTGTCATCCGTCCACATTAGCAGCTTTGCTTCGCCTCTCAGCTGATCAAATGGAGTAAAGGGCTCCGCTTCAAATATTATTTTTTCCTCTCTTGTCTCTTCCGAGGAGTACTGAAGTATACTGAAATTATCTTTCAGTTCATTCCATAACACTGATGATATATCTGAAATTGAGTCTATCCCTTTATCTAGGAAAAGTTCCTCTGTGGCTGGTGACTCTCCAACAACGAACCATCCTAGATCAGGACTATACCCTTTAATTTGATTATCTTCTGCGATCAGGAATTTTGTTTTAATCTCAATTATCTGCTCCCAAAGTGATTTAACTCCGGAAAGAGGAATCTCTGCTGCACGTATTTTGCTTGTTGTATTACCAGATCCTAGCTGTCCATTGTTATTAAACCCTGTTGTTCTTACAGTTCCATCTTCCATCAAAAACGCAGTATGGATATCTCCACAGGATATTTGCTTGATTCCAGAAAGCTCTATGCTTACAGGAGTTGTATAGCTTGAACCAGTATCTCCAATTGACATTTGCCCATTTGAGTTATATCCGCATGTCTTTGCCGTGCCGTCTTCCATAAGAAACATCGTATGATAAAATCCGCATACAATATCTTTTGCTCCTGATACAGGAATATCAACAAGAAAAAACTGTGTGCCGCCTCCTACCCCCAGCTGTCCATTTGAGTTATATCCACAACCTTTTACGTCTCCATTTTCTAATAAGAATACTGTTCTATTGTTATAGCATGCTATCTTCTTGACACCCGAAATTGGAACATCAATGGGAGAGTTCGATTGATTCAGCGTGTTTCCAACACCTAGCTCTCCATATCTGTTATAACCTGTTGCCTTTACCGTACCATCTTCCATGAGGAACATTGTATGCGTTGCGCCACAAGACACCTGCTTAACATTTGAGATGGCCACATCTGTAGGGATTGTTTTATTTTGTGTATTTCCAATTCCTAATTGTCCGTTTCCGTTGATTCCGACGGTTTTGACTGTCCCATCTTGCATCAAAAATACTGTATGATAACTTCCACAAGAAACTTGCTTTACATCTGAAATTTGGACATCGACAGGCGAAAGTTGATTTGCAGTGTTTCCAATACCTAACTGTCCATTGCCATTAAGCCCTGTTGCCTTTACAGTTCCATCATTCAGCAAAAACATCGTAGAGGCGTCTGAAAAAGAAACTTGCTTTACGTTTGAAATTCCAATTTTGATAGGGGTTGAATTTACTGACCCTGTGCCGCCAGTCCCCAGCTGGCCAGAACTATTCAATCCGGCCGCCATTACAGAGCCATCTTCCATTATAAAGAACGAAAATCGTCCTGTAGCCATTTATGTCACGCTCCTTTTTATGATCTATTAGATGTTTGCATTCTTGATAGTTACTCCTGCTTTATTAACAACAGCCTGCTTTATAAACCCGCCTCCATGGGCAGTAGGGGTATCGTATGCTGCATCAATACTTGTTTTTTTAACGAAGGCCTGATTAAAAGATTCCATGGCTTGATCAAACATTTCTTGAGTAGCAGGCGCCTGTCCAACTACAATCCACCCAGATTCAGGAGAATATGTTTTAATCTCTTCTCCATCTTGTATAAGGAACTTTTGAATGATAGGTGGCGGCTCGATTTCTAAGACTGGTCTAAATCCCGGTGCAGCACTAGACGTAGCTGATGCGCCCATTGCAGTTACAGTGCCGCCTCCTCTCAATGTTCGGTAGGTCGCACTGTTGTTGTGAGTTGTAGAAGTCCATGAACCATAAACACCATAATTCCAAACATTATTATCTCCGGCTGTAATTGCCCCGTTTAATGAAGAGTTGACGATATATATATCCCATTGGTTATCTTTATTGGCAGAACTATTACCCCCAGTCATTAAACGCACTGTGCCTTCGCTGCCATTATCAGAGACAAGCGCCTTAACACCGCTTCCAGAGGCAACGCCCGAGCTATTTAATTCATTCCATGTAATATTAGTTTGAATATTTCGGTCTGCAATAAGAATCTTCTTGCCATTCCAATCTTCAACCATAATGAAATAGAAGTCTCCATTTGGCACAGATGGGCCAGATGGCGCTAGGAAATCGCCTGTCTCTTTCCCGAGATTACTAAACGCTCCCACCGTCCCGCTGGTCGTTACAACGTAATTACATCTTATGCGCTTGCCTACTTCAAGATTAGCAACATCGGTTGCTTCATCTGGATGTAGAAGGCGGCCATCAGCTTTAATATCAACAGCATCAAAGACGATTAAGCCCGTCCCTGTAATCTCAACTACATGCTCATTACTGTCAGAGAGAGTTTTCTCGTAGGCTAGTCTTTGTTGCATTAGTGTATCTCTAATAGAGAAAACCTCTTCGACACCATCTATTCGAACTATCACATTATTTGAATGTTCAGTGTTTGTTTTAGCAATAATGCGAATGCGATCGCCCGTAAAACGAAATGATATTACATCTGTGTCTACAGATGCGTTATTGCAGACTCTGGTTACACCTTTGTATGCTCCTGTATCTCCTGCGCTATTTGCAGTCCAGCTCCCTTTATATTTAAAACCTGGATACTGATCATCATATCTCTTCCATCCATCCTGCGGTGCAGTTAGCGCTCCTCCTATTAAAGGAAGTATGCTGCCATCTCCATCAATATCAAACGCATTAAACTGTGAGTACCAATCACTCCCTGTGTGGGTTGTAATTGTTGCTACATGATTTGAGTCGGTGAGATCAAGTATTTCAAATACTACTTTATTTGACTCATTAGCAGCCGGAAGCAGTTCATATTCTACTCCATCAATATCTAAGACATCGAAAACATTATAATTATATAAAAGTCTGAGCTTCGAGCCTGAAAACCTAAATTTTATTGTACCTGCATTATAGTTAATATCACTTGATACTCTATTGGCAGCATATTGAATAAGCGGATCATTGTTCTCTATACGCTTCCATCCAGCTTCCGGGCTGGTTAATTGGCCACCAATCAATACCGTTAAATATCCACCTTCATCAATATCAATAGCATCAAAATAGAAGTACTTAGCAATAGAGTCCGCACTAACCTCAACGGTATGGAAGCCTAAAGGAAGCCCATTCTTTTCATACTGTAATGCCTGAAATAAAGTGCTACCCCCTACGGAGCTAAATGTTTCAGATATACCATCTATAGTGATTTTTACTGATTCATGATAATCTTCTGTGTTCGAATTGTAGCCAATCCATCTTATTTTAGTCCCATAAAATCTGAAGGATACCTTCGCATTCGCATTAGCTGATCCATTATATAGCCCGGATCCACCGTAATGACCTTCATTAGTTGAGCTTCCCCAACTTCCAGACAAAACAAATTTACTATCTGTATTGTCAATACGTTTCCATCCTGTTTCTGGAGCAGTTAATGTTTGTCCTATTGTTGCCATATATTACACCTCCTTATATTCAAGCACTGGACGGAATCCAACTTGAATGTTGGCATTATCAGAACTATAAGTGTTATAGAAAGCGACCCCATTAGATCCGCCTCTTATAACTCTCCTAGCTGCTGATCCTGAGCTTATTCCGTCAGAACCGGTGTCTTGTGTCCATGTCATACATTCAGCAAAATGAAATATGTCATTTAACGTTTTACCTTCTTGTATTCGGCTCTCTGGATATTTTGTGATATAGCGATCCCATTCATTATTGGTCGGCCAAGCTCCCTGTGGTGGATTCTGTTCAGTTAAAGCTTTATTTCCTTCAGAATCCGCGAAGGCAACTCCACCTGTAAGTGTTCTAATTACTCCTGAGACTTCGAATAGCTGCATCTCTTGAATAGAGAGATATGTAGCATCTCCACTATTAGCAGACACATTAATTCGATATTTGGAATAAACCTTTTTATTTGCAAATGAGAAATTCATGAATGCATTGCTCGCCCACCCAATAATGCCAATTCGTTGATCGAGAATAACCCATCTTGACTCAGTTTCATCCCATGCTTCAAATGTCCAGTCTTTAGGGCTTCTTAATAGATTTGAAATTTGAGGACATACTGCATATCCTGTAATAACCCTAGGCTCTGGAAAATCATATTGTAACCATCCGCCTATTGTTGAATTAGTCACCCAAGCATTGCCTGCATTCGAAATATTGCCATCAAAGGCTTTAAACGCGGGTTGTCCAACCCATTCACTGCTGGCACTTGCCAATCCACTAGGCACAGTATTACTGGTCATCACAGGGATATTATTTCCACTATTCCATGGAACCCCTTCTATATGCTTTGTTTTATTCAGATCATTCCAGCTTCCGGTTTGGCCTGTTAAGCAAATCCTATCCGCAATAAGGAGCCCCTTGGAGACTTTGATAAAATAAAAATATCCTATATGAGCATCGACACCATTTGATGAGTAAGTTAATCCAGTCAAAGGCATCTCTTTATTAATCCCGGCACCGTCATTTAATTCGTCAATTTTCCCTAAGTGATTAAATATTCTACTGGGGTTCACTTGTAATCCGCACTTAATATAATCCCCTATTTCCATTTCGGCCACTTTTGTTCTCAACAGACCTGTTGTTGCTGGCGCTGCCATATCACTTCACACTCACTTTCTCTATAGACTTAAATGCCGTCTTATCTATTATTGCAGAATAGATAGCTCCACCTTCTGTGACGGATTCTTGATTCATAGTTTCTGAATAAGAGGTTTTTAGTTGCAACTTTCCATCAGCAATTGTTTGATCATTGAGGGTGAATTTGTTTTGATCGCTAGACTGGTTGAAGTCAAAAGAGGTAGTTTCTCCTTGCGCTGCTCCAGCAGAGATGCTGGCTTTAAATTTTACAAACTTAGTTTGAGGCATCGTTGTAATTGGCTGATATGAATCGAAGTTTATCCCGTCTTCAGAGCCTGCAACTTGAATATCAACTTCACCTTTACCTTCAATGAGCTTTAATTCTCCGATGTTAGTATAGGAACTTCCGCCGTTGTTGTTAAAACAGTACACCCGGTAATGAGTATATGCTGTAGAATTATCTACCTTAAAGTCTCTGGAGACAAGATATGCCCAACCTGTTTGATTTTCTTGTTCATCAAGCACTATCCAATTCGTTCCATCGTTGCTAGCTTCAAAACGCCAACTTTTTGGAGCACGATGCATTTGGTCGTTTCGGGTTGTAACCATTCGATATTCATTAATAACAATCGGCTTTGTGAATCTGAATCCAAGCCATTGATTTGTTGTGCCTGCTCCTTGCCATCCCATTGCACTTTCAACCTGGTCAAATGCCTCAATGAGTGCAGCATTTCCAAAGTAAGATGAGCTTGCAATAATTGTCCCAACTTCATTAGATATTGCTGTCATTGGTGGTGTTGCAATTAATCCTTGTATGCCGACAACCTGCCTTATGGTTTCTAAAGTAGAAAGCCATCCTTCTCCAAGATCCAAGATTTCGGACTCCCATGTTCCTTTAGACAGATAAGTGTTTGCGATAGCTCTCTCATACATTTTTACACTTCTGAGGGCGATCCTGTAAGTCAAGCCGCTGTACCCTATCATATCAGCCATTTTGTAGTATCGATAGTAGTTCTCATTTACAAAAACATGATCATAGCTTGCTGATGCGTTCTGGTTTCCAGAGTAAAGCAAGTCGAAGTTTTCATTGTCATTCGATCCGTACAATTTAAATGATTGTAAATTATAGCTCATTCCATTCCAGTTGTAGGTGCTACCATTTATCCAAACTTTTTCTATCCGCTTTTTTTGATCTACTCCAGCATCAAAAGTAATAGAATTTCCAAAGGCGAAAATAGTTTGATTTACAACATCCCAAGATGGGCCATAACCTTCTCCGATGATTTCGCCAGCTTTTTTTAGTCGAAGAGCGCCTGAGCTATATTCCGCTCCATTAAACATGCCACTAGAAAGATCCACGCTTTTTGAACTAATTGCCTTTGCTTTTGCCGCCTGTGCCTCAAGCCAATCCAACCGTGCATCGACGGTTGGGAAGTGGCTTTCAGCTTGAGGCGCAACAATGCTCTCACTTAGCTCTTTAATCTGATTCATTGCTTGAGTTGCTTTACCAAGTGAAATAATATCCATTGGTGTCCACCGCCTTTATACGATTGTGGTAGTTGTTGAAATACCTGTGATGTTCCCAGTGGCAGAATCATAATTGTAAATCTTTTTGATCGTCACGTTCTTGCCGCCCGGATCCGTATACTTTTTCTCCGAATAATTCAAGATACCGTTAGCAGCATCCGTATAGACATAATCAATCGTGAAAGCTACATCGCCTGTGACGGTATGCTTATTCACGTTACCGCTTGTATCATAACTGAATACCTCATTGAAATTACCGTATTCACCAAGCATATTGATCTTTGTCTTTAGGTCTTGAACGTCAGCTGTACCTGCAGTTAAATCTTCAATACGCTCTATGACGTTCTTTCCGGTAGACTCTTTATCATCGACCAGGGCTTGAATTAAAGCTTGGTAGGAATCATCCAATCTCTCGACTGTAATATCCAATCCAAGTTCTTCAATCTTAGCCGCAAGGGTTTCTTTGCCGAAACGAGAGTTCTCAATATCCACCAGAAGCTGTCGAATCTCAAACGCCAGGTCTTCTCGTAATATTTTAGTAGTTGCCATTGCTTATTCCCTCCTTATGCGTTCACATATAGTAAGTCGTAGTTCACAAGAATTTTGGCATTTATCGGGGGCGCCTCTACCATAGTGATCTTGTTTCCTTCGATCACATAGTCCTCTTCTTCCCCACGGTCACGCAGTATGCCGTTTAAAAACACCAGTTCTGTATTGTCTCTTGGCGTTCGGCTCAAGAAAAATATCTTGTTCACTCCATCTATGACACCGATTGGTTTCTCACGATAGGCATGGAAATGATCGACTACATATGCAACACCCTGCCCTTTGCCTGCCATGCGAAGCTCGACTATATCACCGTCTACAAGTGGCTCTAGGAATCGTATCGTGTTCTGATCAAATTCAACGTAGTCGCCATTGAATAGTACAGGGTCAACAGTAGGGACTGCCTTTTGACCATTGAGGAAGACAAGCAACTCTCCATCGCCAGGCTGATATGGCTTGCCTACGGGAATATCTTTCTGTCCTGATTGGGGCGTAACAAACTCATAATATGGTTTTCCAATCCCATTTAACTGCTCAGCTAAGCTGCTCTGCTCCGGATCTTGTGACCGGACCTGCTCTACACGAATGCGATGGATCGCCATGTATATTCCACCTTTCTGTTTAGTTTAGTACATTATACCGAACCAAACAACCTATTCTATTACGATGTCTATCGGTGTTAATAGCTCATCTTCTAGGATGCTTTGATTCGTAAGCAAAGCAGGTTCATCATTCAGGTAAAACTTCTGAACTGTGAAGTCTGCCACTTTTCTGTCAATGTCCATCACCTGCTGAACAAAATCGTTATAAACAAATCCTTGGCCTAGATCGAAATTGCCAAAATACTTAATCAATTCGCCTCTAAGACTGATTCGAATTTGCTCTCGTTCAGATGTAGTTGCCAGATCGCTAAAGCTAATTTGCAGCCTTAACTCCAAGTTAACTGATGCAGGGAAAACTATGTTTGGTCGAATACCAAAACATTTTGTCTTATCAATTGCATCCTCTACACCAGCCATGATCTGAGACAAGCTAAATCCGTATTGCGGGATAATTGTAAAGCTAAAGCTTCCTGTGCCGTGCGTGTATTCTTTTCCGATGCAGTCGGCCACTCCCGGCACTGTCAGGATAATTAAGCGAAGTGCCGCATAATTTCCCGAAGCTGCAACAAGCACTTGCTGAGATATCTCATACCGGTACGTCTCTTTATCAAGTGGAGCTGTGGTTATTGAGCCATCACTGTTTACCGTCTCAACCATTCGACGAGGATAGCTGAATAATGCACCGATCAGATCAAGGTACTCATCGTCAGCCTTGCTTAGAAAGCCCATGTTTAATGTTTCTTCCGCAAAGTCATACAGATTAGGAAACTCATCCTTCATGGACTCCAATAGGGCTCGTGCAATGGCTCCTGGCTTATAGTTCGTTATTGGCGTATTTCTTGATAGTATTGTCATTGCATCTGAAAGAACTTCATTTGCAGTACGTTTAATTAACGCCATTTATTTTTCACCTCCTTATAGATCAGTGCTTTGGTTTACAACGATCGGCGCATCTTCTCCAGCGTCAACAAAACAAAAGAAGTCGATAGTATAGATATCGATCGGTACCGCCCTAACTTCAACATCGCTTGCAGCAAATCTTCCATCATAAGTTAAAGTCTGCAGCAGCTGTGAGACGCCCTGGTTTGCCGTATCTCGCGTGTTTGGCTCTCCTTCTAGCAACTCTAGGTCGCCGCCTATCTGAGGGTGAGAACGCCAATCTCCGGTCTGTGTACGGGCACGGTTGCTAATATCCTGACGTGCGGATTCATAGTCAGCAGTCATAAGCAGATCGACTAGACCATCTGCATCAGGTTGACCGGCTATGATGTCGCCATCTATGCCTTCTCCGTAAAAAGAGATATCCTTCTCGTTATATTTCGCCATTGTTATTCCCGCCTATCATGTTCAGAATCTCTTCGTATTCGTCATTAATCGGATTGAACTCCTGCGATCCGCTGACTACTTTAAAGTCGTCTGTGAACATTCGAATCTTGGGCGCGTACATGCCAAAAGTCATCGTTGCAGGATCAAGCCTGAATCCGAGATTGTAATACGAAAAACCCTCTAAAACACCATTGTCCCGCGCTAGAATCCCAGCGCCGGACGTGTCATTGATAATACCTACATCTGCATTTTTAGCTTGTGATGATTGCTCAACCATTTCATCAATATTCTGATCACTGCTCATCATAAGACCTTCTAGCTTAGCCATCCAATTTTGCAATGCATTACACCCCCAAACTACTAAAGAAGTCGGATACACGAAACTTAAGATTATTCCAGAAGAGATCAAGCTGCCCTGGCTCTCGATAGTATCCTGTGACGATTGGCTGTTTGCGATCGCCATTTATAAATTGAACCCATACCCTATCATTCTTTTCGAGCCCTTTATCAATGACCCCTTGAGAATACACAAAGCATGGCACTCCATAATACTTAATCGTCCGACTTCCGTTAGGCACATCAATATCAACGGTATGCCTGAGCTCTTTTGAGATACTAGAAGCGTTCGGATAATACTCTGTTACATAGCCGATCAGCCCCGAAGTGCTCTTATCAAGAGCACTTTCAGTTCCCTGTTGGCTGATTCTTCGGCTGACATTCCCCTGTTCCATTGGCATAGCTTGTCACTCCTTAATTCGAACGCGGATACGATAAATGCAAGTGGTTGTAATGATCGTTCCGCTGTTGAATGGTTACGTTTGGATACTTCGATTTCATTTCGGCTATAACATCTACGTCTCCATGAATGACGCCGCCGAATCCGACTTGAATGGCCAGTTCACAAAGAACCCTTAGATTCTCTTTATCCTTACTGCCCTTAGCAAATCGAACCTTTCCTCCAATGTATCCTGCATTTGGTGTATCAATATCTACACCGTAGCCGGTACCATGCCAGTTCTTATCTCCCTCACGGAACGCGCTCGTAATGCAGATTGTTTCTCCGGTCTTCTGCTTATATGCTTTCCCTAGTGCTTCAAGGAGATCGTAACTAGCTTGACGGATATAAGGTGAAGAAGTCACCATGGTTAGCCTCATATTCGTTAGTGGTTGCTTCTTAATATTGATACAAGCAGCCGCCGCTTCGGAAGATGATTTTAGACGATACTTCGCTTTCCCTTCATTTCCGTATACGACCGGCTTTTCTCCTTTAGTCTGTGCACCATTCACAACCGAAGGAGCTTGGAAGCTCGGATCATAGGAAGCGATCTTCGCCATGACACCTGCAATACCTTTAGCCCAATTCTTGTCTGTAGCATATTTGATATTCATGCCCTCAAGCGTTGGTCCGTTATAGTACTTTCCGCCAGGCGTTAGATAATTATCTTTAATCTTATTGGCTGCATAGTTCACACAATCCGCAGGACTTGCGAAGGTATATGCACTCTCGTAAGGACTACTGTCATAAGCCCCATAACCAAACAGATTGTTCTTATCTCTAAATATTCGTGATGTTCCCCAGCCGGTTTCCCATGCAGCGTGTGCTGCTAGATAGAGCGCATTGATTACTCGTCCGCCTTCATTTGGGGATTCAATTACGTCTGCCAATGGCGATGGAGCTGCAGGAATCCTGCTTTCCAGGTCAACGAAAATCTTGCCGAGTCCGGCTAGTTTTCCTTTCCCGGCAAAAGCTCTGTCTATCGCTTCTGCGGATATGCCGCTTGGCTTATTTAAATCCAGTGTTTCAAAACTTGTTCCGTCCGCATTGCTAGCTGCGCCAAATGCGTTCTGCAAATCCTGCATCGTCAGTAGATCGGAATCTTCCTCTGGGTAGGATGCGCCTCTTTCATTCTCTTCATCGTTCTCGGCAAGCTGCCCTTGCATTGCAGCACTGGCTTCTTTTCTGTCGATCTCGTATTGATCGGCAACTGATTGATTAAATAAGACCGGTTTGCGATGAGCTTCAAAGAAGTTTTTGGCGAATGTATTCATGTCAATCTGGCTATTGCTTGTTCCAGAATCGAGTGCCATATTGTACATGTCATCCATGCTTCCAGCATTTACTGCGCCGTATCGGCTTACATCTGCACCAAGGAATCCAAGCAAGACGGATCCTACAGGCCCTGTGAGTATTCTTTGCCATGTGTCTGGCGAATCCCCAATGACTGAACCTTGGTGTCCGTTGATGCCGGCTGAGAACTCCACCCCTTCTTTACGAAGAGTGGCAATAATAACTGCCTGTCGAGTAAACAAGAATCGCTCAACCCATTCAGAGATTCCTCGGGTGATTACTTCTGTTATGGCAAACTCAACAGCGAACCCAATCCATCCAACCGGACCTAGAGCTGCAGCTCCGATACCCAAGATACCTTGAACACCTCTGCGCCCCCATTTGGCTCCCTTGCCAAGGAACTTGGCCGAAGAGAATACGGCTTCAGAGGCAATATTCTTCAGCTTAGCAATTTTATTTAAGTCAACTCTATCATATCGCAGAAACCGTCGATTAGACAAAGCGCCGTCCAGCTTCTCAAAGAGATTCTGGCCATCCTTAAAGGTGAAGCCTTCGATTTTCGACATCAAATCTTTTAATAGTCCGCTTTTTTCCCATCTCTTTTTCATTTGGGTAGATACCGGATGGTATTCGCGAACTTCGCCTGTGATAGGATCGACCTCGTAGATTGGACCTGATCCACCTTTGTAGTCTGTCGTGTTGCTACTATTGATCGCATCCGTTGCCTTCTTATAGAGTGAAGATGCTTTGCTCCTCATCCAGCTGGAATCCCACTTACCCATCATGGCATTATATCGACGTTTAGTGGACGCCCAAAGCGCGTTCATGATTGGCATGGTTCCTTGATAGCCCCGATTTCTCATCATGTTTCTCAGCAAGATAAGTGTGAAAGCTTGTAAGGCTGCCGAGCCTGCTGTAATCCATAGCCTTGTCATCTTGGTATCCGAATTGACTACACACGCATCCGGCTTGATCATTGTAATGTAGCCGACATCAAAATTCATGATGTGGGTGACTTCTCTAACTTCAAGCGGACCACTCATATCTGTATAAGTGTCATATAGATAGATCTGATCATGTGGCTTCACGGATGGATCGCCCATTACCGTAAGGTATCCGTCATACATCTCTTTGACCATATCTCGCAAACCGGCTGCCGCAATGCGAATTGCTGTGTACTCATCGAAATACCACTTGAACGGTTTATTTAGGAAGTGTCCGATCAGAGGGATATTCTCTATCAGGCGAACACCTTGAAGATTGAGCTGAGTGTCAATCTGAGCCGTGCGTTGTTTTTCTGGCCAGATATTTGTATCTACATAAATGAAATCTGTTGTATCCATTTTTCCTTCATCATAGTAGACCCCTTGTGCCACCGTGTACATATTCTCATCCGTAGCTGTGATGCCGTTATCAATGATGCTTGTCCAGCTATCATAAATATGGACCTGACGGAATGGCTTACGAAGAATCTGGATTCCTTCAAAGTCGGATTCATCATCAGATAATTTGAATTTGAAAGGATTAAATCCATAGTCGCTCTCAGCAGCATTGATCCCTTCTTCTGATGGTACGAGCAAGTACTCATATCCAATAGGGAAGTATGGCTTACCATGGAAAATGGTATTTCGGAAATCGAATGGATGCACTGCAACAATAAAATCTTCTCCAACAGACGCTGTGATATTAAGGACATCCCATACGGTTTTATCGTAGAGGTTAATATTAATCCCTGTTTCATCACTATCGCCTATACCGAAGAAATCCCCGAGCTTACTCCAGAAGCCGTTTTGTTCCTGCTTGTACTGTCCTGTAGTCTCGTAGATGTTCATGGTGATTTCATTCTGAGGACGATTTGCCAGCTCCCACCGCCAGAAGTAGTTAATCGGTTTGCCAGGCATCCCGAAATGCATAATCCCGAGGGAGTGCTGAGCATAAGCAGCGTTACTTAATCTATTCGCATAGAAGTTCATCAGCGCACCTTGGTTATCTGTAAGCAAGGAGTCGATGATTTCTGTCGGTTCTTGTGTGCTGTAAATGAACCCTCTGGTCTGTTCATCCGGTTTCGCCTTCAGCTTGTTCGTTAGCTCAATTCCGTCATCCTGAGCCACAATAGTAACCGTGTCGCCATTGTTCTGAACCTGTGTGACTACACCATTCATCATCGTTGGCATATTCATTGGATTGCTTCCATATCCCATACGGAAATGAATGCGTGCTCCTGTGCGCAGATACATAGACTTATACCAAGACGTATCCGAGTATCGGGAGTTCCCCATCAGATCTTCTGTTCGTCCGATTCCAATCCGGTTGCTTTCCGCTTCTCTTGCGGCGTTCCCAGGAATGAAGAGTGCCTGCATTAGGTCGCCTGTACTGGTATGCGTCAAGTCAGTAGACTTAATTGCATCCGTGAGCTTGCCGAACACATTGGCCATTTCCATAACGAGTGTACTGGATGCCAGCTTTCGGCTATTCGTATAGGTGATATCTGTTACAGCTCGGTACCCGAAGAACTGATCAGACATCTTAACAGCGCCCATAAATTGACCCTCATCAACAAACATCAGAAAGAATGTAGGAAAGGCACGTATCAGACGTCCTCTGCGATCATACTTTATTGTGTCGTGATACATCTCCTTGAGCGTTGTCTGGTCATCCATAAAATCACTCTCGTCGAGGATCTTTTCTTTAAAGGTTGGCTCTGCACTATTCATGCTAACAGATTTATAATCTGCGACCGGCAGCTTAGAGTAATCTGCATCAATCGTGGAGCTTACCTGCAGTGCTTCAATATTCTTTAGAATCTTCTTAATAAGTGTAGTTACATTTGCCGGCATTTTCTTATTGGAGCTTGCCAACAAATTATATTCTCTTGCATAACCAAGATAGGCACATAATGCGTTAACCCATTTGGTTCTAGCTTTGTCCGTAAGACCGAATGCCGCCGCAACATTATCGTTTGGCGCTTGCACTGAGGCACGTTCCAAATAGTACTTAAGTGAAGCGATGCCTTGCTCCACATTATATTCAATGTTGTTGGCCAGACCGTTTGGCTCGCCCATCACAGGGCTTACTCTCATGACACCAATATACTTTGCATTACGCAAGTAATTCGTATCTTTGAAGTATTTCATTTCCTGATTCATCATGATTGGCGTATTGGCTGCTGTTACCGTGATACCACCAAGGTCCTTGTTAGCCCCTTCGCCCACGCTGTAAAACTGCCGAAGCTTCGAATCGAATGACTTGGCCAGTGCTACGCAAAGTCTTTGATCAAGCCCTTGATCCTTGGCTTTCTTGCGGATAATTGTCTCCACATCAGCTGCTGTCATGTTTGCCGTATCAGTTGAATCCGGTGCAGGTGTCATTGCACTTGCATTTTTGATTAATAGTTTTTCCCGTTCAATCGCGGCTGCCGTATTATCATCTGGTATAATGGCGCTGCCTTTTACCTCTCCCTTACCGCCCATATAGTCTCTTACTTCGGCAGTCATTTCTCCTTCGTCAAACAGTTTGCCTACCTGCTCTC
This sequence comes from Paenibacillus urinalis, assembly GCF_028747985.1. Lineage (NCBI taxonomy): Bacteria > Bacillati > Bacillota > Bacilli > Caryophanales > Paenibacillaceae > Paenibacillus > Paenibacillus urinalis. The sequence goes on from NZ_CP118109.1 coordinate 212,712, forward strand.
CAAAGTCTATCGGGTCTGAATAGATGAGGAAGAAGTCCGGATCAACATAGATGCCGTCATTCAGGTTCCTGATTTCAAATCCTGCGGCAGCCACTTGAGCATAGGTGGGCAATTCAAGGTCTGGATATACTTCTACGCCCTTCATCATTTCTTTGACTTGCTGATCATATACGGCTTTCTTTCTTACGTCTAAGCTCATGAATCCGCCAAAAGGATCTTCTCTAAGCCATGCCTTATCATCAAGATTCCACCAAGCTCTATCTGCCCATCCGATTTGCCAGTCTACGCCCTTAGAAAGCCACTCCGTTTCTGCAATACGACGCTGTGCCCGATTGTACGAACTCATTGTCAGCGTAATCCTGTGAGCTCCTGGTTGTCCTTCGACTGTTGTCGTTTGAAGATCTTCGATGATCATATATCTTGCGCCGAACAAACGAGCGATCTGATGGTCGAACTGAATGAAGCCATTGGATACTTCACGATGATACTCGCGCGCCAGATAGTTCGTTCTCTGAACAAGTGAGGTCATTGCGCCCAAAGCCTCATCATCTTCAGCAAAGAATTGAAGAACGAACAGCGTGTCTTGTGAACCTAGGTATTCATGCGTTGGTGATTCGTGCATTTGCAGCTGCACTGGTGTAATTACATTTTCATATCCTACACTTACATGCTCCAAGGTAAGCCCTGGTATATCCCAGTTCTCCATGAAGATATTCATCTCGCTAATGACTTTATCTTTTTCTCGGTCGCCTCGATACATCTCTCCGATAATATCTCTGAATATCTCTTCATCTTTCTCATCCCTGAATGAACCCTCCCATACCGGAAGGCCGTCTTCGTCATAGCTGACAGTTTCACTTGTCCGTTTAGGCATTGGCACGCCGTCGATCCACTCATAGTCACCTTCGCTAAAACCCGACTGATCCATATCTTCTTGATAGGCGTGAATAAGCTTGTTACGGCTTTTTCTCCATTTACGGATGAATTGAAGGTCTTCTTCAGAAGCAACTTTAAAAATATACTCATTGTTTAAATCAGTCTGTAGTGGCTCGTAATAAATGATAAGATTGGCCGGATCTGGTTTTAGATTGCGCTGATAATGCCAGCGGAATAATGGCCAGTTAAACATTTCATCAAACGTTCGCTCAGAGTCATCCATAATATAGGCAAATGGATTGAAGGCATACATCGTAATTTGCGCTTCTAACGAGTGAGGAAAGCCCGACACGGATTGTACATTGACACTTGCAATAGTAACAGCATCAATCTTGTACGTGTTATTTAGCAAGATATTTTCAATTGGAAGGAAGGGGCATTTTCGAACTTGTGCTAGTAGCGGTCGTAGTTCGTTATTAATACTTACGATATCCGGAAAGAACAAAGTCAGCGTAATGACTTGATCCGAATATCCACTTCCTTTTACAAAACTTCCTCTACCGCGTAATACATTAATCTTTTCTTGTCTCATTCGCCGCTGAACATTAATAGCAGTCGGGGGAACATAGAACTGTGTATCCCCCAACCGCAAGAAATGGTCACGCAGGCTGCCATAGAGGGCGTCTCTATCGTCATAACCTAGCGTTGTTGCCATGCTTTGCCTCCTATGAATATTCCTCTACTTTGTCCCGATACCAGTTTCGGGTGAGCTTGCTCGTATTATCTGTATGGCTGATATTCATATTGACTTTACCGCCTTGATAATTTGATTGCTGCATCCCTTGATTGACCATGCGGGAGAAGTCTTGGGTATTCTGATTGTTGCCTTTTGCCGACACCTGAATATTCGCTCCTCCTGAAGGAAGTGTGGAGTAATCAAGTCCTGGCATAGCTGGCGCCGGAACGCCTCCACCATAGTTTGGAGCTTCATCTGCCGCACCCACTATTGGCGAATTGTAATGCGTTACAGGTTCGCTATCACTAAGTGTATTGTAACCTATAAGACCTGTCAGCGCTAGGGCTGAGCCCCCTAGAATCATTTTATTTCTGCCGCCGTGAGGACCATTAAAAACGGATTCCATCGCATTCTTTACTGCCTCGTTTGCACGCATGCCGAGCATGCCACCGGTCATATCTTCGAATGCTTCTGAGAATACGCCAGCCAGTCCGCCCGGACGTCTTATGGCTTTCTCAAATAT